>DYPP01000188.1 GCA_020719845.1 Treponema denticola | reverse complement strand
ATTCACGTCCGGTTCTGCGAGAGCCTAGGGGTGCGATTCCCCCGGGCTACTCACCGTGTGCTACGAACGCGCTCCCGAGCGCAGGGAAAGGAGGAGTCTATCGAGGAGCAGCGGTGCTTTACCGAAGATGAGGGCAGGCCCCTCGGAGCCGGCTTTGCAGGAGCAGGCTTCAAACCACCTCAAGCTGCTGCGGTCAAAAGCCGTGGTGGTGAGCGTTGAGGCAAAAGGCGCGCCGGTGAGTGCGTCAGGTGTGGTCCGTGAAGACGAACGAAAGTGAACCGTTTGATGACGTGTCGAAAAACCCAAGACGATGTCGAAACCGCGGCGGTGAGGCAGCTGCGGGACAAGGCCGGGGCGTGCCTGCACCAGTGCCCGGTCGGCATCCGGCATAGAGACGGCGTGAGCGCGGACTGGGCTTTGGTAAGGAACGTAGGAACCTGTGTCCCGATGCGAAGGGAGAAGCTCAAGTCGGAAGAACCGGCAAGAGCCAGCGTACCGATGCGGGGCGCAGGGACGGAGGTGCTCGTAGTAGGGCAGAAGGCACTGTAATGGGGCTGGACCGAAGGGGCACCGTCATGCGGCGACGGCTGGAGCACAACCCGCAAGGGGAGGATGCTCGGGCCGAAGCAAAGCCGTTTGAGATCAGCAAGCAAGAGGTGGTGAAGGCGTACAAGCGTGTGCGAGCCAAGGGCGGCAGCGCGGGAGTGGACGGGGTGGGGCTGGAAGAGTTCGGGCGGGATGTGAAGAACAACCTGTACCGGATTTGGAACCGGCTGAGTTCCGGAAGCTATATCCCGCCGCCGGTGCTGCGCGTGGAGATACCGAAAGAGCCGGGCCAGACCAGGCCGTTGGGGATACCGACGGTGGCTGACCGAATCGCCCAGACGGTGGTTGCCCAGCGGCTGATGCCGGTGCTGGAGCCGCTGTTCCATGCCAACTCGTACGGCTACCGACCGGGCCGCTCGGCGCACGATGCGTTGAGGGTGGCGAGGCAGCAGTGCTGGCGGCATGACTGGGTACTGGAGTTGGACATCAAGGGATTCTTCGACAACATGGACTGGGCGCTGCTGCTGCGGGCGGTGCGCAAGCATGCGCCCCAGGGGTGGCTGGTGCTGTATATCGAGCGCTGGCTGCAAGCGGCGGTGGTGATGCCCGATGGGACGGTACAGCAGCGGGCCAAGGGGACGCCGCAAGGCGGGGTGATCAGCCCCGTGCTGGCCAACCTGTTCCTGCACTACGCCTTCGATGAGTGGATGAAGCGGCACCATCCTGAGGTGCCGTTCGAGCGCTATGCGGACGACGTCATCTGTCACTGCGACAGCCAAGAGCAGGCGCAGGCCTTGAAGGCCGAGCTTGCACAAAGGCTGGGGGAGTGCGGATTGGAGTTGCACCCACAGAAGACCCGGGTCGTGTACTGTGCCGATGCGAATCGGCGGCAAGAGCACGACCTGCGGGAGTTTGATTTCCTGGGCTACACCTTCAAGGCGAGAACGGCGAAGAACCGACAGGGCCAGGTGTTCCAGAACTTCCTGCCGGCGGTGAGCGCCAAGGCTGGGGCGGCGATGCGTCAGAAGATGCGTGGCTGGCACCTGATAGCCCGGAGTGGGAGTTCGCTGGAGGAAGTGCTCAAGGAGATCAAGCCGGTGGTGCAGGGGTGGGTGCGCTATTACGGCGCATTCCGGCCCTGGAGTCTGTATCGGGCGCTGCAACTACTTGACCATCACTTGGTGCGTTGGGCCAAACGCAAGTACAAGCACTTGCGTCGACGCACCGCCCGTGCATGGGACTGGCTAAACGGTGTGCGTTCGCGCGCGCCGAGGCTGTTCCCGCATTGGGTCGCCAACGTCTTGACGACTGCATGATGGGAGCCGGATGAATCGAGAGATTCACGTCCGGTTCTGCGAGAGCCTAG
>DYPP01000187.1 GCA_020719845.1 Treponema denticola | reverse complement strand
CCCGACTTTGACACTTTCGAGGCACATTTCAGACCGACCCCCAGTAACGGCGCGGGTTGGCGGGCGTTGAGTCGCAAAAACCCTAGATACATGGATTGTTGATTTCCACCCCTGAAGGCCGGTACGATAGGGCCCATGTACCTACGCGAGAGCAAACAACGGCGGGCGGATGGCAGCATCGTGACCTACCTGCAACTGGCGGAGAATGTCTGGGATGGCGCCAAGGGAAGGTCGCAAGCCCACATCGTCCATAACTGCGGCCGTGCCGACGATCCCGACGTTATTGAGCGTCTGCGCCGGCTGGCCAAGAGCATCCTGCGCCGCTGCTCGCCGGAAGAGATCGTCGGTGCCGGCGGTGACTGGCGCCTGATCTGCGCCTGGCCCTACGGCGACCTCTACGTCCTGGAAGCGATCTGGAAGCAACTCGGCATCGATGCCATCGTGCGCCAGCAGGCCGGCACGCGGCACCTCGGATTCGATGTCGAGCGCGCCCTGTTCGCCTTGGTTGCCAATCGCGCCTGCGCCCCGGCGTCGAAGCTCTACTGCCATGAACAATGGCTCAAGGAAGACGCGCATATCGACGGGACGCAGAACCTGAAGCTGCACCAACTCTACCGCGCCATGGACTTTCTGGAAGCGAACAAGGAGGCCATCGAGCAAGCCATCTTCCACCGGGTCGCCGACCTGCTCAATCTCGACGTCGAGGTGATCTTCTACGACACCACCTCGCTGCACTTCGAGATCGACGAAGAAGATGAGGGCGACAAGGATGGCAACGTCCAGGGCAGCCAGACGGCCGGCAAGAAATCCTACGCGGCCCCGAGGAAGCGCGGCCACAGCAAGAATGGCCGTGGCGACGCACCGCAGATCGTCGTCGGTATGGCCGTCACCCGCGACGGATTCCCGGTGCGGCACTGGGTCTTCCCCGGCAACACCGTCGATGTCACCACCGTCGCCAAGGTCAAGGAAGACCTGCGCGGCTGGCAACTCACGCGCTGCCTCTTCGTCGGCGATGCCGGCATGGTCTCGCAGGCCAACTTGCAGACCTTGTCCAAGGGTGGCGGCAAGTACCTGCTGGCGATGCCGATGCGCCGCGGCGACGAAGTCACCGAGGAGGTCCTGTCGCGTCCGGGACGCTACCGCACCGTCGCCGAGAATCTGGAGGTCAAGGAAGTCATCGTTGGCGAGGGGGAGCGACGGCGACGCTATGCGGTCTGCTTCAATCCGCTGGAAGCCACGCGCCAGAAGGCGCATCGGGAGGAACTGCTCACGGAACTGGAAGCGGAATTGGCCAGCCTGTCCGATCTGGCCAAGGTGAGTCACACGAAACGGGTCTGCGCCCTTCGGACCAGCGCCCGCTATGGGCGCCTGCTGAAGGAAACGAAGCAGGGTCTGGCGATTGACCGCCAGGCGATCACCGAACTGGAACGCTTCGACGGCAAGTTCGTGGTGCATAGCAACGACGACACGCTCACGGCGGAAGACATGGCGCTGGGCTACAAACAGCAGCAGCGGGTGGAAGAAGCCTGGCGGACGATGAAGAGCGGGTTGAAGATGCGTCCGGTGTTCCACTGGGCGCCGCACCGCATTCATGCCCACATCGCCATCACGGTGCTGTCGCTGTTGCTTGAGCGCACCATCGAGCACGCCTGTCGGGATACGTGGCGCAACATCCGGGATGATCTGAAACAGGTTCAGCTGGCGCTATTGTCCAGCCCCAACGGTCGTGTCTGGCAGGTGACCGAACCTTCGTCGGATGCCGCTAAGCGATTGAAAGCGCTGAAGATCAAGCCGCCGAAGCCCATCCTGAATCTGGATTGACCGCTCTCCCCGCCTAGATACACACCGATTTCGGCAACTTCGCCGAATGCCTTGCGCCATGCGGCTTTCCGACAGGCGTGTTACTTGGCGGTGTCAAAGTCGGG
>DYPP01000186.1 GCA_020719845.1 Treponema denticola | reverse complement strand
AGCCCGTCTTTCGCTACTCGGCCATGTGAAAGTTGGGGATGGCCGGAAAACGGGCCCATGCCCGGCTAGGTCTTCACTACATCCGCTGATTTTCCGGTCATGGATGGGGTGATCTTCGGAGGGGGTTGAGGGGGCAAGGCCATCTGGAGTTGAGCCAGAAGGAGTTGCTGGGCCAGGTCGGGCTGGGTGTAACGACACAGGGTCAGCATGCGGCCATCGGTGGTCGGGATACGGACATCGAGCATCTGGATCCCCTTCATCTGATCGAGCGCGGCGCGGGGCGTGAGGCCCGAGGCACAAGCGCGCAGGCGATGCTTGAGCGTCACCTGGAGGCAGTAGGCTAGGAACGAGACGAAGATGTGGGCCTCGATGCGCTCGTCCTTCTGGTGGAAGATCGGTCGCAGGCCGAGGTCGTGTTTGATCTCCTTGAACGCCTGCTCGACCTCGGTGAGTTGGATGTACATCGGCCAGAGTTCGGCAGGGTTTCGGCTCTGGAGATTAGTTCGGAGCAGATAGCGGCCCTCCCGCCGACGGACCTGCCGGAGCCTGGACTTGTTCAGGCTGAACGAAAACGGGCCGGTCCGGACGGACACCAGCCGCCACACATGACCGGCCTCCACACGGGCGGCCCCCAGCCGCATGAGGAGGTCTTCCTGTGTCTGGTTCATGCCCTGGAGTTGCCGGAGACGTTTCCACAGGCGCTTGAGCTTGCGACGGCGCATGGCGCGCTCCTTGAGGACGCGGTCCTCGCTGCGCGCCAGTACGTAGAGTTCGTCACCCTCCGGGACGAGCTTCACGTCGACCTGGTCCCGGACGCTCCGCCACGGTTGATTCAAGAACGCCTGTTCCAGCCGGCTAAGCCGACCCTTGGGGGTGCCGACGAGGTACTGAACCGGCGGATCGCTCGTCCGCATCAAGGCGAGCGTCGCCTCGGTGGGGATCCCCCGGTCCATGACCCAGATCCGCTCGGCCTTCCCGTACTGCGCTTCGATCTTCTTGAGGAAGGTTCCGAGCGTCGCATGGTCGAGCGTGTTGCCGGAGAGCACCTCGTACGTCAGGGGGAACCCCTCGGGCGTGACGATCAATGCGATGACCACTTGCACGCAGTCGGGCCGCTTGTCCCGACTGTAGCCGTACCGCCGCAACGCCCCTGGTTCCTCGGGCGGGTCGCTTTCGAAGTACGTGCTCGTCAGGTCGTAGAGCAATACCTCGAACTTTGCCTGGAACAGGTCGCTCCACCGGTCCTTCAGGTGGCTGAACAGTGCCGCCTTGTGCTCGACGAGCCTGTCGAGGCACCGGTATAGCGTGTCTTTCTGGGCCAGCCGGAAGTCCTCGCCAAGCAGGTCGGCCATGGCGCTTCGGTCGAACCACAGCCGGTGCAGCCGCCACTCGCTGCCCGGATCGATCCAGCGATACGCCGTGAGCGTCTTGAGTACGTTCCGCCACGACGTGCCTTCCCGGGAGTCGGGCAGCCGCTTCTCCCAGAACTCGTCGAGGCGCAACTGCCCCCACACCTCCATCGCCAACCAGCACGCGCCCCACTGCCGTGGACGCTCCAGCGCCAACTGCGACATCCTCACCTGCACGACCGGAACATCCGGCGGCGGTGTGCGGTCTTCGGGGAAGAGCGCCAACTGCACACCCTGCCGGCCGTCGACGGACTCGATCGACCGACACCAACCGGCGTGCTGGGAATCGTTGATCTCGCCCAAGTACAGCAGCGTCTTCTGCACCACGCCGCCCCCGCGCACCCGCCGACTCTCGACCACGCTCCAGTATCGGTGCGTCTTCCCGTCCTTTTTCCGCTGCGTCGCCCTCAGGAACATGCCCGCATCATCGACTCTCCCGCCCCGCCTCCGCAAGGGGGTAGGTCTTCACTACAGGCCGTTTCGCGCCACAAAATCCCAGAATCCCTGAAAACAATCATACCTCCACCCCCAAAAA
>DYPP01000185.1 GCA_020719845.1 Treponema denticola | reverse complement strand
GGGTTGAGGCCCCGGCCCTTGCGCGGCGCGCGTCCGGAAAGGTATAGTCCATACCTATGGAAACGAACAAGCGCACCATCACCTGCGGCGCCCTGCGTAAAGCGGATGCGGGCAAAACGGTTACTCTGAACGGCTGGGTCCACCGCAAGCGGGACCACGGCGGCATCTCCTTCATCAACCTGCGGGACCGCTACGGCGTCACCCAGGTCGTCGTGGACCAGGACGCTTCTCCCCAGCTGGCCGCCGTCGCCGCGGAGCTGCACCACGAGTACTGCGTCGCCGTGCAGGGCCTGGTCCGCGCCCGGCCGGACAGCATGGTGAACACCGACATGGCCACCGGCGAGGTCGAGGTGGTGGCCGCCGGCCTGACCATCCTGACCCGCTGCGAACTGCTGCCCTTCCAGATCGACGAGAATTCGGACGCCAAGGAAGAACTGCGCCTCAAATACCGCTACCTGGACCTGCGTTCCGCGGGCATGCAGAAGCGCATCAAGCTGCGCAACGACGTCACCTTCGCGGTGCGGGAATGGATGCAGCGGGAAGGCTTCTACGAAATCGAAACCCCCACCTTCATCAAGTCCACCCCCGAGGGCGCCCGGGACTACCTGGTGCCCAGCCGCCTGTATCCGGGCAAGTTCTACGCCCTGCCCCAGAGTCCCCAGCTGTACAAGCAGATCCTGATGGTGTCGGGCTTCGACAAGTATTTCCAGATCGCCCGCTGCTACCGGGACGAGGATGCCCGGGGCGACCGGCAGCCCGAATTTACCCAGATCGACATCGAAATGTCCTTTGTCGGCCGGGATGACGTGCTGGGCATGATCGAAGGCCTGTTCGGCTACGTCTTCAAAAAATCCCTGGGCGTGGACCTGCCCGGCACGTACCGGCGACTGTCCTTCGACCAGGCCATGGAGCTCTACGGTTCGGACAAGCCGGACCTGCGCTTTGCCCTGGAACAGCAGGACTTTGCTCCCTACGTGGCGGCCGGCGGTTTCCAGGCCTTCAAGGACGCCCTGGCTGCGGGCGAGGCGGAACGCGTCGCCGCCGCCGCCAGGGGCGTAACCCTGGCCGGGGGCGGGGTCAAGGTCCTGGTGGTGCCGGGCAAGGCCGATTATTCGCGCAAGCAGATCGAAGAGCTGGAAGCGGCGGCCAAAATCTACAAGGCCAAGGGCCTGGCCTGGATGAAGGTCGTCGCCGGCGCCGACGGCCAACCCGCCCTGGAAGGCGGCGTGTCCAAGTTCTTTGCCGAAACCCAGGCCCAGGTCATTTCCGGCCTGGGCGCCGCCGCGGGCGACCTGATCCTGCTGGTGGCCGACGCCAAGCGCCGGATCGCCAACGTGGCCCTGGGCGCGGTGCGGTCCAAGCTGGGCAAGGACCTGGGCTTCTGCGACCCGGCGCGCTTCGAATTCGCCTGGATCGTGGACTTTCCCATGTTCGAGTACAACGACGACGAACAGAAGTGGGAAGCCGCCCACCACATGTTCACCTGGCCCCAGGAGCAGTACCACGCCACCATGGAAACCGACCCCGGCTCGGTCAAGGGCGACCTCTACGACCTGGTGCTCAACGGCTTCGAGCTGGCTTCCGGATCGATCCGCATCCACGACCCGGACCTGCAGAAGCGGGTATTCAAGATCGTCGGCTTTGACCCCGGGGAGGCGGAAAAGAAGTTCGGCTTTTTGACCGAAGCTTTCAAGTACGGCGCGCCGCCCCACGGCGGCATCGCCCCCGGCCTGGACCGCCTGGTCATGCTCATGGCCGGCGAAACCTCCATCAAGGAAGTCATCGCCTTTCCGAAGAACAGCTTCGCCGTGTCCCCCATGGACGATTCCCCGGGAGAAGTGGACCAGAAGCAGCTGGACGAACTGCACCTGAGCATCCGGTACCCGGAGAAGTAGGGGGGAACTGCGCCCATGTACAGCGCGGAAGAGGTTTGGCCGAAGTATCTGCAATCGATCGGCGAATCCGTCG
>DYPP01000089.1 GCA_020719845.1 Treponema denticola | reverse complement strand
AATTCCTTACAGGAATTGCGTTTTAAGCGGAACAACTCTAAAAACTGAAGTTTTTGGAGTTGACTCTAGTTTGGAACACTATTCGCCAAAATCCGAAAAAATACGGAGGCTGTCTGATAACTGACCGAGTTATCAGACAGCCTCAATTAGATGCCTAGACCCTTCAGGGCGCCGGCGACGTCCTTGAGGCCCGAACCGGTGAGCAGGACGACGACGATTTCGTCCCGGCCCAGCTGGGAGCGGGCTTGCAGAAAGCCCGCCCAGGCGGCGCTGGAGCTGGGTTCGGCGAAGAGGCCGGACCCGGCGGCCAGTTCCTTCTGGGCGGCCAGAATCTGGTTGTCGTCCACCACCACCGCCCGGCCGCCATATTTCCGGAGCTTGGCCAGGGCGTGGGCTCCGTTGCGGGGCACGTCCACGGCGATGGAGTCCGCCAGGGTGTCGCTGGGCACGGGCGCGCCGAAGTCGCCGGATTCCAGGGCTCGGGCGATGGCGCTGGAGCCCGCCGCCTGGCAGGCCCAGATGGTGGGCACTTTCGGGATCCGGCCCAGTTTGACCAGGTCTTCAAAGCCCCGGTAGACCCCGGCCAGGATGACGCCGTCGCCGACGGGCACAAAAACGTGGTCCGGGCACACGAAATCGGCAACCGCCGCACCGGCCGCCGCACCGGCGGCCCGGGCCAGATCGCGGACGATCTCGAAGCTGACCGTCTTCTTGCCTTCGATGGTCAGCGGGTTGTAGGCGGTGTTGCGGGACAGCACGCCCGTCTCGGCGCTGTACTGGAGGGACAGGTCGAAGGCCAAGTCGTAGGTGCCGTCCACTTCCCGCAGCTCGGCGCCGTACTGCAGCACCTGGACGCGCTTGGCCGGGGGCGCCTTCCTGGGCAGAAAAACGGTGATTTTGAGGCCCGCCGCGGCGCCCACGCCGGCCATGCTGGACGCGGCGTTCCCCGTGCTGGCCAGGGCGATCTCGGTAATGCCCCGTTCCCGGGCAAAGCCGGCGACCAGGGCGGACGCCCGGTCCTTGAACGACCCCGTCGGCTCGCCGGTGTCGTCCTTGAGGAAGAGCCGGGGAAAGCCCGTGGCGGCGCGCAGGCGCCGGGGCTCCCAGAGCGGGGTGTTGCCCACCGGAATCGGGGGCAGGTGCTCCCGGGCCACCGGCAGGGGGATATCGTCGGCGCCGCCGGCCCAATCACCCTCCCAGGCGCATTCCAGCACCCCCGCCAGCGGCCGGTCCGGCTTTTGGCGGGCCGCGCAGGCGTCGCAGAGGTAGCGGCCGGGCTCGATGGCGTATTCGGCGCCGCATTCGGAGCAGCGGTAGAACCAACGCGGGGCGCCGGCCATTATAGGTGGGCGTCTTCCAGCGCGTACACCAGGCCGGCGTAGAAGGCGGCGGCCTTCCAGAGGTCGTCCACCCGGGTAATCTCGTTGGGCGCGTGGGCCTGGTTTTCGTCCCCCGGGCCAAAGCCGATGGTGGGCACCCCGTGGCGCCCGGCGGTGGCCACGCCGTTGGTGCTGAAGGTCCACTTGTCCACCACCGGCGCTTTCTCGAAGACCGCTTCGTGGGCGGCGACGCCGGCTTTGACGAAGGGATGGTCCGCGGGGAACTTCCAGGTGGGGAAGTAGAGCTCCTGGGCGTAGTGCTTGCCCGTCCAGCTGTGGATGTCGTATTCCGGCATGACCACTTCCACCTCGTCGATGCCCGCGGCTTTGATGGCGTCCTTGACCTGGGCGATGGCCTGGTCCTTGGTTTCGCCCCAGGTCAGGCGGCGGTCCAGGTAGAGCAGGGCCTGGTCGGGCACCGCGCACTGGGACGGGCCGTGGACGTCGATCTTGGACACCACCACCGTGCCCTTGCCCAAAAAGCCGTCGTCGTCGGGTTTGAGCTCGGCGTTCAGCTTTTCCAGGGCCAGGGCGGCCCGGGCGGCTTTGTAGGCCGCGGAAACGCCCCGTTCCGGCGCCGAACCGTGGCAGGAAACGCCCTTCAGGTGCACTTCCATCTCCATCCGTCCCCGGTGGCCGCGGTAGAGCCGGAGCGAGGTCGGTTCGGTGGAGACGAAGAAATCGGGCTTGAATTTTTCTTCTTCGATCAGGTATTTCCAGCACATGCCGTCGCAGTCTTCTTCTATTATGGAAAAGGAAAACCAGACGCTGTAGGCGCCGTCGTAGCCGAGTTCCTTGAGGATGCGCCCGGCGGTGATCATGGCGGCGGCGCCGCCGACCTGGTCGCTGGTGCCCCGGCCGTGGACCAGGCCGTCCTCGATGTCCCCGGAGAAGGGGTCCTTTTTCCACTGCGCCCGGTCGCCGATGCCCACGGTGTCGATATGGGCGTCGAAGACGACCTTCTTGGGCCCCTTGCCCACCCGGGCCAGCAGGTTGCCCAAGCCGTCGATGCGCACTTCGTCGAAGCCCGTTTTTTCGCATAGTTCCTTGAGGAAGAGGATGCGGTCTTTTTCCTGGTTGCTCATGGCCGGCACCTTGATGATGTCCGACAAATTCCGCGCCGTCCAATCCCGGTAGGATTCGGCCTTGGCCCTGATTTCCGTGCCCTTCTGGTTGCCCATTATCGTTCCTCCATCCGTTGCCACAAGCGACGCGTCTCGGACCTA
The DNA here is from genome assembly GCA_020719845.1 of Treponema denticola. Lineage (GTDB taxonomy): Bacteria > Spirochaetota > Spirochaetia > Treponematales > Breznakiellaceae > DYPP01. The sequence goes on along the minus strand of DYPP01000089.1, from coordinate 8,832 downwards.
CCCCGGGCGGCGATGCCCGGGGCGTCGAAGAGCGGTTTTCTGTCTTTTACGATGAACCGGCCGGCGGCCATGGTGGAACGGACCAGGCGGGAACTCATGCCGAAGGCGGCGTGTCCGGCCACGTTGCCGTCCACCAGCGGCGTGGGCGGGTCATAGTCCCAGAAGGCCAGGTCCGCCGCGTAGCCCGCTTCGATCCGGCCGAATTTCTGGCCCGGAAAATAGCGTTCCAGCAGCCGGTTGCCGTTCTGCAGCATGCCCAGGAAGGAATCCATCCACAGCGCGCCGCCTGCGTCCCGGTGTTTGAAGAAGGCAAAGTTGGCTTCTTCCAGCATGTCCGATCCGATGCCGTCGGTGCCGAGCACGGCGTTCCGGTAGCCGCCGATCATCTCATTATAGCCTACATTGTTGTTCATGTTCGAGCGGGCGTTGTGGGCGATGAAGGCGTCCCGGGCGTTGACCAGCTCGCGTTCGCTTGCGGTCAGGAACAGGCCGTGGCCCAGGATGGTGGTCGGGCCCAGGACGCCGGCGTCGTCCAGGCGGACGCAGATGTCCTTGTCGAAGCGGTAGCGCGAATCCACGGCGTCGAATTTATCTTCCGCCACGTGGATGTGCAGGCCTCGGCCGGTGCTTTTGCAGACCTGGGCCAGGGCGCCCAGGGTTTCGTCGTCCACGGTAAAGGGCGCGTGGGCGCCGATGGCCGCCTCGACGCGCTGGTCCTGACCGGCGGCGCGTTCGGCCTGGACCTTGCGGGCAAAGCGCTCGTTTTCCCGGACGCCCGCCCGGGCGCCCTCCCGTCCGTTGCGGTCCGTGGTCTCGTAGCAGAGGATGCCCCTGATGCCGACCTGGTCAAAGCCTTCCCGCAGCACGTCCAGGGACCCGTCGATGAACTCCGGGCTGGCGTGGTGGTCGACGACGCTGGTGACGCCCAGCATGGCCGCGTCCATGGCGCCCGCCAGGCCGCTGGCCCGGACGATATCTTCGTCCAGGGCCCGGTCCAGCCGCCACCAGAGGTGCTTGAGCTGCTGGGCAAAATCCTTGGCCGGCGCGACGGCCACCATCAGGCCCCGGGCCAGGGCGGAGTAGAAATGGTTGTGCGAACAGACCAGACCGGGACTGACGTAGCCCCCCGGGGCGTAGCGTTCCGCCTGGGGGTAGCGGGCGGCCAGGTTTGGGCCGACGGCGACGATGCGCGGCCCGTCCACGGCGATGTCCAGGGGTTCGCCCACGGCGGCGGGATGAAAATGGAGAAGGCGGACGTTTTCGATGACGATCATGCGATGGCCTCCGGCAGCAGGTAGGGATGGTCCCGGAAAATGACGGCGGCGATGGCCGTCAGCGGGGACCCTTCGGCGGCGCGGATCCAGTCGGCGTAGGGCACCCGGGCGACGTCGTCCTTTTGACCCGGGCAAGCCCGGACCACCAGGTCGGGCGCGGCGGCGGCGCCGACGAAGGCAAAGCCCGCGTTGGCGCCGGAGCGCAGCGCCGCTTCGTCTGCGTACAGCGTCGGTTTGTCCAGGTAGGGCTTGCCGTCGTAGGGGCAGAAGAAGCCGCAGTTGCCGCATTCGTTGCACAGGTCGTCCACGTGGACGATCTGGATGGACTGCTGGAGCGGTCCCCCGACGGCCACCGGCAGGGCGACGTTGGCCCGGTTGGGGCAGACTTCCACGCAGCGCAGGCAGGCCGCGCCGCAGGACAGGCAGCGTTCGGCCTCGCGCTGCACAAAGTCGGGATGGTCGGTCGGCAGCGGTTCCAGCAGTTCCCCCCGCCGGGACAGCTTGTCCGGATCGGGGACCGACGGCGGCAGGCTGAACGTCACCGGCTCGATGCCCGCGGCGCGCAGGATGGCGTAGGCCGCCAGGCGGCCGTCGGCCTCGCCGGAAATGATGCTGGCCGGGCCCCGCCGGGCGTCGCCGGCGGCGTAGACGTGGGGGACGCTGGTGGCCAGGGTTGCCGGGTCCACCCGGGGGCGGCCGTCGGGACCCAGGACTACGCCCAAGCGGGTAAACAGGGCCGCGTCGGGGCTTTCGCCCACCGCGGCGATGACCAGGTCGCAGTCCAGGTCCCGGGTGCGGCCGGAGGCTACCGGCGCGGGCCGGCCGGAGGCGTCCGGCGCGCCCAGGTCCATCTCCCGGACCTGCAGCGTCGGCCGGGACCCGCCGCCCTGCAGGGCTTCCGGCAAGGACAGTTCGGAAAATTTGATGCCGTCCGCCAGGGCCAGCTCGAATTCCTCCTGGTCGGCGGGCATTTCCGCCCGGCTGCGGCGGTACAGGATGCTCACGGCAGGCTTGCTTGCCAGCCGGACCGCCACCCGGGCGGCGTCCATGGCCGTATTGCCGCCGCCGGTGACCACGACGTTGCGGCAGCCGTCGAACTCGCCCGAACCGGCGTGGGCGGCGGCCAGAAACTCCAGCGCGTCCACGACCCGGATCCCCGATCCGGTCAGCGGCAGGGCTCGGGGGACGGGGGCTCCGGTGGCCACCACGACCGAGGTGTAGCCCTCTTTCTGCAGTTGATCCGGGTCGATGTCCGCCGTGTGGCCGAAGCGGAATTCCGCGCCCAGGTCCCGGATGCGGTCCACGTCGGCGGCGATATCCTCCCGGGATATGCGGAAGGCCGGAATGACGTGGGCGGGCACGCCGCCGGGGCCGGCGGCCTGGTCGAACACGGTGACCGGATAGCCCTGCAGCGCCAGGTAGTGGGCGCAGGCCAGGCCCGCCGGACCGGCGCCGAAAACGGCGGTCCGGCCCTTGCCGGCCAGGGCGGTTTTTTTGACCGCCGGTACCGTGGCCGCCCTAGCGGCGGCCAGCTTCATGCCCCGGATCTCCACCGGCCCTTCGTAGTCGACGCGGGAACAGTTGGTCATGCAGACGTGGTCGCAGAGCACGCCGGTGATGTGGGGCAGGGGATTGTCCGCCAGGATGATGTTCAACGCCATTTGGGCGTCCCCGGAAGCCAGGGTCTTCATGTACTGGGGCGCCTTCTGGTGCGCCGGGCAGGCTTCCACGCAGGGGGCGGCGAAGCAGTCGGTCAGGGGCAGGGGCCGGGGGATGCGGGTTTCGCCCTTTTTGTAGTCCCCCCGGTAGACCGGGTTCCCCAGGGCCGCGTCGGCCAGGGCCGCCAGCCGGCGGGCGTCCGGCGCGACGGGCACGCCCGCCTTGAGGGAGCGCACCGCTTCCCGGGCCATGGGCTCCAGCCGCAGGTAGCCGCCGGGCTTGAGGATTTCCGTGGCCGTGGTCAGCGGGCCCAGGCCGGCGGCCAGGCCGTCGAAGACGTTGTGGGCGCTGACGCCGCCGCAGTACGAAAAGGCCGGCGGCGCCTTGAGGGCGGCGGCCAGCTTGGCCGACAGGCGGGCGGTGATGGGGAAGAGCGCCCGGCCGGACATGTAGCGTTCGCCCCCGGGGAGCCGGCCGCCGTCGTTGACGTTGGCCAGGGTATTGGAAAGCTTGACGCCGAAGCGGCGCCCGGCAGAGGCGGCCTTGGCGGTCAGGGAGGCGATCAGGTCCAGGGCCGCCGGGAACTGCAGGTCGTGCTCGAAGGTGGGCCGGGTAAGATGGATGCGCTGCCAGCCGGTGGTGTCCAGGATGTCCCGCACCGCGTCGTAGCCCAGCAGGGTGGGGTTGAGCTTGACGTAGGTGTCGAAGCCCTTTTCTTCTATCAGGTAGGCGCCGATGCGTTCGATGTCCGCCGCCGGACAGCCGTGCATGGTCGAGATGGTGGCCGAATGGATCGGCGCGGCGGACAGGGTTGCCAGCGCCTGCCGGGCCCGGGCTGTGCCGTCGGCGCCGAAGGCGCGGGCAAAGGCGGCGTCCGCCACCGCCGCCCGGCCTTCCTGCAAGGCCGTCTCCCAGGGCGCTGTCCCCGCGGGTGCGCGCATGCCGTCGATGAAGGCGTTCATCCGCGGACCCTTGATGCCTTCCAGCGTATAGCCGACGGACATATTGAACATCAGGGCGCCGGGTTTTTCGGAAAGCGCCGCCCCCAGGATGTGGATGGCGATCCAGGCGTTCAGGTACTCGGCCCGGGCTTCGTCCAGGCTCAGCTCGGTGGACCATTCCACGTTGTGGCCCTCGTCCAGGGCGTCGATGCAGGGCTTCTCGATGTCCAGCCGGTCGTTCTCCTGCACCGTCTTCAGCTCGAAGACCCGGGAACCCGCCAGCCAGGCGGCGACCAGGTTGGGCGCGATCTGGGTATGCGGCCCGGCGGCGGGACCGACGGGCAGGCCGATACGCAGGCCGTTGACCGTAAATCCCGGGGAATCGGCTTCCAGGGCCAGCACGCGGCGGGTCAGGGCGGCGGGTATGTCGAAGGCGCTGCCCCGGGCCGCCCATTCGCCTGAAATTCTGCGCATCAGCTCGCCCATCGGCAGGGCTTTCATAATTTTGCTCATCCGTCCCCTCCATCGCTTTACGGAAAATCCGTACCGACCATTGTTACCGGAATTTCGAGGAATGTCAAATATTTAATTAAAAGAACGTTTTCATTTATCTTTTTTAAGCAAAAACAAGAAATACACTTATTAAATTGCGTTTTTTTAAAAACAGGTTTATTCTGGAACCACGTTTTCATTCACCATAGGAGGCAGAAAGGTGGAACAACTGTTCAAGCTGAAATCCCACGGTACGACGGTCAGGACCGAAATCATGGCCGGCATCACCACGTTCATGACCATGGCCTATATCCTGGCGGTCAACCCGGGCATCCTGAGCGCCACGGGTATGCCCGCAGGGGGCATCTTTACGGCCACCGTCCTGGCGTCCATGATCGCCACCATCCTGATGGGCCTGATCGCCAACCTGCCCATCGCCCTGGCGCCCGGCATGGGGCTCAACGCCTTTTTTGCCTTCACCGTCGTGCTGGGCATGGGCTATCCCTGGCAGCTGGCCCTGACCGCGGTCTTTGTGGAAGGGATCCTGTTCATCATCATGTCCTTCTTCAACATCCGGGAAGCCATCGTCAAATCGATCCCGACCAACATCAAGAAGGCGGTCTCCGTCGGCATCGGGCTGTTCATCGCCTTCATCGGCCTGCAGAACGCCGGGCTGATCGTCAACAACGACGCCACCCTGGTGTCCCTGGGGAACGTGACCTCCGGCGGCGCCCTGCTGGCGCTGATCGGCCTGGTCATCATCGGCGTCCTTTTGGCGATGAAGGTCAAGGGCGCCCTGCTGATCGGCATCATCGCCGCCACCGTCATCGGGATTCCTATGGGCGTCACCAAGATCCCCGAAGGCTTCAGCCCGGTCAGCGCGCCCGCGGCGCCGCTCCTGTTCCAGTTCCAGTTCGACAAGGTGTTCACCCTGGACTTTGTCGTGGTGATGTTCACCTTCCTGTTCGTGGACATCTTCGACACCATCGGAACCCTGGTGGGCGTTACCACCCAGGCGGGCCTGATCGACAAGAACGGCGAAATCCCGAAGGTCAAGCAGGCCCTGCTGGCCGACGCGGTGGGCACCGTGGCCGGCGCCTGCCTGGGCACCTCTACGGTTACGTCCTACATCGAAAGCGCCGCGGGCGTGGCCGAAGGCGGCCGGACCGGCCTGACCGCCGTGACCACCGGCGTCCTGTTCGGCATCGCCCTCTTCCTGTCGCCCCTCTTCCTGCTGGTGCCCGGCGCCGCGACGGCCCCGGCGCTGATCGTGGTCGGCCTCTTTATGATGAGCCCGGTCAAGGAGATCGACCTGGGCGACTTTACGGAAGCCATCCCCGCCTTCCTGACCATCATCATGATGCCCCTGGCCTACAGCATCGCCGAAGGCCTGGTGTTCGGCATCCTGGCCTTCATTTTCATCAAGGCCATCAGCGGCAAGTACAAGGACATCACCATCGTCACCTGGATCGTGGGCGTGTTCTTCGTGCTTAAACACCTGATCTGAACCGGCGGGGCGGACGTCCCTGTCCGCCCCCGTCTTCTCCGCTCTACCTTCCGACCAGGGCTGCCAGGGCGGCCAGCACCTTTTCCTTCTTCAACGGCAGGGAGTCGATGCGCACGCCGGCGGCGTCGAAGACGGCGTTGGCCACCGCCGGGGCTACCGGGTTGAGTCCGACCTCGCCGATGCCCTTGGCGCCGAAGGGCCCCTGGGCGTGGGGCTCTTCGACGATGTGCACCTCGATCGGCGGGACGTCGGCGATTCTGGGCACCCCCAGCCGGCGCAGGTCGTCGGTGATGATCCGGCCTTCATCTTCCAGGAATTCCTCGGAAAGCGCGTAACCCAGTCCCATGGCCACGGCCCCTTCGATCTGCCCCCGCACGCCGACCGGATTGATGACCCGGCCCACGTCCTGGGAGGCGAACACCTTGAGCACCCGGATTTCCCCGGTCCGGGTATCCACTTCCAGGGCCACCGCGGCGGAGGCGAAGCAGTAGGCGTAGTGGATGTCGAACTCTTCCGGCGCCCGCGCCGGATCCGGGTCGGCTTCCGTGCGGTGGGCGTAGGTCTTGGGCGGCAGGTAGGTGTATTCCAGGCGGCAGTCGATACCCGCGGCCCGGGCGGCTTGGTAAACCGCCGCCAGGGCCGCGCCGTCGGGGATGGCCGTCGGCCAGAGGGTGCCCAGCCGGGCCTTGAAGCGCTCCGCCGCGGCCTTGACGGCGTTGCCGGTGACGAAGGTCTGGCGGGAGCCGGTGGTCATGCCGCCGTCGGGGCAGACTGCGGTGTCGCAGGCGACGACGTCGATCAGTTCGTAGGGTACGGCCAACACTTCGCCCGCCAGCTGGGCGGCCACGGTGTTGGAGCCCTGGCCGATCTCGGCGGCGCCGGTGCGCACTTCCAGCCGGCCATCGGCCTTGAGCTCGACGATCGCCCCGGCGTGGTCGGAGAGGCCCGTGCCGATGCCGACGTTCTTGTAGGCCCCGGCCAGGGCAAAGCCGACCTTGACGTGCGCCGGCCGGTCCCGGGCGCCGAATTCGGCGCGCAGGGCGTCCAGGGCGGCGGCGGCGGCTTCCAGAGTGCCCCGGAAGCCGATGCCCTCGCGCAGCGTCTGGCCGGTGCCGGTGACCGATCCCGGCCCGTAGGCGTTGCGCCGCCGGAATTCCGCCGCGTCCAGGCCCAGCGCCCGGGCCAGCTTGTCGATCTGGATTTCCGAGGCAAAGCTGGCCTGGGTGCTGCCGAAGCCCCGGAAGGCGCCGGAGGGGTTGTTGTGGGTGTAGACGCCCCAGGAATCGGCGCTGAAATGGGGCACCACGTAGGGGCCCGAGGCGGTGACGGCGGACCGGAATATGACCGGCTTGGTCTGGGAAATGTAAGCCCCCGCGTCGGCGACCACCCGGGATTCGATGGCCAGCAATTTTCCGTCCCGGGTGGCGGCGTGGCGCATGCGCAGGCGCATGGGATGGCGCTTGGTGCTGGTGCGGATGGATTCTTCCCGGGTCAGGACGAGCTTGACGCTGCGGCCGGTGCGCAGCGCCGCCAGGGCGGCGTGGATCTGGCCGGCGGGCTCTTCCTTGCCGCCGAAGCCGCCGCCGCAGGCGGTCAGCACGACGCGCACCTTTTCTTCCGGTATAGCCAGGCTTTTGGCGATCATCTCCCGGTACTCGAGGGAGCCCTGGTTGCCGGTCTTGACCACCAGGCCGCCCTGGCCGTCGGGTTCGACCAGGCAGGATTCGGGTTCCAGGTAGGCGTGCTCGATGGCCGGCGTGGCGTAGTCGCCCTCCACCACCACCGCGTCGTCCGCGGCGAAGGCGGCGGCGGCGTCGCCCTTGCGCACCGCCACGTGGTGGACGACGTTGTCCTCCGTGTCCGCATGCACCAGGGGCGCGCCGGGGGCCAGGTTGGCCTCCGCGGAAAGCAGGGCCGGCAACGGCTCGTAGGTGGCCCGGATGAGGTTGCGGGCGTATTCGGCCTGTTCCCGGGTTTCGGCGAAGACCGCCGCCACCACATCCCCCAGGTACTTGACCTCCGCGCCGACGGGCACCAGCACGGGCTGCTGGGGCACGAAGAGGCCGAAGGCGTTGCGCCCCGGCACGTCGGCGGCGGTCAGCACCAGGGCGACCCCGGGCGCGGCGGCGGCGGCGGCCGTATCCAGGGCGACCAGCCGGGCGTGGGCGTGGGCGCTGAACAGCAGCTTGCCCGTCAGCGGCCGGTCGGCGCCCAGGTCGTCGGCAAAGACGGGCTCGCCCCGCGCCTTGGCCGGGGCGTCCTTGCGGGGCGCCGGGGTGCCCATGCCCAGGACCGCCCCCGGGCCGACGACGCTGTGGTCCCGCAGCCGGGTCGCCGGCGGCACGCCTTCCCCGCCGGCGGTGCCGCCGGCCGCTTCCCGGGCCAGCCGGGCCGCCCGGGCGACGGCGCGTTCGATGGCCGCGTAGCCCGTGCAGCGGCAGATGTTGTACTTGAGGGCTTCCCTGATCTGGGCCGGGGTCGGGGCGGGCGTCTTGTCCAGCAGCGCCTTGGCGGACATCACCATCCCGGGGGTGCAGAAACCGCACTGCACGGCGCCTTCGTCCACAAAAGCCTGCTGGATGACGCCCAGCGGCGCCCCCGGGGGGGACAGGCTTTCGATCGTTTCCACCCGCAGGCCCTGGGCCTTGCCCATTTTGATCAGGCAGGACCGCTTGGCCTGGCCGTCGACGATCACCGTGCAGGAACCGCACTGGCCCTTTTCGCACCCGTTCTTGGTGCCCTTGAGGCCCAGCTCTTCCCGCAGAAAACGCAGCAGCGTCAGGTCCGGGTCCACCCGGCGCTGGACGGCGGCGCCGTTGACGACCAAAGAAACGGAAATATCCACTTGCAAGGCTCCCTGGCCGGCGGAACCGGCGATTTCCCCCGGATTCCCGGGTCCGGAATTCAGGGCGCATCATAATTTTTTTATCCGGTTTATGCAATCTTGCCCGCGTCCGGG
>DYPP01000088.1 GCA_020719845.1 Treponema denticola | reverse complement strand
GCCCGGCTGCTGGACGCTTTTGCGGAAATCCTGTAGCCGGGCAATTGAGGCTGTCCGACAACTCGGCCAGTTATCAGACAGCCTCGATTGTAACGAATTGTAACAGGAACCTCGAAAACGCTGTTTCCGGGGCTCTGTTTGTAACGATTTGTAAAAAGAATCTTGTCGGCCACATTCACCAATTTAATATATCCTTATAATATAATAATTAACGATCTATTAAAACCAAGGCAACCTTTGCGGCACGGTCTTTGCTTTGTCTTTTCCCGGGAAGGGGGCAAAGCCATGATCAACGACACGCCGATGACGGATCTGCTGTACCGGTACGGGCAGGGCACGCTCAGCCGGGACCAGCTGGAAACCAAGCTTTTTTTGTACCTGACGGAGCACGCCCGGCGCTATCGGCTTCAAGACTGGGACGCGGACGAGCGGATGGATTATTTATGCTGGCTGTACCCTCGTCTGCACCGGGCGATCGACAACTATCGCGACACCGGCGCATCCTTCGACGCGTACATCCAGACCCTCGTCCACTGGAGTTCCCGGGAATACCGGATCAACGACGCCCTGCGGCAGACGATGGAACATACCCTGTGGAAAGCCCGGTTTGCCGATGCGGTGCACGAAGGCGAATCGACCTACACGGAAAGCGAGCCGGCGCTGCCCCTGATCAAAAATCGACGCCAGATTCTGATTCTGGCGCTGAAAAGCTACCGCTACGTCTCGGATGATTTTCTGGAACGCATCGCCCCAGCCATAGGAGTCCAGAAGGATTATCTGCAAAACCTGCTTCAGGCCATGCGCAAAAAACGGCAAGCCAAGGACGCCGAAATCCAGGCCATGGCCGAACGGGTGGACGCGCAGTACTACCGCTGCCTGCTCTACCTGCAGCAGAGCCGCGGCCTGTCCCCCGCTTCAAGTCTCTACGCCTCGGCTCTCCAGCGCTACGCCAAAGCCAAGGACCGGTTGACGCTCATGCGCCGGCGCCTGGCCTCGTTCCGCCGCGGGGCCACCAATCAGGAGGTAGCGGAAATCCTGGGGCTGAGGAAGGGAACCATCGATTCAAGCCTGTACTCCGTCCGTTGGCGCTGGCCGGTCAACCGGGAGTAGAATCCCGCCGTCGCCGCTTGTCCCCGGCGGTCCATCCGGCGTAGTATGCGCGCATGCTCAGCTACCGCCATGCCTTCCACGCCGGCAACCACGCGGACGTACTCAAGCACCTGGTCCTGTGCCGGTGGCTGGAATACCTGCAGCGCAAGGAAACGCCTTTTCTCTACATCGACACCCACGGCGGCGCCGGATCCTACGCCTTGAACGAAGGGTACGCTACGGCCAACCGGGAGTGGCAAGCGGGCATCCACCGTCTGCGGGTCGACGCCGGGGCGACGGTGCCGCAGGCGGTATCGTTCTATCTCCGGACCAGCGCTGCGGTCGACGGCTATCCGGGTTCGCCCGAGTTGGCCCGGCGGCTGCTCCGCGCCCAGGACCGGGCGGTGGTCTTTGAGCTGCATCCCGCCGACTATGACCTGCTGAACGCCGCTTTGGCCGCGGACCACCGCTTTTCGGTGCGCCGCCAGGATGGTCCGGCGGCGCTCAAGGGACTTTTGCCGCCGCCATCCCGCCGGGCTTTGACGCTGATCGACCCCTCCTACGAAGTCAAGGACGACTACCGCGCCATCCCCGCCGCCGTCGAAGCGGCGCTGAAGCGCTTTCCCGGGGGCGGCTACCTGGTCTGGTACCCCCTGCTGGGCCGGGAGGACGCCCAGACCCTGCCCGAGCGTTTGCTGGGCCTGTACGGCGGCACCCGGTGCCGGGCGGACTTGCGGATCGCCGCGCCATCCGACCAGGAGCGCGGCCTGTACGGCAGCGGGTTGGTCATGTTCAACCCGCCCTGGACCCTGCAGGCGGAACTGGCCGAAGCCCTGCCCTGGCTGGCCCAGCGGCTCGGCACCGCCGAAGCCGGCTGGACGCTGGACTGGCAAGAAAAATAGGCGGAATATCCGCAACCCGGGACACAAAGGAGGGTCTCAATGAGCATGCACCAACACCAGCGCGGCGAACGACAACGCCACCCCGTTCCGCTTCCCTTTCAAACCCCGGGCGAAGAAATCGCCAATGCGGTCATCCATGGTCTGGGCGCCCTGGCGGCCGTCGCGGCCCTGGCCATCCTGATCCTGCGAGCCACCGGCCGACTGGGCGGGCGGGACGGCGGCGCCCTGGCCGCCACGTCCTTCACCATCTACACGGCGTCCATGATCGTCATGTTCCTGGCCTCCACCCTCTATCACGCCCTGACCCACGAGGGAGCCAAGCGCGTCTTTCAGGTGCTGGACCACGCGGCCATCTACCTGCTCATCGCCGGAACCTACACGCCCTTCTGCCTGGTCGCCCTGCGCGGCGCCTGGGGCTGGACGCTGTTCGGCATCGAATGGGGCTTGGCCGCCCTGGGCATCACCCTCTATGCCGTCGGCCACAAACAGCTCAAAAAAGTGGAAGTGGCCGTGTACATCCTCATGGGTTGGGCCATCGTCGTCGGCTGGACGCCGTTGGCCGCCGCCGTATCCGCCTTCAGCCTTTTCTGGCTCATCGCCGGCGGACTGGCCTACACCGCGGGGACCATCTTCTACAGCCAGAAGATCCGCCGCAAAACCCACGTGGTCTGGCACGTCTTTGTGCTGGCCGGCGCGATCTTCCACTGGTTGGCCGTCTTCGGCATCAGCTGAATCCCCTGTACCCGGACCGCGTTTTTCCGGTATACTCGGCGCATGGCAAGCGTAGACGACAAGAAAATCATTTACTCCATGTACCGGGTTTCCAAAAGGCACGGCACCAAACAGGTCCTCAAGGACATCAGCCTTTCCTATTTTTACGGTGCCAAAATCGGCGTCATCGGCCTCAACGGTTCGGGCAAATCCAGCCTACTAAAAATACTGGCCGGCACGGACACGGAGTTTGCCGGCGAGAGTTCCGCCAGCCCGGGCTATACGATCGGATTTCTGGAACAGGAACCGGTTTTGGGCGCGGGCAAGACGGTCCGGGAAGTAGTATCCGAAGGCGTGCAGGAACTGGTGGACCTGCTCAAGGAATTCGAGTCGGTCAGCGAAGCCTTCGGCGATCCGGACGCGGATTTTGACAAGCTGGCGGACAGGCAGGCCAAATTGCAGGAACAGATCGAAGCCGCCGACGGCTGGAATCTGGACAGCCGGCTGGAACTGGCCATGGACGCCCTGCGCTGCCCGCCGCCGGATCAGGTGGTGGACGTGCTTTCCGGGGGTGAAAAACGGCGCGTAGCCCTGTGCCGGCTGCTGCTGAAAAAACCGGACATCCTGCTTCTGGACGAACCGACCAACCATCTGGACGCCGAGACCGTAGCCTGGCTGGAGCGTCACCTGCAGCAGTACGAGGGCACGGTCATCGCCGTAACCCACGACCGCTACTTCCTGGACAACGTGGCGGGCTGGATTCTGGAGCTGGACCGGGGCGAAGGCATCCCCTGGAAGGGCAACTATTCCAGCTGGCTGGAACAGAAAGAAGCTCGGCTGGCCCAGGAGGAAAAGGGCGAAAGCGAACGTCGTAAAACCCTGCAGCGGGAGCTGGAATGGATCCACCTGAGCCCCCAGGGCCGGCACACCAAGAGCAAGGCCCGCATAACCCAATACGAAAAACTGCTGGCCGACGACAACCGGGAAAAAATCAAGGACAACCGGATCACCATTCCCGCCGGTCCCCGGCTGGGCCAGGTGGTCATCGAAGCCAAGGGACTGTCCAAAGCCTACGGCGATAAGGCGCTGTTCCAGAATATGGAGTTTACCGTGCCGCCCGGCGCCTGCGTCGGCATCATCGGCCCCAACGGCGCCGGCAAGACGACGCTCTTCAAAATCATCACGGGCCGCGAAAAGGCGGATTCCGGCCGGCTCCGGCTGGGGGAGACGGTCAAATTCGCCTACGCCGACCAGATGCGGGAAGCGCTGGACCCGGAAAAGACCGTCTTTGAGCAGCTTTCCGGCGGCCTGGACCTGATCAAGCTGGGGGGCGTCAAGGAAGTCAATTCCCGGGCTTACTGTTCCTGGTACAATTTTTCCGGAGCGGACCAGCAGAAAAAAGTCGGGGTCCTCTCCGGCGGCGAACGCAACCGTCTCAACCTGGCCATGATGCTCAAGGAAGGGGCCAACGTGCTGCTCCTGGACGAACCGACCAACGACCTGGACGTGAACACCATGCGCGCCCTGGAAGAGGCGGTAGACAGCTTTGCCGGCGTGGTGCTGGTGGTCAGCCACGACCGCTGGTTCCTGGACCGGGTAGCCACGCATATCCTGGCTTTTGAGGACGGCGAAGTCGTCTGGTACGACGGCAACTGGTCGGAATACGCCGAATGGCGCCGCGAACGCCTGGGCGCGTCCGCCGACCGCCCGCACCGCTACGTCTACCGCAAACTGGAGCGTTGAACCACTCCGCACCCGCCTCGGGTGCGGAGCTTTGCGCTAGATTTGCCCTGGCGGGCGCTTTAACTTGACGGCCTAAATCAAGGATGCTACACTGCTGACACCTACTATGTCGTCACCACTATTACAAAACGTTTTATTCTCCGCTCTGGTACCCAAGTTCATGCTCGTCGGCGCCTTGTTGGTCGTGCTGCGCTCCCTGGCCAAAAACGATACGGACAATATCCTGTCCTGGGCCTACGCCGGAGCGGTCCTGCTGCTGCTGCGGGACGCGGCCGCGCTCCTGGCGAACTGGCCGCTCCCCTACGCCTTCCTGGACACCGCCCTGCCCCTTTTCCCGGCGGGCATGCTCTGCTGGAAATCTCGGCGCAAGCGTTTTTTCGGGCTCGGCCTTTTCAGCGTCCTGGTCTGGTCGGCGGCAGCCATCATACCCCGGGCTCTGTCGTCTGCCGCGGTCCTGTCCGCCCTGGCGGTGCTGGCGCCGGCCGCGCAACCGAACCGCGGGGGGACGAAAAAATCCCTCCGCAACGGCCAGGGGCGCCTGGCTCTGGCCGCGGCCTTGATCGTACCGCCCCTGTTCAAGCTGGTCTTGCCCGCCGCAGTGGAGGCCTATCACCTGGCAGTGGTGCCCCTCTCCTACCTGGGCTTCATTTTCAGCGCCCTGGAGTACGGCGCCGCGGGCGTCCGGGCGCTGTCCCACGAACGGGACGAGATGGCCGAAAACATCGATACCCTCTACAACTTCGTCCTGCGTTCCTCGGACTCCCTGCGGGCCGGCGGCGATCTGGATAAGCTGATGGCCTTCGTGGCCGAAACCCTGGCCGAAGGCTCCGGCGCCGATGGGTCCCTGGTGCTCATGATCGACGACTTTGAAGACCTGGTCAGCGCCTACGCCCTGCACGGTTCCTTTCCGCCCATCCTGGCCGTACCCGAATCGGTGCCCCGCTCGACGGAAGCCATCCGGGAATGGCTGGCCCACGTCAAAGTACGCTTGGGAGAAGGGCTGATCGGCGAAACCGCCCAGAGCGGCAAAGCGGTGTTCCTGCGCCACGCCGAACAGGATCCGCGGGTCGTCACCCACCCTTCGCTGCCTGCGGGCAGCCTGATCGCCGTACCCTTCCTGATCAAGGACCGGGTCATCGGCGTCGGCCTGGTCGCCCGGAGCAAGGGGCGGGAACCCTTCGACGACGCCGAATTCGACCGGGTTTCCCTGTTGGCGGATTTTTCTTCCCTGGTGATCAACAATATTTTTTCGTTCCAGGACGTTGCCGAACGCTCGGACATCGACATCGCCGCGACCATCGCCGAGAACATCCAGAAAGCCCTGCATCCCAAACGTTTGCCGAAGCATCCCGCCCTGTCCCTGGGCGTGTTCACCGAAAGCGCCCGGGGCGTCTGCGGGGACTACTACGACGTCATCGCCGCCCGCAACGACCGCATCTACCTGGTCATGGGCGACATCGCCGGCAAGGGCATCCCGGCGGGGCTGATCATGGTCATGGTGCGGGCCATCCTGCACCTGGTGACCAACGCCGACAAGGACGCGGCCACGATCCTCAACTGGATCAACCGGGGCATCACGGGCAAGATCGACATCGACCACTTTGCCACCCTGCAGATCGTGGTCCTCGACCCCACCACCGGCGCCTGCGAATTCGCCAACGCCGGGCATCGCCCGCCCCTGGTGTGGCGGCAGGGACACGGCCTGGTCGACGCGCTGGAAAACCAGAGCGATCCCATCGGCGTGTCCCGCACCACCGAGTACAAGGCCACCCGCTTTACCCTGCAAAACGACGACGTGCTCCTCTTCTATACCGACGGCGTCGTGGAAACGATCAACGCGAAAGGCCGCCAGTACGGCGTCAAGAGCTTGACAAATATGCTGCATAAGCATCACGATTCAGGCGCGGCGGATATCGTCGCCAGGGTCCATGACGATATCACCGCCTTCATGGGTTCCGCTCGCCAACACGACGACCGGACGGTGCTGGCGGTCAAGGCAAAAATCTAGTCCAGGGGAGCGGAAACGAGTATGGAACTGAAAATCCGCAAAAACGGAGAAATCTACATCATCGATGTGCTGGGCGAGATGGACCTGTACAATTCATACAAGCTCAAGGAACTGGTGATGAAGATGCTGGAAAAGAAGGTCGTCAGGTACATCATCAACCTGGAAGGCGTGGACTATATCGATTCCAGCGGCATCGGCGCGCTCATCTATATCTGTTCCACCATCAAAAAAATGAATCTGCGCCTGACCATCACCAATATCCACGGTTCGGTCAAGAAGGTGATCGAACTGACCAAACTGATGGGGTACTTTCCCATCAGTCCGACCCTGGAAGATGCCATCCGGCAGATGGGAGCTTGAGAGATGGACGAAATCAGGTGCGACGGCGCCGACAAGCTATTCGATAAAACCCACATGCTGTACAAGGAATTTCCTTCGGATTTCCGTCAGATCCGCTATTTCACCCTGCTCATCGTGCAGTCCGCGCCGCCGGAAATCAAGGAACTGAACCTGCTGGAACAACAAATTTCAGAAATCATCAAGAACGCGGTCAAACACGGCAACCACAGCGACATCGCCAAAAAGGTCCGGGTCTGGTATTCCTTCACTTCCGACGAGGCCCGGCTGATCGTGGAGGACGAAGGGGAAGGCTTCAAGGATCTGGAACAATGGAATCAATTCAACCGCAAGCGGCTGGCCTGCCTGCACGACCAGAATTTTGACGAACTGGGCAATTACGTGTCCTTCCGCACCGAACACAGCGACGACTACGACGGCGGCAACGCCCTTTTTGCCGCCCTGGAGTACTGGAACGGCGGATTCATCTACAACGACCAGCGCAACGGCGTGGGCATGAAGAAGAACTTTCCCAAGCGGCGCCACGGCATCGCCATCGAAGAATGACCCGACCGCCGACGGCTATACCTTGCCGACGATGAAGTTGGCGTCCGCGTCGGTAAACGGCTTGCCGTAGATGAATTCAAATAGATAACGCATATCCTCCGGCGCGATGTCCAGAAAGCGGCAGCCGAAGTAGCCCATGGAAGTATCCTTGTAGCGCCGGATGATGCGGCTCCCGGTCTTGATCATCCGCTTGGGGGTCTGCAGCTGGATATCCAGCTCGCTGTCCGGCAGCAAGGCGCTGGACAGGGGCGAGTGGGGATAGGCGAACAACAAGCCCGAGGCGCTGATATCCACCACCTTGCCCTGGAAAATTTCTTTACGCACGACCTCGGCGTCGAAATAGCCGTTTTCTTTGAGCGAAAAAGCCAGAATCTTGGCAAACTGGTACAGCGTATCCACCACCCCGAAGTCAAAAGGCGGCTTTCCGGCGGAATCGACCCAGAGGTGGATATAGCCGATGATGTATTCCTGAAACAGGATCGGCACCCAGGCGTCGGAATACAGCCCGGAATCACGCTTGTTCTTGATGAACCTGAGGACCGCGTCGTCCACGTAAATTTTATCCACCCCGGAACTTTCCAGAAAACGCTTGAAATAGTCTTCGGTGATG
Organism: Treponema denticola; assembly: GCA_020719845.1. GTDB lineage: Bacteria > Spirochaetota > Spirochaetia > Treponematales > Breznakiellaceae > DYPP01. The sequence continues at coordinate 3,560 of DYPP01000088.1, read as the reverse complement.
ATCCGCTTTTTGGGGTAGGGATCCATTTTGGGGAAATCCGAATAGGTGGACGGCAGAAATAGGGTTTTTCCGGTCTGGGCAACCAGCTTTTCTTCGGTCAGGCTGGGTTTGGTGTCTTTGAACATGACCAATTTGTACCCCGTCGCCGATTCTTTTACCCACAGGGACAGCTGGTTGACCAGTTCCTTAATATTTTTGGGATCGAATTTATCCAAAAAATTGACCACCTCGTCCTGTTCGTATTCATCCAGTTTGGGAAAAGACAGGTTGTACCGATCCCCATGAAAGGTAAACTCCACCTTCAGCTCCGTGGGCGATACCACCCGGGTAAAGGAGCGGTCCAGGTTTTTGTAGAGGAATTCCGGCGCTTCCGCGCTGATCAGGTCATCCTTGATGCTGGAGACTTTGGCGGAAAAACTGATTACCTGGCCCCGGTAATCGAACATGAAGTCCAGGCGCTTGCCCGCCTTGAGTTCCGGTATGGGCCGGTTGGACTTGAGCACGATATCCTGTTTCGGCGGCCGATCCACGGAGATGATGAACTCCGTCCGGTTGAAGAGCACCATGACCGGAATCTGTTCGTCATAGAGCACTTTGAGCAGAAAATCTTTTTCGATCCGTTTGATGGGCGTGGCCATATACCGCTCCTATAGAAAACGTTTATAGATCAAGGGGTCGAAGGGATTGCCGCCGTCCGCGTCCGTATTCGGGACGATGTCTTCGAGCAGGAGGTCGCGGACGACCCACTGGTCGGCCTGGACTTGCAGATGCAGTTCGCCGGCGACGGACAATTCCGGACCGATCAAGCGAAAAAGAAACGACACGCTGTCGTCGCCGTCCGGCATACCCGTGCCCAGTCGGTAGTATCGGGCCCGGATTTCGGCGAGCTTGGGGACGTCCACGTCCGGAGCCGCGGTTCCGGATCCGTCGGCCAGGCCGGCGACGACGCTCCGGGCGTACCGGTAGGCCGCGGCGGAAGCACCGCCCCGGCCCAGCGGGCCGATGGCAAAATCCTCAGGATAACGCGGCACGCCGCCGCGGAAAGGGATCACCAGGTCTTCGCCGCCGGCTTCGGCTTGGCGCGCCTCCGGGGGCGGACTTTGCATGGCCACGGTAGGCGCCGGGGAAGCCGTGCGCGGCGCCGGTGGAGCCTCGGAACTGGCCGCGGGCGCGGACGAGTCCGCGCTGGACGACACTGCGGCGACGGGTGCGGCGGTGGGCGGCTCCGCCTGCCTGGCGGATTCCACCCGCCGCGGGCAGCCCAGAAAGGTCAGCGCCAGGATGGCCAGCGCGCAACCATGCACTTTATCCATGCTGCAGATTGTATATCGCAATGGCCGGATGGTCAAAGGGAGTCTGGACAGGCCCGAATCGAGAACGTAGTATCAACACATGAATAACGACTTGCGCGGCCTGCTGGATGACGGCTTTACCGAACCCATCCGCGATCCCCTCTGGGGGCACGTGTATCTGACGCCTGAGCTGGCGGCGCTGACCCGATCCGCCGCGTTCATGCGTCTGGCGCGCATTTTTCAGCTCGGTCCGGCGTACACCGTCTATCCCGGAGCCACCCATACCCGAGCCGCCCATTCCATCGGGGTCTACCATCTGGCCCGTCGTCTGCTCCGGGCCCTGGCCGAGCGGGGCGCGGACGCCTGGATCAGCGCCCCGGGCGCGCGATCCTTTCTGGCCGCCGCCCTGCTCCACGATCTGGGCCACTTTCCCTATACCCATTCGCTCAAGGACCTGCCGCTGACGGACCATGAATCCCTGACCGGCCGGATTATACTGGCCGAACCGCTTAAAAGCCTGGTGGCCGCCACCGGGGCGGACCCGTACCGTACGGCGGCCATCGTGGACACCCGACTGCCCGTCGCGGAAGACGGGGAAACAACGTTCTACCGGCGACTCTTGTCGGGGGTTCTGGATCCGGATAAATTGGACTATCTGAACCGGGACGCCCGCTACTGCGGCGTTCCCTACGGCGCCCAGGACGTGGACTTTACGTTCAGCCGGCTGATCCCCCACCCGCAACGGGGGGTGGACATCGATTCCCGGGCCATCCCGGCGGTGGAAGCCATCCTGTTCGCCAAGTACCTGATGTACCGCTCGGTCTACTGGCATCGGTCCGTCCGTTCGGCGACGGCGATGATCAAGAAGGCGCTCAAGGCCGGGCTGGACGCCGGCGCGATCCAGGGCGAAGATTTGTACGGCCTGGACGACCAGGGCTTGTTCAGCCTCCTGGCCAAACTGGACTACCCGCAGGCCGGCCTGGGCGCGCTGGTGCGCAGCGGCAGCCTCTACCTGACCGTCGGGGAAGTTCCCTTTGACCCGGTCACCTATTCGGCCTGGGAAAACCTGGACCATCGTTCGACGCTGGAAGCGGCGGTGGCTCAAAACCTGAGCTCCGTCCTGAACCGGCGCATCCGGGAAATAGAAATCATCGTGGACGTACCCGAACCGGTCTCTTTTGAGACCGGCCTCTTTGTGGCCGACGAAGGCGTCTATTTCTCCGCCAGTTCTACAGTTTTTGCGCCCGCTACCGTCACGGCTTTTGTGTCCGCCCTGCGCAGGGTCCGCATTTTCATGCCCGAATCGATCGCCCGGGCTCTAGAAAACGCGCCCAAAGCCCGGGAGATATTGCAATCCCCGGATAAATGGCTACACTTTTAGTCGCGAGAGGTGTACGCAATGGAAATTCACAACAGTACCGAAGATATGGTTCTGGCGGTGGTCAACGATATCTTTGATGCTATCGAGCGGGAAGGCAAAGAAGACCGGCCTTGTACCTGTTATCAATGCCGGCTGGATACGGCTTGTTACGTGCTGAACCGGACCACGCCCAAATACGTCGTGTCCAGCCGCGGCGCCGCCCGGGCGGAGAACGTATCCCTGGTACGTCAACAGGAAGACGCGGATATCGCTACCCTGGTATACGAGGGGTTACACAAAATTGCCCATTCGATGCGACCCCATTTTGACCACAATCCCCAGTATCGCGAGGCTCCCATCGGCGTGGTAGGTCCGGTTTTCAACCTGCCCACGATCATCGGCCGGGTTTTCAACGGAGTCAATTTTGAACCGTTGAACGATATCGACGTCGAACTGCGCTGCGCTGGGCAACCGGCGGAAATGATCGGTCCCAACTGGCAAAATCCCTACCATTTGATCCCCAATACCGCAGGCACCTTTACCTTCTGGCCCAAACCCGTCTCCGCCGTCGCCGTCGGCACCCAGCGTCTATTTGAATTCGGCGTCATCATCGTCGCCGCCGGCTACGAGGATTTTCACCATTTCTTCGATTTGACGGTATTGAGCGAAGACCACGCGGCCCAGTCTTTTTCCATGCAGCGGACCTACAAATTGCCGGATCTCTATCTCTTTCCCCCGAGCGACGACGTAGACGAATAGCGCCTTACATTGACCTGCCCACCCCTTTCCGGTATGATCCTTGCACACGGGGTGTTGCCTAGCGGCTAAGGCGCTTGCTTTGGGAGCAAGAAATCGGCGGTTCGAATCCGCCCATCCCGAAATATGTTCGTAAACGAACCATAGGTTTA
>DYPP01000184.1 GCA_020719845.1 Treponema denticola | reverse complement strand
AGAAAATACTGAGGCTGTCTGATAACTAACCGAGTTATCAGACAGCCTCAATTACGTCCGCGGCGGTTCCATTCCCTTGCCCCACGTCATCCTGACCGGTCCCGGCACCATGGGTTTTGCCGCCAATCTTTTTATCGAAGCTGAAGATTCGGATGAAGGCGGTCCAGCCAACCTTCACCCGATCCTTGGTACGGCATCGGTGGGAGCCTTTGCCCTGGGGGTAAGCTGGGTAATCTTTTACTGAGCCTGCGGAAACCGTCCCCGGGTAGCCCGGGCGATGCGCACCAGGCTCAGCATCACGGGCACTTCGGTCAGCACGCCCACCACCGTGGCCAGCGCGGCGCCGGAGGACAGCCCGAAAAGGCTGATGGCCACGGCGACGGCCAATTCAAAGAAGTTGGAGGCGCCGATCAGGCCGGCGGGCGCCGCGACTTCGTAGGGAACCTTCCAAGCCCGGGCCCAGCCGTAGCCGATGAAGAAGATCAGGTAGGTCTGCAGCACCAGGGGCACGGCGATGAGGACGATGGCGATCGGATTCTTCAGGATCACTTCGCCCTGGAAGGCGAACAGGATGACCAGGGTGAGCAGCAGGCCACCCTCGGTGACGCTGTCGAATTTTTTCAGGAAGACCCCTTCAAACCAGGCCCTGCCCCGCCGCCGGACCAGATGTTGCCGGGTGGCCGCGCCGGCGCCCAGGGGAAGGACCACGAACAGGACCACCGACAGCACCAGCGTGTCCAGGGGGATCGGGACATCGCTGACCCCCAGAAGAAAGGCGACGATGGGCGTAAAGGCAAAGAGGATCACCAGGTCGTTGACCGCCACCTGGACGACCGTGTACCCCGGGTCGCCGTCGGACAGGTAGGACCAGACAAAGACCATGGCCGTGCAGGGCGCCGCTCCCAGCAGCACCGCGCCGGCCAGGTATTCCGTAGCCAGGGCATCGGGTATGAACGCCTTGAACACAACCTTCAGAAAAAAAGCGGCGATCACGTACATGGTGAACGGCTTGATCAGCCAGTTCACCACCAGGGTGACCACCAGGCCCTTGGGCTTGCGGCCGGCGTTCCTGACGCTGGCGAAGTCGACCTTGAGCATCATCGGGTAGATCATCAGCCAGATCAGCACGGCCACGGGAATGGAGACCCGGGCGTATTCCAACCGGCCCAGAAAGGCCGGTACGCCGGGCAGAACATAGCCGATGGCTACGCCCAGGGCGATGCACAAAGCCACCCAAATAGAAAGGTACCGGGCGAAGAACCCGATGCCGACAGCGCGGTCAGTGCCCATGGAAACTCCTTTTCCGCCGCTTGACAGTCCGGCGGTCCACGGTTATTATTGGCAATATGGCCAAGTATGTCAAGGGATTGTTGGTTAAAAAGCCAATAATTGAGGCTGTCTGATAACTCGGTCAGTTATCAGACAGCCTCAGTATTTTCTCGGATTTTGGCGGATTTAAACGGTTTGTGTTGCTAAAACCAGGTAAAACCGCCAAAATCCTGCGAAAATACAACATTAAGGTAGCTGTCCCGTAACTTCCTGAGTTACGGGACAGCCTCAATTAGCATCCGGAGGATACATGACCGAAGCCGATAAGCTGCGCTTGACCCGCCGGGCGGCCCTGCTCAAGTCCCTGGCCCACCCGTCGCGGCTGCTGATCATCGAAATGCTGGAGCAGGCGCCCCGCTGCGTCGGCGAGCTCACCGCCGCCGTCGGCGCGGACATCACCACCGTCTCCAAGCACCTTTCCGTGTTGAAGCGCGCCGGACTTGTCGCCCACCAAAAACGCGGTACCTACAGCGAATACTCCCTGGTCTGCGACTGCCTTACCCGCACCATCGACTGCATCGAAGCGGGCATGGACGCCTCCGCAAAGGCCGCCGGGAGCTCAACGCGAACGGCAGCCTGTGGAATAGGGCGCTAAGTCGGCAGCAAGGGGCTTGGTCCGCCCGGTGAAAGAACCGTCCACGATCGAACTCCAGGCAGGGCGGAGCGCG
>DYPP01000183.1 GCA_020719845.1 Treponema denticola | reverse complement strand
GGAGAATGAGGAACCGTGACCGAATCATGCCGTGGCCCGCGAGGCCGAATAGGAGGAGACGACGTGGAAATCGCACAGCATCCGATGTTCCTGAGCCCGCGGCCGTTTCTGCGCTGGTGGTGGTTTTCCGGTGTCCTTGCTCCGGCGGAGATCGACGAACAACTTGACTGGGTTGCGGATCGGGGATTCGGGGGCGTGGAGGTCGCCTGGGTCTATCCCCTCCCGGACGCCGATCCGGATGGGGGCATGCGCTTTTTGGACCAGGATTGGCAGGGTCTTGTGTTGTACACGATCGAGGCCTGTCGAAGCCGGGGATTGGGCTGCGATCTTACCTTCGGCACCCTGTGGCCTTTCGGGGGAACCTTTGTGCCGCCGGAGCGTTCCGCCAGAACGCTGGACGGTTATTCCGGACAACGGCTGACCCGGTCGTGGGAATCCCGGTACCACCGGGAAGACGGGTGCATCGTCGACCACCTGGACCGTACCGCGTTGAACTTCTACGCCGCCCATCTGTTGGGAAACGGGTTCGCCGGATTTGCGCAAAAGATGCCCATGGCTTTCTTCTGCGATTCCTGGGAGGTGGAAACCGACCGATTGTCGTATCGTGGACTGGAGCGGGATTTTGCTGACCGGTTCGGCTACGACCTACAGCCCTATACGAAGGAAGCCACCCTGCCGGAGGACGTGCGTTTCGATTATCGAGCCCTGCTCTCCGACCGTATCCTGACCGATTTTTATAGTCCTTACGCGGAACTTTGCCGGCAGGCGGGAGCTGTGTCCCGGGTCCAATGCCACGGGGCTCCCACGGACGTGCTGGCTGCGTATGCCTTGGTTGATATACCGGAAACGGAGACCTTGCTTTTTGATCCCTCCTTTGCCTTGTTGGCTGCCTCGGCGGCGGCGATAGCGGGCAAACCTCTGGTGACCAGCGAATCCTTTTCGTGCATCTATGGATGGGTCCCCAAACCGGAGACGCCGCCGGGTTTGGGGCTGGAGCGTATCGACGACCTGCGCTGCGTAGCCGATGCCCAATTCGCCTGGGGTGTCAATCGGGTGATCATGCACGGCAAACCCTACAGTACCCTTGAACACCCGAACCGATTCTACGCTACGGTCCATTTAGGTTCCGATGGCGCCCTGAACGAGGCTCTGCCGTCGTTCAACCGCTACCTGGATAAAGTGGGATCCGTTATGGGCCGGGGCAGCACCTGCTCCCGTCTGGCGGTCCTCTTCCCGTTGGAGGACCAATGGATGCGCGGCCAGCTGCCGCCGGAACTGGAAAAACCGAGCAGCCGGCACCATTGGGAATTGCAGGAAGTGAGGATGCCTGATGAACTGATGCCCTGGCGACCCCTGTGGATTTCCGGATCATGGTTGTCCGATTTCCAGTACCGGAACGGGAAGATCCACTACGGGAACAAGACCTTCGACGCTCTGCTGTGCGACGTCCAATGGTTACGTATCGAGCATCTTGACCGATTGCGGGAGTTGGGCGCCATGGGCGCGCCCATCATCTGGAAGCGTCTGCCTGCGGAGCCCGGACGCGTAAAACATCCACGTTACGAAGCGATCCTGAAAGCAATCGGGGACGTTGATAAAACTTCGCTTGAAACGATTCAACCGCTTTTCAGCTCCGATCGACCCCTGGATTTCTGGTGCCGAACAGAAGGGGAAACCTATTATTTGTTCATTTCCCACCCGGGGATGCGCAACCTCCGGTATCCCCTGCCGATTGGGTACGCCGAACAGTTGGGCCGGGAATGCGTCTCGGCGGTGTTCCACGCACCCCGCAGGGATTATGTTCTGGACTTGACTTTTGACCCAGCCAGGAGCCTCCTGTGTCGTTTGCGGGACGCTGAGGGTATTGGTGAATTTCTCGACCTTGATGATCGTTGAAGCACGATTGGATTCTTCGTCTGAGTCCGAGACTTGCCATACCGCTCTGTCCCTGTCAAGTGGGGCGGCGGATGGGGGGCATTATCCCGGTCGCCCCCTCATCCCCCCACCACGGTGACCG
>DYPP01000013.1:3907-47479 GCA_020719845.1 Treponema denticola | reverse complement strand
CAATTCGACCACCGACGCGTCGGTATTCATTCCGATATCCACCTACAAGCGCTATATTTCCGGAGCGGCGGAGTACGCCCTGGTCAACATCCAGGCGGGCAATCCGGACCTGATGCGCCAGGCCCAGGCGGAAATCGAAAACACGCTGCTGCGCCTGCACAAGCTGCCGAACATGGACGCCGCGGACTTCTACGTGGCCAACCAGCTGGATCTGCTGGATACGCTGCAGGGCGTGGCCGGCACGTTCACGCTGCTCTTGGGCGGCATCGCCGCCATCAGCCTGATCGTCGGCGGCATCGGCATCATGAACATCATGCTGGTCTCGGTGACCGAACGGACCCGGGAAATCGGCGTGCGCATGGCCCTGGGCGCCAAAACCAAGGACATCATCGCCCAGTTCATGACCGAAGCCATCATCCTGTCCGTCGGCGGCGGCCTGATCGGCGTCGCCCTGGGGGTCGGATCCTCCTGGGCCTTTTCCCGCTTCGGCGGACTGGCCAGCACGGTAACCCCGCTTTCCGTGGGCCTGTCTTTCGGTTTTTCCCTGATCATCGGCCTGGTGTTCGGCGGCTATCCCGCCTACCGGGCTTCCCAACTCGACCCTATCGAAGCCTTGCGCTACGAATAGTCTGCTGACCAAAGGCCGGCTTTGTCCGGAAGGAGTATTTGAATGAAGAGATTGAGCGCCGTATTGATTGTTGCCTTGCTTGCCGCGGCGGGCTTGTCCGCCCAGACTACCCAGGATCCGGCCATCACCGCGGCCAAGGAAAAGCTGGAAGTGGTCTACGACCTGGGCCGGGTGTTCGGCTATATCCACACCATGGACAAGGAGCAAAAAAAGCTGGCCCTGAACGCGGCCCAGGCAAAAAGCCTGATCGGCTACTTCGACAAAATCAAGGGCATGCAGCGGATCGAACCCAAGGACGCGGAAGCGATGCTGGTGGAAATTGAAGACCGGGTGCTGACGGCGGATCAGCTAGCCTTCGTGGACGGTCTGGCCATCGCCCGCCTGAGCGAACGGACCACCGCAGGCAGCGGCGCCGGCGCCGCCGGTGGGGTCAGTCCGGTGCAGAGTTACCTGAACGGCGGACCCTTCAACCCGATGCTGGACGCCGCCAAGACGCTGGGCAAGGACTTCAAGGCTGCGGGCGATTATTTGAAAACCAAGAAATAGACCCGATCCGGCTCCTTTTTCTATACGCGGGGAACAATCTGCCTTATAATGGAAAGAGGAGCCGCCATGACTATTTTTACCAGAATCCAGAATTCCATGGCCCGGGCGGCGCGCTTTGTCCGGGGCAACGCGGCTTCGATGCTGGGCTTTCTGCGCCAGGCCCGGTCGCCCTTGGCCGAACGTCTGCTGGCGGACGCCCTCCGGATGGCGGGAATTCCTTCGCCCACCCACAATGAGGAACGACGGGCGGCGTTCGTCGTCGAACGGCTGGCGTCCCTGGGGATCAGCGCGGTTGTCGACGAAGACGGCAACGTCCTGGCCCGGATCCAGTGCGCCGAGCCCCTGGACGGCGCGCCGCTGCTGCTTTTTGCCGACCTGGGCTCCAGCCGCTACCATCCCCTGGAAAGCCTTTCCCGGCTGGACGTGGACATGGCCTACGGCGCGGGCCTGGCCGACGCCCTGGGTGCCGCCGCCCTGCTTTCCTTGGCCGAATCCCTGCTTTCCGGCGACGCCCTGAGCCGCCGCGAATTGCTGCTGCTCTTTGCCGCCCACGCCCTGGACAATCCGGCGGGGGGCGTTTTTTCCCGCCTGGCCGAATCCGCCGCCGACCGGCCGGTGGCCGCCCTGGGCCTGCGGGGCTTTGCGCTCGGGTCCCTGGTGACCCGTCCGCAGGGCACCTACCGCATCGAAGTAAAACTGCGCACCGACGAGGACGCCCGGGACGAGACCGACGAGGGTCAGCCGGCCAGACCCGGCGCTCCCGAACCGGCCTCGGCGGTGGACGCCGCCGTGCTGGTGGCCCGCAAACTGTCCGGCGTGGTCTGGGACGCGGACAAACAGACGGCGTGCCGGATCCGCCGGGTAGAGGCGGGCACCGGTTTCGGCCGGCATCCCACCGAGGGCATCGTGGACATCGAGCTGGAATCTTCCAATGCCGCCGTGCTGGAGCTGGCCATGAAGGCGGCGGTGGCCACCGCCGAAAGCACCGGCCGGGAAGCCAAGGCCCGCACCGAGGTGTCCGTCGTCGGCTACGTGCCGGTGGGCGACGCGGCGGTCAACAAGGATCTGATCCAGCTGGCGCTGCGGGGCATGAAGGAGCTGCGGGTTAAAGTCCGGGAGAGCGCCGGCCCGGATCCGGCGGCCTTTTTGACCGGACTGGGCATTCCCGCCCTGGCCATCGGCGTAGCCCTGGGCCGGGAAGGACTCAAGACCGACCAGGTGGTGCTGGATTCCCTGGAACGGGGCCGCAAGCTGGTGTCCCTTCTGACGCAGAGGAGTTCCGAGGAAATGCCGTCATGAGTTCACCCGCCGATTCCCTGCTGGAACGGACCTGGCACCATTCCCGATTTACCGATATTGCCCGCCTGGTGAAACTGAAGAATCAGAAGAACCTGAAGATTTCCCTGGCTTTTCCGACTTTGAACGAAGAAGCCACCATCGGCAAAGAAATCCTGGTCATGCGGACGGAGCTGATGGACCGCTATCCGCTCATCGACGAGATCGCGGTCATCGATTCTTCGTCCACCGATGGTACCCGCCGGGTGGCCCAGCGCTTCGGCGCCACGGTGTTCGAATCCAAAGCCATCCTGCCCCAGCAGGGCACCTACCGGGGCAAGGGCGAAAACCTGTGGAAGAGCCTCTACGCGCTGCAGGGGGACCTGATCGTCTGGGTGGACGCGGATATTTCCAACATCGATCCCAAGTTCGTCTACGGCCTGCTCGGCCCCCTGCTGGAGGACGATTCAGTCTCCTACGTCAAAGCCTTCTACGAACGGCCGATCCGTTCCGCCGAGGGCATCGCCCCTTCCGGCGGCGGCCGGGTCACGGAGATCCTGGTGCGGCCCCTCTTCTCCCTGTTCTACCCCGAGCTGGCGCGCCTGGTGCAGCCTCTGTCGGGGGAGTACGCCGGCCGCCGTTCGCTGCTGGAAAAACTGGCTTTTTCCGTCGGCTACGGCGTGGAACTGGGGCACCTGATCGACATCTACCATCTGGCGGGCATCCGCGCCCTGGCCCAGGTGGACCTGGACCTGCGCATCCACCGCAACCAGACCACCCAGGCCCTGGGGCGGATGGCCTACGGCATCGTCAACACCTTCCTGGATCGGGCTGCCCGCTACGGCGACGCGGCGGTGCTGCGCGAACTGGGGGACGCCCACGTGGCCCTGAAGGTGCAAGGCGAATCCCACACGGTGGAAAAAACCGCCATCTCCGCCGTGGAGCGGCCGCCGATGATCGAGATCGAAGAATACCGGACCAAATTCGGCGTGACCGGGTAGCGCTTCCCCCTTCAGGCGCCCTTGGGACGCGGCGCCTTTCTGCCGCCCAGGCGGTAGCGGGCGTAGGCGCCCAGGCAGAACAGCATCCAGAAGGCCATCCAGGCGAAGCCGGCGGGGTTGGCGGAAAGGTCCGAACTGCCGGCCAGAAGAACATGGACCAGCACGATCAGTCCGGCCAGGACGCTCAGGTTGTGGAAAGCCCGCAGGCGGGGGTAGCTGAGCTTGAAGCGGGCGTAGACGCCCTCCCTGAAGCGCTTCAGGAACGGTATTTTTTGCCAGAAAGTAGTGGCCATCAGAAAGGCCGCAGCCAGGATGACGATGAAGAACACCAGCAGCGCCGCCAGGCCGAACCGGGCCTGTAGCGTATCATCCGGATAGCCGACGACGCCGATCTTGAGGACCCGGTGGACCACCGCCAGGGCGATGCCCACCGTGGCCATGGTTCCGTGGAAAGACAAAAGCGGTTTGAGCCCCAGGGTCCGCACTACCCAGGCCGGTCGGGCGGCCAGCAGAAACTGGGTTACAAGAATGGCGTAAGCCGTGGTTCCCAGAAGCGTGGACAGGGCGTAGGCGTCGGAAAACACCAGCGCCGGTCCGCCCAGGGGGGCCAGGTACAACCAACCCGGAACGGCAAGGGCGGCCAGGTACAGCAGGGCGAATAGTGCTTTGTGCATAGCCCTACTGTAGCGCAAACCCGGCGCCGGCACAATCCCGGGTACTCCGGCTCCGGCTCAACGGTATTCTTCCCAGGCCTTGATTTCCAGGCCCCGCTCCCGGTGATAGGCCAGGGCATCGATGTACTGCCGGGCTACTTTGACGTTGGTGAACAGGGGAATGTCGTAGTCGACGGCCAGGCGGCGGATGAGGTAGTCGTTCTTCAGCTCCGTCTCCCGGTTGTTTTTGGGCACGTTGATGACCATGTCCGCCTCCCGGCGCCGGAGCATCCCGGCGATGTTGGGTTCCTTGGATTCCAGCGGCCAGTTGAGGGGCGTCGCGGGCACGCCGTGGACGCTCAGGAACTTGGCCGTGCCCCGGGATCCGTACAATTCGTAGCCCATGGCCACCAGTTTTTTGGCGGCATCCAGAAAATCCACCTTGTCCTCGATGGGTCCGGTGGAAAGCAGGATCTTCTTTTTGGGCAGCCGGTAGCCGACGGACAGCATGGCCTTGAGGAAGGCGTCGTCCAGGTCCGTGCCGATGCAGCCCACTTCTCCGGTGGAGGCCATCTCCACGCCGCTGACCGGGTCGGCGCCGTGCAGGCGGGAAAAGCTGAACTGCGCCGCCTTGACGCCGACCCATTCCAGGTCGAAGGCCGAAGAAGGCACCTTGGCTACGGGTTCATCCAGCATGGCCCGGGTGGCCATGTCGATCATGTTGACCCGGCTGACCTTGGAGCAGAAGGGGAAGCTGCGGCTGGCCCGCAGGTTGCACTCGATGACCCGCACCCGGTTGTGCTGGGCCAGGAACTGGATGTTGAAGGGACCGGTGATGTCCAGAGCCCGGGCGATCCGTTCGGTGATCTTGCGCACCTTGCGGATGGTTTCGATGTAGAGCCGCTGGGCGGGCAACACCACGGTGGCGTCGCCGGAGTGGACCCCGGCGTTCTCGATGTGTTCGGTGATGGCGTGGAAGAGCAGTTCCCCCCGCTTGGCCACGGCGTCGATTTCGATTTCTTTGGAATCCTCCACGAACTTGGAGATGACCACCGGATGCTCCGCGGACAGGTCTGCGGCCAGGCTGAGGAAGGTTTCCAGGCTGCGGTCGTTCCAGGCCACGTTCATGGCCGCGCCGGACAGGACGTAGCTGGGCCGGATCAGCACCGGGTAGCCCACGTCGGCGGCAAAGGCCCTGGCCGCGGGCAGGTCGGTCAGTTCCTTCCAGGCGGGTTGTTCGATGCCCAGGGAATCCAGCAGGGCGGAGAATTTATGCCGGTCCTCGGCCTTGTCGATGGACTGGGGGCTGGTGCCGTAGATGAGGGTCCCCGCAGCGTAGAGCTGGACCGCCAGGTTGTTGGGCGTCTGGCCGCCCATGGACAGGATCATTCCTTCGGGCCGTTCCCGTTCGTAGATGTCCAGGACCCGTTCCAGGGACAGCTCCTCAAAGTACAGCCGGTCGCAGATGTCGTAGTCCGTGGAAACCGTCTCCGGGTTGTTGTTGACCATGATCGTGTAGCGGCCCAGATTGCGGGCGGCGGCGGCGGCGTTGACGCAGCACCAGTCGAACTCGACGCTGCTGCCGATTCGGTAGGCCCCGGAGCCCAGCACCATGACGCCCCGCTTGGCCGGCGCCGTATCGTCGACCGCGGGCCTGTCCGAACCGGCGTCGCCGTAGGTCATGTACAGGTAGTTGGTCCTGGCCGGGTATTCCCCCGCCAGGGTGTCGATCTGCTTGACTGCGGGGAAAAGGCGGTATTCTTCCCGCAGCCGGCGGATCCGCTGCTCGCCGAGGCCCAGGAGCCGGCCGATGCGCTCGTCCGCGAACCCCAGGCGCTTGGCCCGGGCCAGCAGCGCCCGGTCGGGCAGGGCGCCGCGGGCGGCCTGGTCCCGCAGGGCGCGTTCGCCGGCCAGCACCTTGGCCATCTTGGCCAAAAACCAGCGGTCGATGCGGGTAAGCCGGTGGATGCGGTCGATGGACCAGCCTTCGTCCAGGGCGCGGTAGACGGCGAAGATGCGCCGGTCCGTGGGTTTGGCCAGGGCGTCCTTCAGGTCCCGGAAGCCCGAGCCCAGCAGAGCGTCGTCCCCGGCCAGGCCGGGGGCGCCGATGTTGGTCATGCGCAGGGCTTTCTGCAGCGCTTCTTCAAAAGTCCGGCCGATGGACATGACTTCGCCCACCGACTTCATCTCCGAACCCAGACGCAGGTCCACGTTCTTGAACTTGCCCAGGTCCCAGCGCGGCACCTTGACCACGCAGTAATCCAGGGCGGGTTCAAAGCAGGCCTTCGTTACCCGGGTAACCCGGTTTTCGATGTCCAGCAGGCTGTAGCCCAGGGCCAGCTTGGCGGCCACGAAGGCCAGCGGGTAGCCCGTCGCCTTGGAAGCCAGGGCGGAGCTGCGGGACAGCCGGGCGTTGACCTCGATGACCCGGTATTCTTCCGACAGGGGATCCAGGGCGTACTGGATGTTGCATTCCCCCACGATCCCCAGGTGGCGGATGACCCGCAGGGCGATGCTGCGCAGCTTGTGGTATTCCGCGTCGTTCAGCGTCTGGGAGGGGGCCACCACGATGCTTTCCCCGGTATGGATGCCCAGGGGATCGAAGTTTTCCATGTTGCAGACCGCGACGCAGTTGTCCTGGGCGTCCCGGACCACTTCGTATTCGATCTCTTTCCAGCCGCCCAGCCATTCTTCCACCAACACCTGGGGGGCGTGGGAAAAAGCCCGGTCGCAGCGCCGGCGGAGTTCCGCCTGATTGCGGCAGAGCCCCGACCCGGCGCCGCCCAGGGCAAAGGCCGCCCGCACCATGACCGGGTAGCCGATACTCTCCGCCGCCAGGACGGCCTGCTCCGTGGTATCCGCCCCACGGCTGCGGGGCGAAGCCACGCCGATTTCGTTCAGCCGCTCCACAAAACGTTGGCGGTCCTCGGTGTCTTCGATCGATTTGACCGGCGTGCCCAGCACGCGGACGCCGTATTTGTAGAGCGTGCCGTCCCGGTCCAAAGCCACGCCGCAGTTGAGCGCCGTCTGGCCGCCGAAAGAAAGCAGGATGCCCTCGGGTTTTTCTTTTTCGATTACCCGGCGGACGTATTCGGGGGTGACGGGCAAAAAGTAGGTGGCGTCCGCCATGCCCTCGCTGGTCTGGATGGTGGCGATGTTGGGGTTGATCAGGATCGTCCGGAGGCCTTCTTCCTTCAGCGCCTTCAGGGCCTGGGAGCCGGAATAGTCGAATTCGCCGGCCTGGCCGATCTTGAGGCCCCCCGATCCCAGCACCAGCACCGATCGCGGCATCGACTTGGTCATCGGTTTGGCAGAATCGGTCATCGCCGGCCTCCCTGGACGCGCTGGATGAAGCGGTCGATCAAGAATTCCGTATCCCGGGGCCCCGGACAGCCCTCCGGATGGTATTGGACCGCGTCGAACCGCCCGTCCGCGGAGCGGATTCCTTCTATGGTGCCGTCGTTGGCGTTGACGAACCAGGGCTCCCAGCCTTGGGGCAGGGTGTCTTCCCGTACCGCGTAGCCGTGGTTTTGGCTGGTGATGTAGCAGCGGCCGGTGCCGACTTCCACGCAGGGCTGGTTCTGGCCGCGATGGCCGTAGGGGAGCTTGTAGGTGTCCGCCCCGGCCGCCAGGGCCAGGATCTGGTTGCCCAGGCAGATGCCGAAGGTCGGCGTCCGCTTTTCCAGCGCCCGGCGCACGCCGGCGATGGTTTTGCCGCAGGCCTTGGGATCCCCGGGCCCGTTGGATAGAAAAATCCCGTCATGCTCGATCTCCGACAGATCCTGGTTCCAGGGGACCCGGATCACCTCGACCCCCCGGTCCAGCAGCACCCGCAGGATGTTGGCTTTGGCGCCGCAGTCCACCAGGGCGATGCGCGGCGGCCGGGCGCCCTGTCCCCCGGAGGGCGACGCGGGATACACCCGGACGCCGCCGGGGGAAACGTCGGCCACGGGGTGGACCAGGTCGCCGGAATCGAAGCTCAGCTCCCGGCTGCCGTCGACCAAAATTTTGCCCCGCATGACTCCCTGTTCGCGCAGCCGCTCGGTCAGGGCCCGGGTGTCGACGCCGTAGAGTCCGGGCACGTTGTTTTTCTCCAGCCAGGCGGAAAGCGTGGCGGTGGAAGCGTGGTGGCTGGGAACCTCGCAGAGGTCGGCGACGACGAAGGCGGCGACCTGGATCCGGTCGGACTCAAAATGCACCGGTATGCCCCGGGCGTCGCGGACAACTTGGCCCGTTCCACTTTCCAGGGGTACGCCGTAGTTGCCGATCAGGGGATACGTGGAAACCAGGATCTGGCCGCGGTAGCTGGGATCGGTCAGGGATTGGGGATACCCGGTCATGCCGGTGGTGAACACCACTTCCCCCGCCTGGGAGCGGGGCTTGCCGAAGGACCAGCCCTCGAATTCCGAGCCGTCCTCCAGAACCAAGCGTGCCGCCGGAATTTTTCTTTTCATTTTATCCCCCCGGATCCGGGGATCATAGACGGAGAAAGTGGAAATATCAAGGCGCAGAACGGTAATTAAGGAATGAAAAAGCGCATTTTCCAAATTAACAATCGAAATATTACCTTGAATAAGGGGTAATCTACCGTTTTTACTCCTAAATATCTGTCAGAAAGGGTTATTTATCCAGTTCCGCCTTCATCCCCCGAAAGGTTTCTGCGTCCAGTTCTCCCCGGGCAAAGCGCTCCGCCAGAATTTCCCGCGCCCTGGCGTTGGCATTGCCGTCCTTCATGGCCGTACCGCCGACTTTGCCCAGGCGCACCAGCGTGATGATCAGGAACACGATCAGGGTGATTCCGATCGCCCCCAGTACCAGGCCGCCCCAGGGAACGCCGGATCCGAATCCATAGCCGCCTGAAGCCCATCCATTGTTGAAACCGCGCATTTAATACCTCCAATGTCTTATACCAGGTCGGCAAAAACCGCGTCCGCGGCGGCGGCCAGGGCGGCCGGGGCCAGACGTACCTGCAGGCCCCGCCGACCGGCGCTGACCGCGATGCGGTCAAAGACCCGGGCGGTCTCGTCGATGTAGACCCGCAGGGCGCGCTTCATGCCGATGGGCGAACAGCCGCCCCGGACGTAACCGGTCAGGCCTTCCAGCTCACGCAGGGGTAGGGCAGCGGCGGCCTTGTCCCCTGCGGCCCGGGCGGCCTTCTTCAGGTCCACCTCGCAGGTGCCGGGCACGACGCAGACAAAGGGCCCGGTGCGCTCGCCGGTCAGGACGATGGTCTTGAAGACCGTATCGGCGTCGATCCCCAAAAGGACGGCGGCGTGCACCGCGGACAGGTCGGCCTCGTCCACCGGGTATTCAAGGTGCTCGAAGGCGATGCCCGCGGCTTCCAACAGGCGCAGGACGTTGGTTTTTTCCATGGTGGAGTAGTCCGCGCCGGGTAGGTCCCGGGGTTTTCCCGGCGACCCGCGGCGGGAACGTTCAGGCGCCCCGGACGGCCCGGGCCAGTTCCCGGCCGCGCTGCTCCAGCAGCTGCCGGTCCGTTTCCGAGGGCACGCCGGGCCATTCCACGGACTCCAGGCTGGTCCACTTCAGGTCGGCGATGGCCGCCTCGTATTCCTTCTTGGCGCCCCCGACCCAGCCCCAGCTGCCGATGCGCAGCACCGTCTTGCCGTGCACGTGCTTGCGCCGCATCACGTCGATGGCGTAGGCCATGGGCGGAAACATGGCGTATTCGTAGGTGGGCATGGCCAGCACGACGCCGGCGCTCTGGTAGGCGTCCGCCAGGATGAAGGACACGTCGTCGTTGGGTACGCGGTGGATGGAGTAGGGTACGCCCTCGGCTTCGATGCCCTTGATCACCGCGTCCAGGCCCAAACGGGTATTGCCGTACATCGAGCCCCAGACCACGGCGATTTTCTTTTCCGCCGGGCCGTTCATGTACCCGGCGTAGGCGCGGTAGCGGTCGATGATCTTTTGCGGGTCCCGGCGCCAGACGATGCCGTGGCTGGGGGCGATGCAGCGGATGGGCAGGGTTTCCAGCTTCTTGATGGCCCGTTCGACGAAGACGGAGAACGAAGAAACGATGTTGGCGTAGTAGCGGAGGCCTTCTTTTTCAAAAAAGGCGTGCTCTTCCGGGCTGAACTGGTCGTCGAATACCCGGTCCCCCAGTTTTCCGAAGGCGCCGAAGGCATCGCAGGTAAAGGCGGTGCCCGATTCGGCTTCCCAGGTGACCATGGTCTCCGGCCAGTGCACGTTGGGCGTGTCGATGAATTGCAGCGTCTTGCCCCGCCCCAGGTCCAGGGTGTCCCCGGTCTTGACCGCCCGCAGGCCGTCCTCAATCTTGTAGAAGGTCTTGACCAGCTCGACGCCTTTGACGCTGGCGATGATCTGGGCGCCCGGATTGAGCGCCCGGAATTCCCGGAGCCAGCCGGTATGGTCCGGTTCCAGATGGTTGAGGATCAGGTAATCCACGTCCTGGAAAGAGGCGCCGATGCCCGCCAGTTCGGTTTCCAGTTGTCGGGGCGCCTGGTCCCAGTCCCGCACCAGGTCGATCAGGGCCGTTTTTTCCCCTTTGACCAGGTAGGTATTGAGGGAAACCCCGTCGGGGATAGGCCAGATGCCTTCAAAGTATTCTTTGGGTCCGTCGATGTCGGCGTGCAGACAGTAGACGGAATCGGAAATCGCGTACGCTTTCATACAAACCTCGCCTTATGGTACAAATCGGCACTCCAAATATACCGAAAAGCGTGGCCAATTGAAAGAAGGCCGCACTGCGGCTATACTATCCCCGGGAGAATCATGGATACACCGACCGCCACGATCGATGCGCTCAACGCCGAAGCCTGGGACCTGAGCCTGGTGAATCCCACGGCGGCCCGGGAAGTAGCCCAGGGGAGCGTCCAGCTGGCGACTACGGCCGGCTATGGTCCGGGCAAGGCCCTGGCGCTGCTCAATCTGGCCTGGTGCGAGTACTATCTTTCCCAGCTGGACGCCGCCGAGCTGGCCGGTACGGGAGCCCTGGACGCCTACAGCGCCCTCAATGACCCGGCGGGCATTTCGATGGCTTTTCTGGTCCTCGGCGCCGTAGCCCAGGATCGCGGCCAGCTGGACAAGGCTCTGGACCGGAACATGAAGGCCGTGGAACTGGCCCGGGCGGCGGGTCGGCCGGACCGGGAAGCGGCGGCGCTGAACAACGTGGGCGAAGTGCTCATGGACTGCGACGACGTCCACGAAGCGCTGGAATACTTCATGCGCGCGGCGGGGGCCATCAAAGCCGTTGGCCAGGACGGTGGGCAGCAGGGCAAACCGGTGGAACTGGAGTCCAACCTTTTCACGAATATCGGCCATGCCTTTATCGCCCTGGGAGAGACCGGCAACGCCGAAGGCTATCTGGAACTGGGCCTCAGCGCCGCGGAGGCGGTCTCGGACACCAGTTCCCGGCTGCGGGCGCTGCGCGGCCTGGCCATAGCCGCCCGGCGCAAGGGCAACCGGGAAGCGGCCCGGCAATTGCTCGTGTCGGCCCTGTCGCCGGGGGCGGCGATAGACCAGCCGCGGCCTTCGGTGGAGCTGAAAATCGAGTACGCCGTGCTGGATATCGAAGAAAATCGGTATCAGGCGGCCATCGATACCCTGGACGAGCTGGAACCGCTGGCGGCTTCCCGGGGCTTGAAACCCCGCTTGGCGGATATCTACCGTCATCGTTCCCTGGCCTATGAAGCTTCGGGGAACCATCGGGAAGCGCTGGCGGATTTCAAGCGTTTCCATGGCATGCGGGACAGCATCGCCGCCGACCGGGCCGCCCGCAACCTCAAGGATTCGGAAATCCGCTTTGAACTGGAACGGGCCCGGCAGGAAGCGGAAATATTCCGGCTGCGGAACGTGGAATTGAAAGAAAACCGGGCCGAGCTGGAGCGCAGCATCGACCGTCAGCGGGCGGTAACCGAAATCGGCCGGGCGCTGACGGCTTCCCTTGACCTGGGTCGGGTGGCCAAGACCGTCCATGAGAGCCTGGCCCACTTGATGGACGTAACCGATTTTTGTCTGGTTCTTCGGGAGGAACGGCAGGCACTGCTGACCTATACCTACTTTTTGGTCGATGGGGAAGAATTGGCTCCCTTCAGCATCGCCGAAGACAGCGAAGACAGTTTTGCCGCCTACGTGGTCCGCACCAACGCGCCGGTTAGGATCGACGACCTGGACGCCGAATACCAGCGCTACGTGCGCGCCGTCTTGACCGTCCAGGGCAAACCCAACGTATCCCTGATCTACGCGCCCCTGTCCATTACCGGAAAAGTCATCGGCGCGGTGGGTCTGCAGAGCTACAAGCCGGCCGCGTATTCTGCAGAAGACCTGGAGCTGATCGTTTCCTTAGGCTCCTTCATCGCCGTGGCCGTCGAGAACAGCCGCGCCCACGCCGAGCTGCTGCGGTTGAACGGCGAGCTGACCGCCGAAAAGGTCAGCCTGCAGCGGCTGGCCGCCAAGGTGTCCCGCATCGCCAACCACGACGCGCTGACCGGTCTGCCCAACCGCCTGCTGCTGGGCGAACTGCTGGACAAGGCCCTGCTGCAGGCCCAACGGCTCAAGAAGCAGGTGGCGGTGCTGTTCATGGACCTGGACGAATTCAAGCCCATCAACGACCGCTACGGGCACCAGGCGGGGGACGCGGCGCTGGTGGAGGTGGCCCGGCGGCTCAAGGACGCCCTGCGGGCTTCCGACGTCGTGGCCCGGGTCGGGGGGGACGAGTTCATCGCCGTGGTGACGGACATGGACGACGCCCAGGGGGCGCGCTTGGTGGCCGGCAAGTTGATCGACGCCTTTGCGGCCCCCCTGACGGTCCAGGGCGAGGCGTGGCGGGTGGGTATTTCCATCGGCATCGCCCTTTACCCGGAGGACGGCAAGTCGTCGGACGACCTTTTGCGCAAAGCCGACGAAGCCATGTACCAGATAAAAAGAAGCGGCAAGAACGCCTTTCTCTTTGCCCGACAGGAGTAGGGCTGGAGCGTTATCGGATCAACCGCCCGGTTTGGGAACAATCGCCAAGGTTGTTGAAACAGCAACCGGCCATTTCAATAACCTCTGAAATGGGAATTTGCTAACGCTGGAGCACCGAGACTACCCGCTCCAGGACCTTCTTGCGGTCCAGTGGTTTGACGATATAGCTTTTGGCGCCGAGCAAGAGCGATTTTTTGACCACGTCTTCTTTGCCCAGGGCGCTGACCATGATTATTTTGGCGTCCTTGTCGAATTCCAGGATTTTTTCCAGCGCCGATACGCCGTCCATGACGGGCATGGTGATGTCCATGGTGACGAGGTCGACGTTGGGAAAGAGTTCTTTATATTTTTCCAGGCCCTGGAGTCCGTCGGAGCCGGTCCCCGCGACCTCAAAGCCTTCGGAAGTCAGAATCTGGCCGAGCTGTTTGGCGATGAACATAGAGTCGTCGATGATCAGCACCCGGTAGGAGGTTCCGTCGGGTTTGATGCCGTCGGGTTCCTTCTCATTGATACTGGGCATATCGCTTTTAGCAATCATGCGGTATCCTCCTAGCCTTCTTTATAACCTATGCTGCGGGATAATTCAAGGCGATACGCCGTTTATGGCGTACAAACGTACCAGGCGGCCTGGGGGCCGACGGGAATGATGCGCACCGCTGAAAAAACGGCGCCCAGTTCTTCGGGTATTGCCTTGATGAAGTTGAAATAGTCGCCGCCTTCCACCAACTCCACCAAGCTGGTCAAGAGGCGACGCCGGGGATTGTAGTCGTGGAAGAGCACCACACCCCGGGACAGGCGGCGCGCCTCGGCGTAGAGCTTGCGCCGGTCGTCCCGACGCAGGCCGTGGGCGACGTAGGCGGCGCTGACCAGGTCGAAGCTCTGGTCCTCGTGGGACAAGCCCTCCAGCGCGTCGGCCACGGAACACGGGGCGCCGCTTTTGCGGGCTTCCCGGATCATGGCTGGGGCGACGTCCACGCCCTGGACCGCCCAGCCTTCGGCGCGCAGCGCCGCGGTAAAGGCGCCGGTGCCGCAGCCGATGTCCAGGGCGCGCTTGCCCGCCGGATCGCCCAAAGCCTGCCGGCCCAGGTCAAAGCAGGCGGCGTAGGACCGGGTCTGTCCGTTGAAGAACCAGGCGTAGGGTGCGGCGATGCGTTCAAAAAGGCGGGCGTGCTTTTCGCGGTGCGTCATCCTGCGAATATACGGACTTTTGGATGCCTGATCAATGCGGCTTCGCCTTCCGGAATATGCGCGCAGGGCCCAAGATGCTATAGTGGCTCCGTATGAGCGTACCCTTTTACCTGGCCCCCATGGCGGCCCTGAGCCATCGGGCCCTGCGGGAACTGATCGGGCATTTCGGCGGCTGCGACCAGTATTTTTCGGAGATGATCAGCGCCCCGGGCCTGCTCAACCAGGGACCGCTGGAGCGCTATTACCTGGACGCCCGGCCCCGGCCGGACCGCCTGGTCTACCAGGTGGTCGGCGGGGAGCCCGACCAGGTAGCCCGGGCGGCGGCCTTGCTGGACCAACGGGACTGCGCGGGCATCGACCTCAACATGGGGTGTTCGGCGCCGGAGATCGTGCGCGGCGGCGGCGGGGTGGGCTGGATGGCCGACGCCGACGCCGCGGCCCGGCTGATCGCCGCGGTGCGCCCCCGGGTTCAGCGCCGATTGAGCGTCAAGCTGCGGCTGGGTTGGGACGCGGATCTGGAAACCCTGGTCGCCTTCTGCCGCCGGCTGGAAGACGCCGGGGTGGACCTGATCACCCTGCATCCCCGGACGGCCACGGAAAAGTTCAAGCGGAACGCCCGCTGGGAGTTCATCGGGCCGCTGCGCGCCGCGCTGGGCATCCCGGTGGCGGGCAACGGCGACGTCCGTACGGCGGAGGAGCTGGTCCAGCGCGCGGCGGGACCCTGCGACGCGGTCATGGTCGGCCGCGCCGCGGTGCGGGCGCCCTGGATTTTCGCCCAGGCCCGCCGGTTGGAAGCCCCCGACGGCCCGGCGCCGGCTTTTCCGGAAACGATCGACCTGCAGGACACGGCGCACCGTTTTCTGGACCTGCTGGTCCGCCACCAACCGCCGGAATTCTACCCCACCCGCACGCGCCGCTATTTTGAGTATTTTTGCGAAAACCTGAAATGGTCGCACCACGTCAAGACCCTGTTGGCCCGGGCTTCGACGCCGGCGGACGTGGAAAAGGCGCTGGGCGCCTACTTTGCCGAATACCCGGAAGAACGGTACTACCGGATACCCAGGGCCGCCTTGAACCCGGCCACCACCTGATCCACCGCCGGGCGGGCGTCCACGTCGGTCAGCAGGCCTTTGGCCCGGTAGTGGTCGATCAGCGGCGCGGTCTGGGCGCGGTAGACTTCCAGCCGCTTGCGGATGGCTTCTTCCTGGTCGTCGGCCCGGGTGTACAGCTCGCCGCCGCACAGGTCGCAGACCCCGTCCTGCCGGGGCTTCTGGAACAGCACGTGGTAGTTGGTGCCGCATTTGCGGCACACCCGGCGCCCGGCCAGCCGCTCCACCACCGAGCCGTCGGGGATGTCGAAGTTGACCGCCCGGTCGACGGTGGAAAATGCGGCCAGCGCTTCGGCCTGGCCGATGGTGCGGGGGAAGCCGTCCAGGATGTAGCCCGCCGTGGCATCCTCCTGGGCTAGACGTTCTTCCACCAGCGCCACGGTGGTGTCGTCGTCCACCAGACCGCCGGAGTCGATGATCGCCTTGACCTTGAGGCCCAGCGGGCTTTTGGCGGCGATGGCGGCCCGGAAAATGGCGCCCGTGGATATGTGGGGAATGCTGAGTATGTCCGTGGCTTTGGCGGCCAGGGTTCCCTTGCCCGCCCCGGGGGGGCCCAGAAAAATCAGGTTCATGGTCGGCTCCTTCATAGGGGAACCATGAAAAACTTCCGTTTTTCGTGGTTTACTGATGAAAACCGCAAATCCGGCAAGGATTTGCCAAGGCGCCTCAAAAAACCAAGCGGGTTTTTGGAGACGCCCCTATCCCAGGGCTACGTCCAGGGTCATCATGACGGCAAAGCCGATCATGATGCCCATGGTGGAAATGTGTTCGTTGCCCGCCCGGCGGGATTCGGGGATGA
This sequence comes from Treponema denticola, assembly GCA_020719845.1. GTDB lineage: Bacteria > Spirochaetota > Spirochaetia > Treponematales > Breznakiellaceae > DYPP01. Next base: position 31,334 of record DYPP01000013.1, on the reverse strand, counting down.
CTTCTTCGGCCACGACAAAGATCATGGCTCCCGCGGCAAAGGCCAGCGCGTAGGGCAGGATGGGCCGCATGGCCAGCACCAGCGCGGCGCCGAGGATGCCCGCGAAGGGTTCCACCACGCCCGAGAGTTGCCCGTACCAAAAGGCCTTGCCCCGGCTCAGGCCGTCCCGGCGGAGCGGAATGGACACTGCGGCGCCCTCAGGGAAGTTCTGGATGCCGATGCCCAGGGCCAGGGCGATGGCGGCGGCCAGGCCGGCGCTGGGAATTCCCGCCGCGACGGCGCCGAAGGCCACGCCCACGGCCAGGCCTTCCGGGATATTATGCAGGGTAATGGCCAGCACCAACAGCACCGAACGGGACCAGGTGGTCTTGATGCCTTCCGCCTCGTCCCGGTCAAATCCGATGTGCAGGTGGGGCAGCACCAGGTCGACCAGGCGCAGGAACGCGCCGCCGGCCAGAAATCCGACCACCGGCGGCACCCAGGATACCATGCCCATGGATTCGGCCAGGTCGATGGACGGCGCCAGCAGGGACCAGAAGCTGGCGGCGATCATGACGCCCCCGGCAAAGCCCAGCATGGCGTCCAGCACGCGGCGGTCGATGGTCTTGAAGAAGAACACCATCCCCGCCCCGAGGGCGGTGACTCCGTAGGTAAACAGGGTGGCCAGCGTGGCCTGGGGCACCGCCCCGAGTTGGGTAAACCATTCCATGGAACCAGTATACCCGATAGCCCGGGGCAATGCAAATGCCCGTCAGCTGCAGCCCGTGGTGCCGCCGCAGGTATCGCATTTGAGGCAGGTCCCGTTCCGGATCAGCGTAAAATAGCCGCAGACCGGACAGGGGTCGCCTTCGTAGCCCTTGACCCGGGCCTGGGCGATCTTGGCGGCCTGCTCCTGTTCGGCCACGCTGATCTGGTCCCCTCGGCCCTGGTCCGTTCGGGCTTGGTCCGGCGCCGCTTCGGCGGCAGCTCCGTGGGGCCGGAAGCCGGCGCTGGCTTTGACGGTCCCGTTGTTCTCCGTATCGCTGCGGGTGCCCGTGGCCAGCAGGTCTTCCGGCTTTACCTGGGCCAGGTCGGTACGCTTCAGGTAGCTGATGGCCAGGTCCCGGAAAATATAGTCGATGACGCTGGTGGCCATTTTGACGTAATCGTGGCCCTGGACCATGCCGTTGGGCTCAAAGCGGCTGAAGGTAAAGGCGTCGACGTATTCTTCCAGGGGCACGCCGTACTGCAGCCCCAGGGAAACGGCGATGGCGAAGCTGTTGAGCAGGCTGCGGAAGGCGGCGCCTTCCTTGTGCATGTCCAGGAAGATTTCGCCCAGGGCTCCGTCGTTGTACTCGCCGGTGCGGATGAAGATGGAGTGGCCGCCGATCTTGGTTTTCTGGGTGTAGCCCGCCCGCCGGTTGGGCAGGGAGCGGCGGATGCCCCGGACGTCCACCTTTTTGCCCGTGGGCGCCTTGTCCGCCGCCGCCGGGCTGTCCAGGTCCCGCTGCAGGCGGACGATGGTGTCCGCCAGGGGATCCACGCCGGGAGCGAAGGAAGAAAGGGGCTGGGACAGTTTGGAGCCGTCCCGGTACAGGGCCACCGCCTTGATGGCGCTGCGCCAGGCCAGCATGTAGGCGCCCTTGACGTCCTCGTAGGTGGCCGAGTTGGGCATGTTGATGGTTTTGGAGATTGCCCCGGACACGAAGGGCTGGACGGCGGCCATCATGCCGACGTGGGCGGTCCAGGGAATGGAACGCTTGCCGTTCTTGCCCGAAGGCGTGGCGGTGTCGAAGACGCAGAGATGCCCGGCCTTGAGTCCCGGCGCCCCTTCGACGCCCATGGTGCCGCAGGCGTAGAGTTCGGCTTCCTCGATTTCGGCGGCCGAAAATCCCAGGTGCCGCAGCAGGCTGAAGCCCGGCAGGGACCAGGTGGCTTCGGGCACTTTGAGCGCCTTTTCCACAAAATCCCGGCCGATGATCCAGGGACTGAAGACGGCTTCCAGGGAAAAGGAGCTTTCCACCGCGGCTTCCACCGCCTTCAGGGCTTCCGTGGTAAAGCCCTTTTCCTCCAGGGCGTCCAGGGAGACGTGGGGCGCGTCCTGGAGGGTCTTGCGGCCCAGGGCGTAGGCGATGATGTCTTCGATTTCCGCTGGGCTGTAGCCCAGGGCGGCCAGGGCCGGCGGAACGGTCTGGTTGATGATCTTGAAGTAGCCGCCGCCGGCCAGCTTCTTGAACTTGACCAGGGCAAAGTCGGGCTCCACGCCGGTGGTGTCGCAATCCATCAGCAAGCCGATGGTGCCCGTGGGCGCGATGGCCGTAACCTGGGCGTTGCGGAAGCCCTGGGCCGTGCCCAGCTCCAGCGCCCGGTCCCAGCTGGCCTGGGCGGCCTTGAGGAAATCCGGCGGGCAGAAGGCCGGATCGATGCCCGGCGGGATGGTGTTGATGGCCTCGTATTCCCCCGGTCCGGCGTTGTACGCCGCCCGGCGGTGGTTGCGGATGACCCGCAGCATGGATTCCCGGTTTTCCCCGTAGCGCAGAAAGGGACCCAGGGCGGCGGCCAGGCGGGCGGACTGGGCGTAGGCCTCGCCGGAAAGCATGGCCGACAGGGCGGCGGCCACGGCGCGCCCGGCGTCGGAATCGTAGGCCAGGCCCATCACCATCAGCAGGCTGCCCACGTTGGCGAAGCCCAGGCCCAGGGTACGGTATTCATAAGAAAGTTCGGCGATCCGGGGCGACGGAAACTGGGCCATGACCACCGAAATTTCCAGGATGGTGGTCCAGATCCGGATGGCGTGCAGGTAGCCGTCGATGCTGAAGGCCTTCTTTTCCGCGTCGTAGAGGGTCATCAGATTGATGGAAGCCAAGTTGCAGGCCGTGTCGTCCAGGAACATGTACTCCGAGCAGGGATTGGAAGCCCGGATTTCGCCCCCCGCCGGGCAGGTGTGCCAGTCGTTGATCGTGGTGTGGTACTGCAGTCCCGGATCGGCGCACTGCCAGGCGGATCGGGAAACCTTGTCCCACAGCGTCCGGGCTTTGATCGTGCGCACCTTTTTGCCGCCGATGCGCCCGCTGAGGTCCCAGTCCGTGTCGTCCAGTACGGCCTTCATGAAGGCGTCGGTGACCCGTAAGCTGTTGTTGCTGGATTGACCGGAGACCGTGTTGTAGGCTTCATCGTCCCAGGCGGTGGAAAATACCGCCGGATCGACCGTATCGTCCCCCTGTTCCAGGCGCCTGAGCAGCTGGTAGACGTAGGTAGCCGGAATCTGGTCCCGCAACGCCAGACGCAGGGCGGCCGCCAGATCATGGTTCTTTTCGGCGTTGAACTGGTCCGTTTCGGGACCCCGGAACGAAGCCAGCGACCGCTTGATGGCGTCCAGGTGCTTTTTGACGATGTTCGAGCCGATGGCCATGGACGCCACCTTATGCTCTTCCCCGGCCTTCCACTCCACGTATTTTTCCACGTCCGGGTGGTCCGCGTCCAGGGTAACCATCTTGGCCGCCCGGCGGGTGGTGCCCCCGGACTTGATGGCCGACGCGGACCGGTCGCCGATTTTGAGGAACGAAAGCAGGCCCGAAGAGACGCCGCCGCCGGAAAGCCGTTCGTCCGCGGCGCGGATGTTGGAAAAGTTGGAACCCGATCCGGAGCCGTACTTGAAGAGCCGGGCTTCCCGGGTGACCAGGTCCATGATGCCGCCGTCGTTGACCAGGTCGTCGTTGACGGAGAGGATGAAGCAGGCGTGGGGTTGGGGCCGTTCGTAGGCGCTGTCCGACTTCTTGAGCTTCCCGTCCGCGGGATCCACGTAGTAGTGGCCCTGGGCGGGACCGTCGATGCCGTAGACCGCGTAGAGGCCGGTGTTGAACCACTGGGGGCTGTTGGGCGCCGCCATCTGGCGGGCCAGCATATGGCAGGTTTCGTCATAGAACGCCTTGGCGTCCTCGGGCGTATCGAAGTAGGCGTTCCGCCGACCCCAGTCCATCCAGGTATAGGCCAGGCGGTGGAAGACCTGCCGGGCGTCGTGTTCCGCGCCGTCCGGGGGCAGTTCGGCCCCCGGGTCGGCGGCTTTTTTCCTGGTCCCCTCGGGAAGCGCCCATTTTTTCCAGTCCCCGGCCTTGTCCGCGGGCACGCCGGCCTTGCGGAAATATTTTTGGGCGATGATGTCCGTGGCGATCTGGCTCCAGAAGGAAGGAACGATGACCGTTTCTTCGGAAAATATCAGGCGGCCGTCGGGATTGCGGATTTCGCTTTTTCTTTTTTCCCAGGAAATGCCGTCGTAGGGGCCGCGGGCGGGGCTGGTAAAATAACGCTCTATTTTCATGGGGACCATCCTTACCATACCTATTGTGGTATGCCGAACAATATATACACTATGGGAAGTGTGCTGGCAAGGGGTATGGGGAATAAAACGGCTTTGACCGGCCTTTTCGGAGGTTTTTTTGGTTGCCCCAATGCGCCGATTGGGATACTATGGTAAATGAGAAACAAGTGAGGACCCGGAAGTGCGTATTGCCTTGATTCATTATCATCTGCTCCGGGGTGGGGTGACTTCGGTCGTCCACCACCAGGCCCGGGTTTTGCGGAGCGCCGGGGACGAGGTTCTGCTGATCAGCGGCGATGCCCCCCAGGACCACAGCGGGTTTCCGGAAGCCCTGATCCCGGATCTGCGCTACGACAGCGTCCGGGGCGAAGCGCGTTTGGCGGAGGGGGTGGTCAGACAAGCCCGGACGGCGCGCCTGGCCGACGCCCTGCTCAAGGCCATGGATGCCCGGTGGGGCGGCCCCGCCGACGTCGTCCACGTCCACAACCCGCTGATCCGCAAAAATTCGCTGCTCCTGCCCGCCCTGCGGATCCTGAAGGACCGTGGCCTGCGGCTGCTGCTGCAAAACCACGATTTTGCCGAAGATTTCCGGCCCGACGTCTACATCGAAAACGAGTTGTACCTGGAAAATGTCCACTACGGCGCGCTGAACAGCCGGGATTTTTCTTTTCTGCACCGTTCCGGGCTGGACCCGGCGGGACTGCACCTGATGCCCAACGAGGTGGTGCCCATCGAAGCCCAGCCCGGCCTGGAACGGACCCGCTACCTCTACCCGGTCCGGGGCATCGGACGCAAGAACATCGGCGAAGCCCTGCTCCTGTCCCTGTTCATCCCCAAGGGGCGCACCATCGCCATCACCCTGCCGCCGACCTCCCACAAGGATGAGCCCGGGTACCGGCACTGGAAAGAAACCGCCCAGGCCCTGGGCCTGCCCGTGGAGTTCGAGGTGGGCGGTTCGGCCTCGCTGCCCGAGCTGCTGGGCAGCGCGGTGTGCGCCCTGACCACTTCGGTCAAAGAAGGCTTCGGCTTTTCGTTCCTGGAACCCTGGACCGCGGGACGGTCGGTAATCGGCCGGCGCATCGACTACGTCTGCAAGGATTTTGAGCGTTCCGGGGTCCAGTTCGACGACCTGTATGCGTCGATCAATATTCCCATGGTCTACCTGCCGCCGCCGATCCTGCGCAAAAAGATGGAGCAGGCCCTGATTTCCGCCTTCCGGGCTTTCGGGCTGGAAGCGCCCTCGTATACGCTCAAAATGATGACGGACGAAATTTTCTCCCAGGATAAATTCGATTTTGGCCGTCTGGATCAGGAACTGCAGACGGACATCCTGCAGACCATCGCCTCCAACGACGCGGCCCGAAGGGACCTGGCGGACGCCAATCCCTTTTTGGCTTCCCTGGCGACCCGGCAGGACGATGAAGACCGCATCCAGGCCAATCGGTCCCGGATCCTGGAGCGCTACGGCGCCGCCGCCATCAGCGACGCGCTGCGGGAAACCTACCGGGCGGTGATCGAAAAGCCCGTCACCCACCGGCTCTCCAAGTCCATCCTGCTGGAGCTATTTCTGGATCCCCAAAAGTTGTCCCTGGTCGGCCTGGGCCATGACTGAGACGGAAAAGCGACGCTACATCGACTTGATCCGCCGGGCGGCGCGTCCCGCGTCCCCGGAACCCGTCGACCCGCTGCCGGAGCAGCTGCGGCGGCGCCGCTACCCCGAAGCCGTCGGCCCGCTGGCGGGAGTGCGGGGGGTGCTGTTCGACGTGTACGGCACCCTGTTCGCCTCCGCCGCCGGGGACATCGGGGTTGCCGCCGACTACCTGCGGGGCGACCTGGAGTCGGTAGCCCGGGAGTTTGCCCCAGATTCAAGCGGCGAGGAGCTCAAAGCCTGGTTCCGGTCCGCCGTCCAGACGCGGCACGCCGCGGCCTACGAGCGTACGCCGTACCCGGAAATTCGGGTGGAAGAACTGTGGTCGACGCTGCCGGGCTTGCGGCCGGGCGCGGACCCGGCGGAACTGGCCCTGCGCTACGAACTGGCGCTCAACCCGGCGGCGCCCTTGCCCGGTGCCCGGGACTGCCTGCGGGCCATCCGGGCCGGGGGACGGGAGCTGGGCATCGTCTCCAACGCCCAGTTCTATACGCCCCTCTTGTTTGAAGCCTACTTCGGCGCCGAACCGGCGGAGCTGGGCTTTGCCGCCGACCTGCTGATCTATTCCTGCGACCGGGGCGTGGCCAAACCGGCGCCGGATCTCTTTCTGGCGGCCCGCGCGGGGCTTGCCCGCCGGGGTCATCAGGCCCGGGACTGGGTCTACGTCGGCAACGACATGCTCAACGACGTCTACGCCGCAGTCGCCGCCGGGTTCAGGACGGTACTCTTTGCCGGCGACCGCCGGTCCCTGCGGCTGCGCCGGGATGTACCCTTCTGCGCCGACCTGGCGCCGGACGCGGTGATCGCCGACCTGGCCGACCTGCCGGGTCTGCTCGCTCCGGAATAACCGTGGAAAGCCGGGATCTGCTGGCCTTTTCCGTTTCCACCCTCTGCCGGGGCGTGGACGTCAAGATTTTGGCCTCCTTGCTGGCCCAGGCGCCGTGCCGCGTGGAAGCCCGGGCCGCGGGCGGGCTGGTCCTGCCGGCGGGCACGCGCTACGACGAACTGCGGGTGTTGCTGGAAGGCAGGGTCAACGCCGACATGCAGTCCCCGGCGGGCAAGCTGCTGACCATCGAAACCCTCAAGGCGCCGGATCCGATCGCGTCGGCCATCCTTTTTGCTCCCAACCAGGCCTTGCCGGTAACCGTGACCGCCGCCACCGACTGCCGGCTCCTGGTGCTGCCGCTGGAGGTAGTGCTGGATCTCTGTCGGGCGGACCGGCGCTTCCTGCTCAATTTTTTGACCGAGATCGGCGGCAAGGTTTCCCTGCTGGCGGAAAAATTCCACCTGCTGGAATTCTCTTCCCTGCGGCAGCGCATCGTCGCCTACCTGGCGCCCCGACTTACCGCCGGGGCGCTGACCCTGGAGTTTTCCAAAGAAAAAATGGCCGAATTATTGTCCGTCGCCCGGCCGAGCCTTTCCCGGGAATTGTCCGCCCTGGCGGCGGAGGGGATCTTGGCGGTCCGGGGGCGGCGTATCCAAGTCCTGGACCAGACGCGGTTCGACCGCCTGGCGGCGGACAAAGCGTAGGAGGAAGCGGAAATGTCGGAGGAATTCGTAGATCTCGTCTGGCGGGTGCTGCGCTCATGGCAGGTGATCGCCGTCACCCTGGTCCTGATCGTCTATTTTTTCCTGGTCTTCTACGTTGCCCGCCTCTATCGACCGCGGCGGAAGGCCCTTTTTTCGCCCCGTCCCAGACGCCCGGCCAAACCGAAAAAAGACCAAGCCCCGGCGGAAGAGCTGGAGATTGAAGAGTAGGGGCTGCGGGGGTCCGCCGCTGGTCGTTTTTCCGGATCCGCCGGGCAGGGTAAGCCGGTTTTTCCAGAAGGGGTGGGCGGATTTTTTCAGCAAGCCCCGGCCGATCAGGTACGCCAGGGCCCGCCGTCCGTCTTCTTCGGCGCAGTCCAGCGCGGCCGACTGCGCCAGGGTCCGGGCGGCCGTGCCCAGGGTGTAGCGCCGCCGGTTGCGGGCGATGAACGAGATCAGGCTGCGCTGTTCCCGCAGGTCCGGCCGGGCGGTGCCATGGCAGACGTCGCAGGCCACGTCGCCGGGCGGGCAGTCGCCGCCAGCGTAGCCGAGCAGACCCAGCAGGGCCGCCCGGCGGCAGCCGTCGACGTCCTGCCCGTAGGCCAGCAGGCGGGAAAAGCGTTCCCGCTCCGGCCCGGGCGGGATGCGCTGCCGGGCCGCCTCGTCTTCCGGTCCCCAGAGCAGCACCGCCTGCGCCGGTTTTCCGTCCCGCCCCGCCCGGCCGGATTCCTGCAGGTAGGCTTCCACCGACGGCGGGCAGTCCCGGTGGATGACCGTCCGGATGTCGCTTTTGTCCACGCCCAACCCGTAGGCGCAGGTGGCCGTCAAGATGCCCGTGGGGCTGGAAAAGAACCAGGCTTCCACGTCTTTTTTTTCTTCCCGTTCCAGCCCGGCGTGGTAGAAGCGCACCTCCGGATCCTGCAGTTCGCCCCGCAGGTAGCGCGCCAGCCGCTCGGTGCGGACCCGGCTGGAACAGAAGACGATGGCCGGCCGGGGCAGACGGCGCAGCAGGTCCCGGACGGCCAGATCCCGGAGAATGGCGCCCTGGGCGGCGTAGTCGATGTTCGGCCGGTCCGGGTTGCCGATGATGCGGTGGGCGCCTGAGTCCCCAAAGACGTAGCGCTGGATTTTTTCCAGCACCTCCGGCGACGCCGTGGCGGTGAAGGCGGTGACCAGCGGCGCGGCGGCGGCGGCGATTATTTCCCGGATCCGCAGGTAGGCGGGGCGGAAGCTTTCACCCCATTCGCTGACGCAGTGGGCTTCGTCCACCACCACGTGGGCGATGCGCAGGCTCGCCAGCCGTGCCATGACCGTCGGCGTCAACAATACTTCCGGGTTGGCGATGATGAAGCGGCTCTTTCCCCGGACGATCTGGTCCCAGATCGCCTCCCGTTCCGGCCGGCTCTGGCCGCCCCGCAGGACCACCGGCGTAAAGCCCTGGTCGCTCAGGCGGCGCTGCTGGTCGGCCATCAACGACAGGATCGGGTACAGCACCAGCGTGGGGCGGTCCATGAGCAGGGCGGGCAGCTGGAAGCAGAGCGACTTGCCCGCGCCGGTGGGCAGGATGACGATCTGGCGGCCCGCAGCCTCCCGGTCGCCGGTGTCTTCGGCCGCCGCGGTTTCCGGCGGCCCCGGCGGAAGCGCGGCGCTGTCCTCGTCGTCCCGGGCGGCGGCGGCGGCGGTGTCCGTCGGCCAGCGCAGCGCCACGTCGGCGTCGCCCGCGGCCTCCAGGATGTTGGCTACCACCAGCCGCTGAAAGGGGAAGAGGTAGCGTATCCCCAGCAAGTCCCGGGCCGCCAGCGCAACCGGATCCGGAATAACCGGCGTCGATTCGTCCGCTTCCATCCCCCTGCCTCCCGGCCATAGGTACGGCCCGGGGATGAGCGGCGCTTCAATCCGGGGTACCGCTGGTCCGTACCGGTAGACACGAACCGCTCGCATACGATACTATACGACCACAGTATTTTGCGTTGAATCCCGCAGTTAGCGTTAATAGCCCGTAATGTCCTATTGGCCGACCCTGCGCTCCGTCGGGAATTTGCGCCAAGGACGTACATGACAACCGATATTTCCCTCTCTTTCGCCACCTTCGGCCTGTCCGAAGTCGTGCTCTCCGCGCTGGCGCGGAAGGGCTTCACCGCGCCCAGCTCCATCCAGGCGCTGGCTTTGCCCCGGCTGCTGGCCGACGAAGGCCACCTGGTGGCCAAGGCGCGCACCGGAACCGGCAAGACCGCCGCCTTCGGCATCCCCCTGGTCCAGCGGCTGACCAGTCCGGCGGACAAACCCCGGGCGCTGATCCTGACGCCCACCCGGGAGCTGGCCCTGCAGGTTTCCCAGGAAATACGATCCCTTTCCAGCGGCCCCTTCCCGCGCATCGCCGCGGTGTACGGCGGCGCCTCCATCGGTCCCCAGTTCCGGGACCTGAAGCGGGGCGTGGAAATCGTGGTCGGGACTCCCGGCCGGGTCATGGATCACCTGGAACGGGGTTCCCTGGACCTGTCCGCCCTGGAATGGTTCATCCTGGACGAAGCGGACGAAATGCTGGATATGGGCTTTTTTGAGGACGTGGAAGCCATCCTGTCCAAGTCCAACCCCGACCGGCGGGTCGCCCTGTTCTCCGCCACCATGCCGGAAGCCATCCTCAGCGTCGTCCGCCGGCATATCGGCAAGGTGGACATCGTCGAAGACGCGGCGGCGGTGGACGAAAAACCCGCGGTGGACCAGTTCTACCTGGTCCTGCGCCGGGAAGACCGGCTGGAAGCCCTGCGCCGGCTGATGGATGCGGCGGACGGCTTCTACGGACTGGTTTTTTGCGCCACCAAGGCGGAAACCGACGAACTGGCCCGCCGCCTGGTGGAAGGCGGGTACCCCGCCGAAGCCATCCACGGCGATCTTTCCCAGGAAGCCCGGGAACGGACGCTCCGGCGTTTCCGGTCCCGGCTGACGACCATCCTGGTGGCCACCGACGTGGCCGCCCGGGGCATCGACGTGGAGCGGCTGACCCACGTCATCAACTGGGACCTGCCCAACGACCGGGAAGGCTACGTGCACCGCATCGGCCGCACCGGCCGGGCCGGCCGGCGGGGCACGGCGATCAGCTTTGTGCTGCCCGTCCACCGCGGACGCATCGTCCAGCTGTCCCGGAGCATGGAAAAAGTGCTGGGCTCGCCGATCGAGCGCCTGAAGGCGCCGGCGGTGGAGTCGGTGATGGAAGCCTTCCGCCGGGGCATCATGGCGGCGGTCGGCGCCGCCGCGCCGGGGGCGGAAGAAGCCGCCGCCGGGGAAACGCCGGACAGTTTCGGCGCCGACGACCCCCGTTCCCTGCTGGCCCAGGAACTGATTGCCCAGCTGGGGGCGCGGCGGGCGCTGGAAGCCCTGGTTTCCGCCGCCTACGGCGACAAGCTGGATCCTTCCCGCTACGGTCCGATCATGGAAATTCCCGACCGACCCCTGGGACGCAACATCGAACCCAAGCGCGGCGACGCCTTCGGCCGGCCCGCGAGCCGTCCGGCCTGGTCCGGCGAACGTCCGTCTTTCCGGGAAAACGTCGAAGGGAGCCCGCACCGGGCCGCCCCGGGTTCCCGGGTCTATATCGGCCTGGGACGCCGGCACGGCGCCTCCGCCCGGGACGTGGCGGGCTTACTGATGCGCGCCGGGGGCATTCCCGGCCGGCTGGTGGACGGCATCGAAGTGCGGGATTTCTGCGCCTTCGCCACCCTGCCGTCCGACGCCGCCCGCCGGGCCTACGAGTTTGCCCGCCGGGACCCGGACCACCCGGCCATCAAGCCCGCCGCGCCGGTCGAAGCCCGGAGCTGATTTCCCGCCCTCCGGCGCTTGCACCTTCCGCCGGGGGGCTTTATACTGGGAACGCAACAGCAAACGGAGGGTTCCCATGGCCAATCTTTCTACAGCCTATCTTGGCTTGCAGCTCAGAAATCCCCTGATCGTCGCCGCCAGCGGCCTGACGTCCACCATCGACGGCGTGCGCAAGGCCGTCGATGCCGGCGCGGGGGCGATCGTGCTGAAATCGCTCTTTGAAGAACAACTGCGGGCCGATCTGACCGCGTACGCGGACTCGGGCGAAGGCCAGCACCCGGAAGCCGCGGCGTTCATGGAAGCTATGGGCGTCCACGGCGGGGCGGGGGAATACCTGGACCTGATCAGGAGCGCCAAAAAAACCGCCGGGCCGGTGCCCATCATCGCCAGCGTCAACTGCCTCGAAGGCGATCTCTGGGTGGATTTTACCGAACAGATCGAACTGTCCGGCGCGGACGCGCTGGAATTGAACGTGGCTCCCTTTCCGGAATCCGCGGCCGCCGCGGGCAAAGAACTGGAGGATGCGGTGGTGGGCGTAGTCCGGAACGTGTCGGTGCGCACCAAATTGCCCATCGCCGTCAAGATCGGGCCCTACTACACCAATCCCCTGGGTTTGGTGGACCGCCTGGCCGGCGCCGGCGCCAACGCGACGGTGCTGTTCAACCGCTTCTACCGATTCGATTTCGACCTGGACGCCATGGCGCTCAAGGCCGGTCCCCAGTTCAGCGGCAACGACGAATACCACGAAAGCCTGCGCTGGATCGCCAACCTCTACGGCGCCGTGGGCTGCGAGCTGGTGGGCGGCACCGGCATCCACAGCGCGGAGACGGCGCTCAAATTCATCGCTGGCGGCGCGACGGCGGTGCAGGTTTGTTCCGCCCTCTACAAGGGCGGTTGGTCGGTGCTGGGAACCATGCGCGACCAGATGGGCGCCCGGCTGGACGCCCTCAAGCTCGCTTCCACCGACGCGCTCCGGGGCAAGCTGGCCCGACGGTCCGCCGACCAGGGCGAGCGCTACGAACGTCTGCAGTACATCAAGGCGTTGACGGGCATTGCGTAAGTCCGGGTCCGCTGGGGATTTTTCGTGAAGAATTCAAGTTCCCGTCGGGGAAGCGCGGCCTACGCCAAGGCCATGGAGCCGGAAGCCGGGAATCCCGGGCTGCTCAAGGTGCCCCAGCCCGAGGCGGGGGCCAAGTACCGCAAGGTAGCCAAGCTGCTGATCGTGCTCGGGCCCGAGGACGCGGCCAAGATCCTGGCCGGTCTGGACGCGGACCAGGTGGAAAAGATCAGCGCCGAAATCGCCCTGATCCGTACCGTCGACGAAGCCGAAGCCCGGACCCTGCTGGCTGAATTCCGGACCCTGTTCGCCGCGGGCTTCAAGCCCGGCCGGCCCGCCGCCGGGGGGATCGAAACCGCCCGGGAGCTGCTCTATGCCGCCTTCGGTCCGGAAAAAGGCGCCGCCTACCTTAAAAAGGCCGTTCCCGAGTCGGTGGAGAACCCCTTCGGCTTTATGGAAGATTTTTCCGGCGAACAGATCGGTTTTCTGCTCAAGGACGAAGGCGCGGGCACCCTGGCGCTGGTTCTTTCCCGGCTGTCGGCCAAAATGGCGGCGGCGACGCTGGCCGGTCTGGACGCCCCCCGGCGCCTGGACGTGGTCCGGCGCATCGCCACCCTGGAAGCCGCCGCGCCGGAGGTGCTGGAACGGGTAGCCGCGGCGCTGCGGGAAAAAGCGCGTTCCCTCAGCCGGACGGACACCAGCGCCCCCGACGGCCGGTCGACCCTGGCGGCGATCCTGCGTTTTGCCGATCCGTCCTTCGGGGACCAGGTCCTGGAAGACCTGGAAGACCTGGATCCCGAACTGGGCCGGGACCTGAAGGACCGGCTCTACACGCTGGAAGACGTGGTGCAGGCCGACGAACGGCCGTTGCAGGAAAAGCTGCGATCCATGGCGGATCGGGACATCGCCCTGCTCCTGAAAGGCCGCAGCGCCGAATTCACCGATAAAATTCGATCCTGCCTTTCCGCCACCCGGCGCGCCCTGCTGGAAGAGGAGCGGTCGCTGCTGGGCCGGGTTCCCAAAAAGGAAGTCGAGGCGGTAGCCGGGGAATTTCTGGCCTGGTTCCGCCTGGGACGTCAGGAAGGGCGGATTACGATGATGAACGACGAGGACCTGGTTTTATGAGGGAGGTTTTTTAAGTGCGTACGACCCTGGAAGCGGGACAGGTGGTGAGCGGTTTCAAGATTGTTGCGGTACGCGAACTGGAAGAACTCAAAGCCTCAGGCATTCTGGCGCGGCACCTGGTTTCCGGTACGGAAGTTTTCCACCTGCTCAATGATGATGAAGAAAACCTTTTTGCCTTCGCCTTTGCCACGCCGAGCATGGACAGCACCGGGGTGGCGCATATCCTGGAGCATTCGGTGCTCTGCGGCTCCCGGCGGTACCCGCTCAAGGACGCCTTCATCGTGCTGGCCCAGGGCAGCCTGCAGACCTTCCTGAACGCCATGACCTTCCCGGACAAAACCGTCTACCCCGCCGCTTCGGTCAACCGGCGGGACTACTTCAACCTGCTGTCCGTCTACGGCGACGCCGTCTTCCGTCCGCTCCTGACCGAGGCCACCTTCATGCAGGAAGGCCACCGGCTCGGCTTTGTGGCCGACCGGCTGGTGCGCACCGGGGTGGTCTACAACGAAATGAAGGGCAATTATTCGTCCATGGACGCCATCGCCGGCGACTGGGCCTTCCGGTCGGTGCTGCCCGGGACGCCCTATGCCTTCGATTCCGGGGGCGACCCGGAGGATATTCCCAAACTCACCTGGGAGGACCTGCGGGCTTTTCACCAGGCGCGCTACGCCCCGGCCAACTGCCGCGTCTTTTTGTGCGGCGATATTCCCACCGCCGAGCAGCTGGCTTTTCTGGACGCGCAATTTTTGTCCAGCCTTGAGCCGGGCATCCGCAGTCCCGCGCCGCCCAAGGCCGAGCGCTGGACCGAACCGCGGCGTCTTTCCGTTCCCTATCCCGCCGCGGCGGCCCAGAAGTCCACGGTCTTTCTGTCCTGGCTCTGCTCGGACGTCACGGACGAACAGGAATCCATGGCCCTGGCGGTGCTGACCGAAGTCCTGCTGGGCCATGACGGGTCGCCCCTGACCCGGGTGCTGGTGGAATCCCCGCTGGGCGAGGACCTGGCGCCCGCCACCGGGCTGGAAGGCGATCTGCGGGAGACGGTCCTGACCATCGGCCTGCGGGGCGTGGTGCCCGGTACGGGGGACCAGCTGGAAGCGTTGATCCTCAAGACCCTGGAAGACCTGGCGGCCAGGGGTTTGCCGAAACCGGAAATCGAAGCCGCGCTGCTGTCCATGGAGTTCTCCAACCGGGAAATCCGCCGCGCCGGCGGTCCCTTTTCCCTGGTCTGGATGCGCCGGGCGCTGCGGGGCTGGATGCACGGCGCCCAACCCTGGGATACCCTGCTGTTCCTGCCGGCATTTACGGCGCTCAAGGAACGGCTGGCGAAGGAACCGTCGTATCTTGAAAGCCTCATCCGGCGCTATCTGCTGGACAATCCCCACCGGGCGCTGGTTTCGGTGGACGCCGAGCCGGGACTGACGGAACGGCAAGAAGCGGCTCTGGCGGCGGAACTGGAACGCAGCGCCCAGGGGATGCCGGAATCGGAACGGCAAGCGATCCGGCGCCGGGCGGAGGAACTGGAGCACATCCAGTCCCGGCCGGATTCGCCGGAAGATCTGGCGGCTATTCCCCACATCTCCCGGTCGGACCTGGTCCCGGACGTGGAGAACGTGCCGCGCAGGCTCCACCACGTCGGTCCGGTACCCCTGCTGGCCCACGACCTGTTCACCAACGGCGTCGCCTACGTGGATTTTGGCCTGCCCGCAGACGTGCTGGCGCCGGAAGACTATCCCTGGCTGCCGCTCCTGTCCCGCTGTCTGGGCGCTCTGGGGCTGCCGGGCATGGACTACGGGGAAGTATCCAGCCTCATGGCCCGCACGGTAGGGGGATTCCACGGCCTGCTGCACAGCTCGTCCCCCGCGCCCGGGGCTTCCCGGTCTGCGGTGGTGCCCACGGGGGTGCTGGATCTGGTGGGCCGGGACTGGCTTCTGTTCCGCCTCAAGGCCCTGGACGCCAAGCTGGACGCCGGCCTGGACCTGGTCTACCGCTTGCTCACGGAATCGGATTTTTCCGACCTCAGGCGCCTCAAGGACCTGGTGCTGGAATTCCGCAATGATTTCGACGCTTCCCTGGCGCCCGCCGGCCACAGCTACGCCATGAGCCGGGCCGGGCGGCTGTTTTCCCGCTCCCGATCGGTGGAAGAAGTCTGGAACGGCCTTTCCCAGCTGGAATTCCTGCACCGGATCGCCGCCCTGCCGCTGGAGGAGGTCGCCGGGCGCCTGGGAGCGCTCCGGGACCGGCTGATGACCGCCGCCGGGCTGATGCTCAACGTGACCGGTTCCGCCGCCGCCATCGACCGGAGCCTCAAGTCCCTGGTGCGCTTTCAGGGATTCGGTCCGCCCCGGCCGCGGCATCCGGCCACGGACGATCCGGCGTCTTTCCGCTCCTCAGGCGACGCCGGCGCCGCGGAAGTGTACGCTTCGGCGGCGCTGCAGGTCGGCTTTGCCGCTCTGGGCCTCAAAGCCGCGCCCTTTGCCGGCGCCGAACAGGCCGCCGAACTGGTGCTGGCCCATCGCCTTTCCACCGGCGCGCTGTGGGAAGATATCCGCATGAAGGGCGGCGCTTACGGCGCCTTTGCCTTTCCCGACGGCCTGGAGCCGGTGTTCCTGTTGGCCACCTACCGGGACCCCAAACCGCTGCGTTCCCTGGACGCCTTCCGCACCGCGCTGGACGCCGCCGCCCGCGCCGCTCCGGACCCGGAGGAGCTGGAAAAGGCCATCATCGGCAGCTACGCCAAAGAAACCCGGCCCCGGACGGCGGCGGACAAGGGCATGGCCGACTTCCTGCGTTTTTTGACCGGGATAGAAGACGCCGCCCGGCGGCGCAAGCTCGAAGCCCTGGTGGCCCTGGAACCGCCTGAGCTCAGCGCGGCGGCGCGACGGCTGGCGGCGGGCTGGGAACGATCCTGTACTGCGGTGCTGGCGGGCAACAGCCAGGCCGGCGAAGCCGCGGCGGCGCTGGGCGCTGCGGTGCGCCGTCTGCCGGTCTAGGAGCCGCGCCTATACCGGTTTGGCGTCCTGCCCGGGACCGCCGGACCGCCCAGGCGGCCGCCCAGGCGTTAGCCTGGGCGGGTTGAGGCGCATATACTCGTGTTCTTCCCGCACCTCGGTGACCAAATCCCGGACCTTCCACTCCAGGTTGGCGGCGGTGGACGAGGCAAAGGCGATCGAGCCGGGGTCCAGCCCCGCTTCGGCGGCGGCCTTCCTGGCGGCCCGCATGACGGCGATCAACTGATCCTGGGTAAATCCGTGCAGAAATACGACGGGTGCTTCCATGCGCCGACCTTACGCGTCGCCTTGCAGGATGTCAAGGGTGCGGTAGTCCGCCTTTTCCGGTTCCGGATACGCGCCGCGCTGTGCCGCGGGTAGGAGCAGGGCGATGCGGTTCATCACCGCGTCGGTCATTTCCTGCCGGATTTCCCGGGTGACGGGCAGCGGGTTTCCGGCGGCGTCCCGGGGCGGGCGGAGCGTAAAGGCCGGGCCGACGCGGACCGTAAACGGCGTGCGCCGCAGCCTTTTCAGGTTGCGCCAGAAGCGTTCGCCTCCGGTGTGGGCGATGGGGATGACCGGCGCTCCGGATTTGAGCGCGATCTGGATGATGCCGGCGTGGCCCTTCTGCAGCCGGCCATGGCCGCTGCGGGTGCCTTCCGGGGCCAGCAGCAGCAGCTTGCCCGCCTTGAGGACCTCGAAGGCCCGGCGCATGGCCGCCAGGTCGGTATGCTGCCGGTCCAGGGGAATGGCGTCCCAGGCCCGGGCCAGCAGGGCCAGCAGCGGGTGGTCCCAGGTTTCCTGCTTGGCCAGGCCGATGGAATCCCGGGGATACAGCCGGGAATACAGGATGGGCACTTCCAGAAAGCTGACGTGGTTGAGCACGATGATCAGCGGACCCCGGCGCGGCACGCCCCGGAGCTCGTCGACGTCCAGGCGGCAGAGCAGGGAAAAAAGCAGGCGGATCGGCGGCGTCACCAGGTGGGCGGCGATTTTCAACGGGTTTCCTCCCGGGGGTTCAAGATCATGACGCCCTGGGGGATGCATTCCACCGTAACCTGGTAGCCGCCGATGCAGATGGTCTCCCCGTCGGCGTGGACGTTCAGGCCCCCTGCGGGCGCGGCGACGTGATAGCGGGAAGAACGGTCCAGGTGGATGGCCGGATGTTCCGCCTGGGTTCCCTTGACGTAGCGGGCCATCAAACCCAGCATGGCCCACCGGTCCAGCTCGTCGGCCAGGCAGAGGTCCAAAAGGCCGTCCGCGTTTTTGGCTTCCGGTGCCATGAAGAAGGTGCCGCCCATGCGGTTGCCGTTCATGATCGATATCTGGTGGCTTTTTTGGTGCAGTTCCCAGCCTTCGGCGCTGCTGACCCGCACCAGGGGCGCCGGAGGATAGACGATGAAGGTTTTAAGCGCGCCCAGCACGTAGGCCATAAAACCCCGTACCCAGCGCATCTTGGCCGCCTCCAGGCCCACCAGGGTGTCGAAACCGATGCCCACGCCGTTGCCGAAATACTTGCCCCCGGGATAATCGCCGCCGCTGATCAGGCCCACGTCCAACGGCCGGCGGTGCCCTGCCGCCAGCAGGGTGATCCCGTCGGCCAACTCAGGCGGTATGCCGGCTCCGTAGGCAAAGTCGTTGCCCCGCCCCAGCGCCAGGACGCCCAGGTCGCTGCTCTTCCGTCCCGCCTTCCGGGCGGACATCAAGCCGTTGAGCACCTCGTTGACCGTGCCGTCTCCGCCGGCGGCGACGGCGACGGTAAACCCTTGGTCTCCGGCCCCGAAGGCCAGATCCGCCGCGTGGCCGACGCCTTCGGTCGGGCGCAGGGTATAATCCAGGCCCGCTTTCCGGAGCAGCGCCTCGATTTCATCCCGCCGTTCCCCCGCCTTGCCCTGGGCGGCGGTGGGATTCAAAATAACAAGCAGACGATCGTTGTTGGCCATATCCGTAGGTATAAGCGAATTCCGGCGACCGCGCCACTTAAATCGCGGGTCCTCGGTCTTCTTCGGCTTCTTTCCGGCGGAGCCGGCCGGGTTTTATTGACAAAAGGGGTCGTCCGCGTGATAGTGGAATTATTAAAGCTATTAGGAATAATCGGTGATACATCTGAAAGATACCTTTTTTCCGCGCGGTCGGGGGTTCGTCGTATCCCTGGCCGGGATGTGCCTCGTCATCCTGTCCTTGGGCTTGGCCGCGGGGCAAAAAAAAGTGGCCGAGTCCCGCCTGCTGGCGCGGCGGGATCTGTTGTACCGGGTTTCAGCCGCCGCGGCGCACCTGGATGCCTCCATCGCCCGGAAACTCGGCTTTACCCAGGCCGACGAAGGCAGCTGGGCCTACGATGTCCTGGACGCCCGCCTTAAAGCCCTGGCGACGGGCATCCCGGATGTAGATCTGTACACCGTTTCGCCCCGGGACGGCGCCTGGTATGTCGGACCCGCCTCCCGCGGCTCCGCAAACCGGAGCGTAATGAAACCAGGTACGGAATTAAAGCCGGTCCCGCCGGAATTGATCCAGGCGTACCGGCAGGCGCGTCCGCTGACCTCAGGCGATGCGTTCGGCGGCTTGATCCGGGCGTTTGTGCCCATCCTCGATCCGGACAATGAGCAAGTAATCATGGTTCTGGGGGCGGAAATGGATCAGGCAACCTGGTCCGGCACCGCCCGGGATATTTTTCTGCGTACCCTGTGGCTGCCCCTGCTTTTGATTCTGGTGGTCGGCCTGATCGCCGTAGGGGTGGGGCGGCACAATCGGAAGCACGGTCGGGACACCCTCAAATTCCGGCGCTGGATCCTGACGCCCACCGTCGCCGCCATGCTGATCGGGTTGCTTTTCTACGGCTTGCTGGGGCAGGAAGAGCTCGGGCAGCGGAATACGGCGGATATCCGCGCTTTTCTGGAGCGCACCCGGCTGGCGCAGGATCGGGCCTTGGCCCGGGAAGAGCGCTTTCTGAGCCTGGCCATGGATCGGCTGGAAAAGGAAACCGCCCTGATGGCGGCCTGGAAAGCCCGGGACGCGGAGGCCCTGGCGGCGCAGTCGGCTGAAATTTTCGGCATATTGAATCACGAATACGGGATGGCGCAGCTCAATTTCATCACCGAGGAACGGATCTTGTTCTACGCCGCCTCGGGTATGGCCCCCGGGGGGCGGCGGCTGGAGCGTAGCGCCCTGCGGGAAGCCCAGCGCAGCTACCGCGATTACTGGAGCCTGGATTTCGGATCCGGCGACGCCATCATGCTGTACTACGTCCGGCCGATCCGGGGCGGCGGGTACCTGGAACTGGGGCTGGATTTTAAGGACCTTCTGGTATCCCGGATCAAGGAAGCGGACGTGGAGTTGGTCTTTCTGGTAAGTCCGCCGCCGGAGGCCGGGAACGCGCCGCCGGCCGTGCTGGACGCCGGCTTGCCCGCCTTGCCGCCGGAACTGTCGGACCGGATTCGCCGGGGTTGGGACGCGCTGCCCGACGGTCTGGTGTTTCCCGCCCGGCTCGGGGATGCCCGCTTTACCGGCGGCGTCCTGCGCCTGTACGACGGGGATGGGCGCAGCTCCGGCGCCATCGTTCTCCTGCGGCGCACCGACCGGTGCGGCCCGGACCTGATCACGGCCACGCTGTACCTCAAACTGTTGATCGTCATCGCCCTGATCGGCGGCGTGCTGCTGCTGCTGTCCTACGTGACAGCTTCCGCGGAGCGCCAGCTGGGCGCGGCGTTCAAGGAAATCCGGGATACCATGGACGACCTGTCCCAGACCAACGCCTACCTGGAAGAGACGACCCGGCGGGCCAACGATCTGATGGTCAGGGCGGAAGATGCCAACTACGCCAAGAGCGCTTTTTTGGCCACCATGAGCCACGAGATCCGTACGCCCATGAACGGCGTCATCGGCATGGCCGGCCTGTTGTTGAACACCAAACTGAACGCCGAACAGAAGCAGTTTGCCGAGGTCATCCGCGCCAGCGGTGAAACGCTGCTGGCGCTGATCAACGACATCCTGGATTTTTCAAAGATCGAAGCCGGCAAGGTGGAGCCGGAAAAGATCGATTTCGATCTCCGCCGGTTGATGGATGAAACCGTCGGATTGCTGGAAGTCGGCGCCCGGCAGAAGGGCCTGGAGCTGAAGGTCCTGGCGGACGGCGGCATCCTTCCCTTCGTCATCGGCGATCCGGGCCGGATCCGACAGATCCTGGTCAACCTGATCGGCAACGCGCTCAAGTTCACCCCGCAGGGACAGGTGCTGCTCAGCGCCGCGCTGGAAGGACAGACCGGGAGCGCCGAAACGATCCGGTTTACCGTGACCGATACGGGCATCGGCATTCCGGCGGACAAGCAGGCCGCGCTGTTTACGCCTTTTACCCAGGTGGACGGCTCCACCACCCGGCGCTACGGCGGAACCGGGCTGGGCCTGGCCATCTGCAGGCAGCTGGTCGAACTGATGGGCGGGAAAATCGGCCTGCAGAGCGAATACGGCAAGGGCGCTTCCTTTTGGTTCACCCTGGAGCTGGAAAAGCAGCTGAAGCCCCGCAGCGCGGTCGATTCCGACGCAGCGGCGCCGCCTGCGGAACCGTTCCCCGCCACCACCCTGAGCGTGGACCTGAGAAAGAAAGTCCGCATCCTGGTGGCGGAGGACAACGCGACCAACCAGCTGGTCCTCCAGAAGATCCTGGAAAAAATGGCTTTCCGCTGCCGGGTGGTGGACGATGGGCGCCAAGCCATCCAGGCCTTGGCGGAAAAGGAATTCGACCTCGTGCTGATGGACTGCCAGATGCCCGTGCTGGACGGTTTCGACGCCACCCGGGTCATCCGTTCCGGCGGGGCGGGCATCAAGAATCCCCGTATCCCGGTCATCGCCCTGACCGCCAACGCCCTGGCCGGGGACCGGGAAAAATGCATCGCCGCGGGTATGGACGACTACCTGAGCAAGCCCGTCGATCCCGTCCAGCTGGCCGCGCTGATCGACCGTTGGCTGTACCGCGGCGCGGGCACGGCGGAGGCCGAAGACGCGCTGTCGGAGCTGGAGCCGGCGGGGGAGGACCAGGATTTCGATTATCCTTCTCTATTGTCCCGGGTCATGGGAGATGAAGTGCTGGCGGCGACGCTGGTGGACGCCTTTATGGAGGAACTTCCGGAACAGATCCGTCAGCTGGAAGCCGCAGTCGCCGCCGGGGATCCGGTCGCGGCGGGAAAACTGGCGCACAAGCTCCGCGGCGGCGCGGCCAACATGAGCGCCCGCACCCTGGCCGAGCTGAGCGGCGCCATCGAAGAAGCCGGACTGGTGGGAGACGGAGCGCGCGTCGGAGAGCTGTTGCCGCTGGCCAAAAGGCTCGCCCTGAAACTGCCGGGCATCATGAAGAAGGCGCTGGGAGCCTGACGGACTGGTGGATTTTGGCAACCCAAGGGCCTTGGGTTGCTAAAACGCCGATAAACTCGGCTCCTAGTCCAGCCGGAATAGACGCTTCAGAAAACGTACAAAATTATTCCAGAGTTTGCGGAACACACCGGGATGGCGCAATTTGCGGATCCGGTCGTTGGCTTTGGCGATTTCTTCCAGGCTCAGGTCCTGGCGGTGCAGGTTTTCTTCCAGCTCGAACTCCAGTTTGTTCAATTCATCCGTAGAATCGATGACCGCGGCGTTGACCGTGCGCCAGCCCAGGTTGCGGACCGCCTCCAGCCGCCGCCGTCCGGCGATCAGCACGTTGCGCTTGTTGATGACGATCGGGTTGATCAGGCCGAACCGCCGGATGCTGTCGGCCAGGGACGAAACGTCGCCCACGTCTTTCCGGATTCTCTTTTTGACGATGATGTCTTCCAGTGGAATCTGCACGATCACGCTCCCGCGTTCATTCTCGTTCATCCGCTCTAATCTAGCAAGGGATTGTAGTTGCCTACGCCCGGGGACGGATCCGGATCCGGCGTGCCGCCGGGGGCGGGGGCGCCGGGCGGCGTCCCGGAGCTCGACGGCAGCAGGTCCAGGCGCAACGTGGGCATCTTCAGCTGATTGGCCAGGTCCGTATCGTCGATCAGCATCGTGTCCAGACGCATGATGTCCAGCACCTGCTCGGTGCGTTGGGCGGAGTTTTCGTGGATGTCGCAGTACCGCGTCGGCTGGGTGCCTTCCAAAAAGGTCGCGGTGACCGTGCCTTCGTTGCAGTCCGGGGTGGGCAGCAAACCCGAACGGGCGCAGACCGTGACGTCGATCAGCCCCGTGTTGGGGCGCACAAAGTCCTTCATCGGCAAACCTTGGTGGATTTCGCGCATAAAATCCGCCCAGGTCGGGCCGGCGATGGTCGCGCCGGTCTGGGTGACGCCCAGGGAATTGCCCGGCCGGTCAAACCCGAACCACACCGCGGTGGTGTAGTAGGGCGTAAAGCCGACCGTCCAGGCATCGGCCCAGTTTTGGGTGGTGCCGGTCTTTCCGGCGGCGGGCAGGGAGAATTTATTGCCTTCCGGGTCGCGGTAGGTGAACTTGGAGCCGTAGCCGGCCGCGTAGGCCAGGGTTCCGGACTCGACGGTCTTCTGCAGCAGGCTGGTCATGATGTAGGCGTTCTGCGGACTGATGATCTGGATGGCCGCGCCTTTCCGCTTCTGCTGCTGCCGCAGTTCCTTTTCCGGGTCCAGAATGACCCGGCCGTTGCGGTCCTCCACCGCCCGGATGGCGATGGGGGTCACTTCCCGGCCCTGGTTGGCGAAGGCGGAAAAAGCCCGGGCCATCTGGATGGGCGCGACGCTGATCACGCCCAGCCCCAGGGGATACAGGCGGGGGAAGGTGCGCCGCTTGAGGTCCGGGTCCTCGATGCCCAGCAGGATCGCCGCCCGGTCGATGGCGGCGTCGAAACCCACGCCGTCCAGCACCTTGAGGGAGGGCACGTTCATGGAATGGGCCAGGGCGTACCAGAGCAGGACCGGTCCCTTCCATTCGCCCTTGTAGTTGAGCGGAATGTAGGGCGTCTTGTCCTCGTTGTAGAAGACCACCGGCGAATCATAGATCAGCGAGGCGGCGGTGAATTTGCGGGAATCGATGGCCGCGGAATAATAGAGCGGCTTGAAGGAACTGCCGGGCATCAGGTGCCCCTGGGTGGCCCGGATGAGCTGGTTGGACTGATCGTACCTGGAGCCGCCGATGAGCGCCTTGATGTAGCCGGTGTCGTTCTCGATGGCGATGAGCGCGCCTTCGACGGTGTTCTTTTCGCTGATGTTCTTCATCGTGCCGTAGGCGGCGTTGGTGAGGGGCTTGAGCTTCTGGAGGCCGAACAGCAGCGCCGCGGCGTCGATGACCGGATTGATTTCCGTGACGTAGCGGGTAAGCGCCTTGCGTTCGTTCTGGCCGTCGGAAGAAGCGTGGATCGCGTCGATGTCGAAGACCAGGGAGAGCAGGTCCACGATGGGAACGTAGACCTGTTCCGCCTGCTCCAGCCGGGCGCCCTGGGTTTTCTGGTATTCCAGGTTGGCTTCGCCCAGTCCCCGGGCCACGTACTTTTCCGCCGCGGCCTGAAAGCCGAGGTCCAGCGTGGTGTGGACGGTAAAGCCGTCCTTGTACAGGTCCAGCGTCCCGTAGAGCATGTTTTCCAGCTGGCGCCGCACGTATTCGCTGAACCAGGGCGCCTGGTCGTCCCGGTTGAAATAGGCGGAGGTGGAAACCCGGGTGTAATCGTAATTGTTCCAATAGTCATTGAAGGAAGCTTCCGCATCGGCTTTGGTTGCGAAGCCCAGTTCGATCATCCGGTCCAGCACGGACCGCTGGCGGTCCCGGGCGACGTTCGGATTGTCCAGGGGGTTGTAGCGGGCGGGGCTGGAGAGCTGGATGACCAGAATGGCCGACTCGGCCAGGCTGATCTCCCGGGCGCTGTGGCCAAAGTAGTACTTGCTGGCCGCTTCGACGCCGTAGGTGCCGGCGCCCATGTACATCTTGTTGAGGTACAGTTCCAGAATTTCATTTTTGGTGTAGCGGCGCTCCAGCTGCAGCGCCCACCAGAGCTCGCGCAGCTTGCGGGCGATGGATTTTTCCGACCGGTCGGCGTAGAGGGTGCCCGCCACCTGCTGGGTGATGGTGGAGCCGCCGCCCAGGTTCTGTCCGGTCAGCTGCCCGATCAGGGCGCGCAGGATGCCCCGGACGCTGAAGCCGGGATGCTGGTAGAAGTTGGGGTCTTCCCGGGCCAGCACCGCGTAGATCAGGTGCTTGGGCAAGAGGTTGAGCGCCACCAGTTCCCTTTTTTCTTCCGCCGAAAACTCGGTGATCAGCGTGCCGTGCACGTCGAGTATCCTGGTCGGCAGGGCCGGCGCCAGTTCGATGAAGTTTTCCTGGTTGCTGATATTGACGGTTTCGGCCAGGGATAAACCGGCGGCGACGCCGATCAGGACCGCCGAAAATACGGCCACGGCCACGACAATGCGAACGATGATCTGCCTGGGGGGTCGGAGGGTATCGGAGGCCATGGGCAGAGCCTACGGAAGGCCGGGTGTTTTGTCAAGCGACGGGGGGCGCGGCGGTTCGGCCGGAGCGCGGTTGGGCGGCAGGGCAAAAAAAAGGGCCGGTTTGCACCGGCCTGCCCTGGAGGCGTGTCGGAAATATAGCGGTTTGGGAGGGGAACTATAGGTCCGACATCATCAATATCGGTAGCGGCGCCGGACTCTTGAGGAATTTTCGGACCCGGCTATTCTTTTTCCGTCACCGTCACGTCGATGGTCAAGGCGATCCGGTAGGTGCGGCCCTTGCGGATGACCAGCGGCCTGACGATGGAATAATCGCCCACCTGAAACCGGACCTGGTGCTCCCCCGGTTCGGTGGGAATCGCCGCGCTGTAGTCGACGATTTTGCGGTCGTCGAAGTAGACCGTCGAATTTTCCGGTCCCTCGAAAATCAGCAGGGGCGTCGGATCCTGGAGCTCAAGGAGCAGCTCCAGGACTTTGCCGCGCTGAACGTTGAAGCGCCGGCTTTCGTTGCGGTAATCGTCGGAGACGATGGCCAGATGGTGTTCGCCTTCCTTCAACAGGCGTTCTTCGGCGGGATCGGCCACGACGGCATCGTCGATCAGCATGGTGAACGGACGCCCCTTGAGCTGCTCCGGATACCGGATCTGGACGCGGACCGCGCCTTCGTCGGACAGGATCGGTTTGACGTTCAGGTAGAACCGCATCTGCTCGATTTCTTCGCTCAAACCCTTGATGACCGGCATCAGCCGGACCAGCAGGGGAAACGAGTCCGGCAGGACCACGTCCGTGGGAATCGTGACGTAGGGCGAAGATTTCAGCGCCGCGTCCGTGCGGATGGGAATCTGGTAGATCGCCTGCAGTTTATTGGGCAGGAGGGAAAAACCGGCCCGCAGGGCGCTGATGTCCGCCACGCCCGGCTCGGGGGTGGCTTTGAGGTCCGAATAGAAGGCCAGGGACAGGCTGCCCCGGTATTTCAGGTAGGCCGGCGGTACTTTCAGCTCCAGTTCGACGCCCCGCATGAACCGGGTCCCCTGCTTGAAGCGCACCACCACGGAATCCACGTAGGAAAGCTCCAGGGTGCGCCCGTCGATGTCGTCGACGGAAAGATCGACCAGGCCCGCGACTATGGTGCGGAAAGTTTCAGCCGGCAGAGGCAGGGTGAGTACCAGCAAGAGAAGCGCCGCGCCGTATCCGCGTTTCACCGATCTGTTCCTTTTGAAGGCAGCAGGGGGGCCGGATTCCGGGATCTGCCGTCCTGCCGCAGTTCAAAGTGCAGGTGGGGTCCCGTCGACTGGCCGGTTGAGCCTACTCTGCCGATGAGGGTACCCGATCGGACGGGCTTCCGCAAGTCCGTCAGCACTTCCGACAAGTGGCCGTACAGGCTGGACCAGTCCCCTTCGTGCCGGATGACGACGTACTTGCCGTAGATCGGGTCGTCGCCGATTTCGTCTACCGTCCCGTCCCGGGTGGCGTACACGTCGGTGCCCGGGGGGGCAGCCAGGTCCAGGCCCTGGTGAAAGACCAGGTTGCCCGTGACGGGATTGCGCCGCACGCCGTAGGCGCTGGTCAGGGTAAAAGCCGGCAGGGGGAAGCGGAAAGCGGCGTTCAGAAAAAACGCCCGTTCCGTAGGGCTGAAGTCGTCGCCGGGAAAAAATCGGAAACGCTGCGGCTTGCCGTCGGGACGCAGTAAAATTTCCACCGCCGGTTTGCCCGCCCGGGTCGCCGTCATCAGCCGTTCCAGGTCGGACAGCGGCGGTTCGGGGATATAGATGCCCGGAACGGATGGCAGCAGGAGCACCGTCGCCCGTCCCAGCAAGTCCGGGTTGGGAAGACGATTGGCGCTGGCCAGACCGGCGTAGGGGATGCCGCAGCGGGCGGCGAGGGTAAAGAATTCGTCCGCTTTTTGGGGCCGGTAGGCGTAGACCGTCAAGCCGGCGGCTGCCCGTGGGGCATCGAGCCTCGCCTGTTCCAGGTTTGCCAGCCGCTGCCGGGCGTCGGCCACATCCGCCTGGTACTGCATGAAGGACGCGTCCCCGGCGGCGAGCCGCAGGATGGTCGGATACGCCAGGTCGCCGCTCCCGTTTTGGGCGGCCAGGGTAAGCGCGGCGGTCAGGCTCAGGAACAGGGCAAGACTGCCGGGGCGGTTCATGGCGGGGTTCCCCCTAAAAAAAAAGCAAGGGCACGCCCTTGCCTTTCCGCAGGGTAAAGGTGCCTTAGCCGGCGATGATGGCTTCGGTAGGGCAGACCCCGGCGCAGGCGCCGCAGTCGATGCATTTGGAAGGATCGATCCAGCGGGCACCGTCTTTTTCGGAAATTGCCTCGACGGGACACTCGCTTTCGCACACGCCGCAGTTGGTGCACGCATCGGTGACCTTGTATGCCATAAAAACCTCGCTATAAATGTGGAATGCCCGGGAGTGTAGCACAAGAGTCCCGAAAGCGCAAGGGAAAGCCGGAACAATCCCGGACTCGAACCGGGGACCGGTCCCCCAGACTTGGCGCCGCACTGCTGCTCGCTTTGTATTTTTGGTCGGGCATCCCGGACTC
>DYPP01000013.1:0-3807 GCA_020719845.1 Treponema denticola | reverse complement strand
GACTTGGCGCCGCACTGCTGCTCGCTTTGTATTTTTGGTCGGGCATCCCGGACTCGAACCGGGGACCCCAAGTCCCCCAGACTTGTACGCTAACCACCTGCGCTAATGCCCGACCAAAAAAACAAGACAGAAAAGATGCGGCGACGCTAACCACCTGCGCTAATGCCCGACCAAAAAAACAAGACGCGCACGACGTTCAATGGGCGTGGAAAAATACCATGCCCATCGGGCGCGTGTCAAGTAATTGAGGCTGTCTGATAACTGACCGAGTTATCAGACAGCCTCAATCCGTCCTTCCCGGGGCGGTCGCCTTTTGGTTCGGCTGCGGACCGTGCTATTCTTGTCCCAAGGAGCGTCGGGACGTATGCCTTCCCAAATTCTGCATCACCTGTTCGGTCTGGACGCGTTGGCGGGGGCGGTGCGACGGCTTGCGTCCGTATCCGCCCCGTGCCGCCTGACGCAGCGGGAGGTCGTGCCCGACCGCCACGCGGCGGCCTTCGCGCTGGGTTGCCAGGGTCCGGACCTGTTTTACCATAACCGGCGCACCCGACCGGTGGCCATCGAATACGGCACGCTCATCCACCGTCGGGGCTACGGCCGCCTGGCGGCGGAATTGCTCGCCGGCGCCCTGGGGCGCCGCGGCGCCCCAGGGCGCCAGGCCGGGGGGGACGAATTTTCCGCCCTGACCGCCTACGCCCTGGGATTCATCAGCCACGCCTTTCTGGACCGGGCTTTGCACCCCTATATCGTCTATCGCGCCGGCTGGATCGCCGCCAGCAAGCCGGAGACGCACCGCTACGCCCACTGCCATCCTTTTTTGGAACGGATCCTGGACGTGCAGATGCTGGAGCTGCTGCGGGGCGGGGCCGCGGCGTCCTGGGACCAGGATGGTCTGCTGGCTTCGGTCTGCGCATCGCCGCCGGAGGGGTTGCCGGAGCTGCTGGAACGGGCGCTGGCGGCAGCCTATCCGGAACGCGCCGGCGGGGACGCCAAACTGGCCCTGCGGATCCGCAACGCCCTGGCGGACGCGGCCTATTTTTACCGCATGACCAGCCCCCGGCGTACCGACGGCCTGCGGCTGAACCCCGGTTCAAGCCTCTTGGCCCTGGTCTATCCCCAGGGGCTGCCCCTGGACGTCGACTATCTCAATCTGGGCAAAACGGCGTGGCGCAACCCCTGCGGAGCGGGAGTTGAAGACCGCCGCTCCGTGCCCGAACTCTACGCCGACAGCCGCCCGGCCCTGGAAGGCGTGCTGGCCGACGCCGTCGCCGGCTGCTGCGGCAACGGACCCGACCGGGACTCCCTGGCCACGGCCATCGGCGACGGTTCCCTGTCGCTGCAGGACGACCAGGGGTTGCCCTGCGCGCCCTGCTGGTCCGATCCCTTCCCGCTGGCGCGGATCCTGGAACAGCAGGGGCAACGCCGGACCCGGCGCGGCCCTATTTGAACCTCAGCAGCGACGCGTCGTAGTCGGCGGGGGGCACAAAGCCCAGCAGCTCCAGGGACGTGGCCGCCAGCGAGCTGATGCCCAGGCCTTCCCGCAGCGACCCTTCCCCGGGGGCGTAGACGTACTCGCCCTGGAGTTCCGGGTCGTAGACGACGCCGGGCACGGGGTTCAGGCTGTGGCTGGTCTTGGCCTTGTAGCTGCCGTCTTCCTTGCGCAAAGCTTCGCCGGTTTTCTTGTGGTGTTCGTACATGTCGTCCGAATTGCCGTGGTCCGCAGAGATGAGCATGATGCCCCCCGCCTTGGCCACCGCCTTGGCCAGGCGGCCCAGCTGCAGGTCCATGCCTTCCAGGCCGCAGACTACCGCCTGGTACACGCCCGTGTGGCCGACCATGTCGCCGTTGGGATAGTTGAGCCGGATAAAGTCGTATTTTCCCGCTTCCAGCGCCTTGATCACCTGGTCGGTGATTTCGGCGCACTTCATCCAGGGCCGCTGTTCAAAGGGCACCACGTCGCTGGTGACTTCGACGTATTCTTCCAGCTGGTCGTCGAATTTGCCCGTGCGGTTGCCGTTGAAGAAGTAGGTGACGTGTCCGTACTTCTGGGTCTCCGAGATGGCCAGGGTGCGGATGCCCGACGCCGCCAGGTACTCGCCCATGGTCCGGTCGATGGCCGGCGGGCTGACCAGGTAGCGGGCGGGCACGTGCAGGTCGCCGTCGTACTCCATCATGCCCGCGTAGCAGACCTTGGGCCGCCGTACGCGGTCGAATTTGTCAAAATTATCCTGTTCGAAGGCGGCGGTGATTTCCAGCGCCCGGTCGCCGCGGAAATTGAAGTAGACCACCGAATCCCCGTCCTCGATGGCGCCGACGGGCTTTCCCCCGTCGGCGACGACGAATTCCTTCAGGTCCTGGTCGATGATGCCCTTGATTTCCCGGCGGTAGGTTTCCACCGCTTCCCGGGCGGAGGCGAACTGCCGCGCCGTGCCGAGCACGTGGGTCCGCCAGCCCCGTTCCACCATGGCCCATTCCGCGCCGTAGCGGTCCATGGTGATCCACATCCGGCCGCCGCCGGAGGCGATGCGGGCGTCGAAGCCGTCCCGGTTCAGTTCCGCCAGAAAGGCTTCAAAGGGGTCCAGGTACTCCAGGGCGCTGGTCTCGCCCACGTCCCGGCCGTCGAAGAGGATGTGCAGGCGTACCGTGGCCACTCCGTCTTCCTTGGCATGACGGACCATGGCCTTCAGGTGGTCCAGGTGGCTGTGCACGTTGCCGTCGGAGAACAGACCGATGAAATGGAGGGCGCCGCCGGACTTCTTGACGTTCGCCGTCACTTCCTGCCAGGTACGGCCCGAAAAAAGCGCCCCCGACTCGATGGACCGGGAAACCAGGGACGCGCCCTGGTCAAAAACCCGGCCGCAGCCGATGGCGTTGTGCCCAACTTCGCTGTTGCCCATATCCTCGTCCGAGGGCAGGCCGACGGCGGTGCCGTGGGCCTTGAGCTGGACGTGGGGACTCTGGGCCTTGATGGCTTCCAGGTTGTCCATGCGGGCGTCGGCCACGGCGTCGCCTTCGCGGTATTTTCCGTACCCCACGCCATCCATGATGACCAGCACGAGGGGGCCGCGGCGGCCGTGCCAGAGGGGATTCTTTTGCAGTTCCTGTACCATGGGGGACTCCTTGGGCGTAGTTTGCCGGTCCCGAATCCGGTAGAACAACTTGACAAGTCAAGGGCCGGGACCTGATACTGACGAGCATCTAAAATAGCCGATTGCGGCCGGATGCTCAATGGACTCAAGGAGCGACAGGATGACCGATTTTCACGCTATTCTGCATACTTCCTGCGCCGAAGTCGGGGTTGCGGCGGCGGATAAGAACGCCGCGCTGGTCGCGGCGGTGGACACGCTGCACCGCAGCGGAAAAATAGCGGACAAGGTCAAGCTGCTGGAAGAAATACTGGCCCGGGAGCGGATGGCTTCCACCGGCATCGGTTCCGGCGTCGCCGTTCCCCACGCCCTGAGCGATCAGCTGTCGGAAACCCTGCTGGGGCTCATCCGGCTGGCGGCGGCGGTGCCCTTCGATTCGCCCGACGGGGAGGCGGTGGACCTGATCTTCATCATGGCCGGACCGCGCAACGATACGGCCAACCACCTGAAGATCCTGTCCAAGCTGGCCCGCCTGCTGCTGGACGCGGATTTCCGCGCCGCCCTGCGGGCCGCCCCCGACGTTCCGTCCCTGACCCAGCTGCTCTACGACCGGGACTAGGGGTCATTGGAAATGGCCGGTTGCCGTTTCAATTGACCGATAGGTATTAATTGAGGC
This sequence comes from Treponema denticola, assembly GCA_020719845.1. GTDB lineage: Bacteria > Spirochaetota > Spirochaetia > Treponematales > Breznakiellaceae > DYPP01. The sequence continues at coordinate 45 of DYPP01000013.1, read as the reverse complement.
TGTCCCGTAACTCAGGGAGTTACGGGACAGCTACCTTAATATCGT
>DYPP01000182.1 GCA_020719845.1 Treponema denticola | reverse complement strand
TTGCGACACGACAACTCGGACGAGGAGGAAGCAGATGTAGGGAAGCGAAGCGGAAACCTCGTGGAGAGTCCCGGTGGGCAACCAATCCCACCCGGCAAAGCTGGCCAGCAGCCGGAAGCGAGTCTTGCGTGGTGCCGGGGCAACCCGGGCTGCGAAGCGTAGACAGCGAGCGTGCAGGCTGTGGGGGCAAGCCCCGAAAGTGCGATGGATCGTGGGGGCCGACTCTGTTGCGGCAGCGGAAGGCAGCAGCGAGGCGGACGAACGGCAAGGCGCCTCGCCCCCACCGGGGTCTTCGGCCCAGGGCATGTACGCAGCGGGGACTCCCGGGAACGTGCGAGATCCTGTCGTTCCCGTCGTGGAACGCGGCGTTGCGGGGCGCCGTGCCAATGACCCCGGGCCCGCCGGCCGCAGGCGTCCAGCCACCGGCGGGAGCGAAGGATGGGACGCGACGACGGTACCTTGGTGCGAAGGCGACTGAGCACCAAGGGATGGGCGACAGGGAGTCGGAGCACCTGCATTGTACCGGTGCAGTCGGGGAACCGCCCCCAGCGGGACCCGGCGAAGGGGACGGCGGGTGTCGGGTAGTAGGACCGCAGGAGGGAAAGACCATGGGCACTTGGGGGCTTGGATCGGTCTCTACAAGACTCAGGCGGATAGCGGAGTTGGCGAGGCAGCACCCGGAGATGGAGCTGACCACCCTCGCTCACCACATCGACGAGTTGTTCCTCGTGGAAGCCTACCGCCGCACGCGGAAAAGCGGGGCGGTCGGTGTCGACGGGCAGACGGCGGCGGTGTACGCGACCGAACTGCAGGCGAATCTCCAGGACCTGCTGGAGCGTTTCAAGGCGGGCACGTACTACGCTCCACCGGTGCGCCGTGTACACATCCCCAAGGGGGACGGGAAGACCCGTCCGATCGGCATTCCGACGTTTGAGGACAAAGTCCTGCAGCGCGCGGTGGCGATGACCCTGGAGGCGGTGTACGAGCAGGACTTCCATGACTTCAGCTATGGGTTCCGGCCGAAGCGGTCGGCACACCAAGCGCTGCAAGCCCTGTGGGACAACCTCATGGCGATGGGCGGCGGATGGCTGCTGGACGTGGACATCAAGTCGTTCTACGACACGATCGACCACGGCCATCTACGGAGCTTCCTCGACCGGCGGGTACGCGATGGCGTGCTGCGCCGCACGATCGACAAGTGGTTGAAGGCAGGGGTACTGGAGGACGAAGAGCTGAGCCATCCCGACGAAGGGACGCCCCAAGGTGGGGTCATCTCGCCGATCCTGGCGAACATCTTCCTGCACCACGTGCTGGATGAATGGTTTGTCGGGGAAGTCCGACCGCGGCTGCGGGGCAAGAGCTTCATGATTCGCTATGCGGACGATCTCGTGATCGCCTGCGAAGACGAACACGACGCTCAGCGAGTGCTCAAGGCCCTGTACGGTCGGGTGGCCCGCTTCGGGCTGGCGCTCCACCCGGAGAAGACTCGGCTCGTCAACTTCCGGCATCCTGACCGGCAGTCCGGCGGCAAGCCGGGCACGTTCGACCTGCTCGGTTTCACCCACTTCTGGGGTCGCTCCCGGAAGGGAAACTGGGTGGTCCAACGGAAGACCGCCGCCAGCCGCTTTCGACGCACGATCAAGAGGATCGGCGAGTGGTGCCAAAAGAATCGGCACTGCTGCGTGGAGGAACAGCGCGACAAGCTGTCCGTGGCCCTGAAGGGTCACGACCAGTACTACGGGATCACGGGGAACTGGAAGGCGCTCAATGAACTCCGGTACCAAGTCCGACGCCTCTGGCGGAAGTGGCTGGATCGGCGCTCACACAAGGCGCAAATGACGTGGAAGCGCTTCAACAAGATGCTCGAACGTCTTCCCCTCCCGTTGCCGAGAGTGACAAAATCAGTCTTCGGCAAACAGCTTAAGCTCTTCGGAGCCCATGCGTAGCGAAGCTGCTACCCGAGGAGCCGGATGCCCTAAACGGGCACGTCCGGATCTGTGGGAGCCCCGGGTGGGCAACCGCCCGGGGCCACCCGGCGAGGCGCAGAGGAG
>DYPP01000087.1:4146-11939 GCA_020719845.1 Treponema denticola | reverse complement strand
CAGGTACGCACGGGGAGATGAGTGTATGACCGATGGCGCTGCCGTTTCGCATGAAAAACAATTTGGCAGAATTGAATAATGAGTAAATTGCCTTAGCGGGCCGTTTTGATAATTTTAACCAGAAGGGTGGATATGAAAAAAGCTCTTATTACCGGTGTAACCGGGCAAGATGGTGCCTATCTTGCTGAATTTTTGTTGCAGCGCGGGTATGAAGTCCATGGGGTCAAGCGGCGTTCCTCCATGTTTAATACCGGCCGGATCGATCATCTGTATCAAGGTCACCATGAGGAAAACTCCCATTTTTTTCTCCACTATGGAGATATGACCGATTCCACCAACCTCATCCAGATTATTCAAAAGGTCGAGCCGGACGAGATATACAATCTGGCCGCCCAGAGCCATGTCAAGGTTTCCTTTGAGTCTCCGGAATACACCGCCAACTCCGATGCCCTCGGCACTCTGCGATTACTTGAGGCGCTACGCACCGTTGGCATGGGAAAAAAAAGCCGATTCTATCAGGCCTCGACCTCCGAGCTCTTCGGCAAGGTTCATGAGTCCCCCCAGACCGAGTCGACCCCTTTCCATCCCCGCAGCCCTTACGCCTGTGCTAAGCTGTATGCTTACTGGATTACCGTTAATTACCGGGAGGCCTATGGCATGTATGCCTGTAACGGCATTCTTTTCAATCATGAATCGCCGCTGCGCGGGGAAACCTTTGTTACCCGCAAAATTACCCGGGGACTGGCCCGGATCGCCATCGGTATGCAAAAAATAATATATCTTGGGAATCTCAATGCTCGGCGGGACTGGGGACATGCCAGGGATTATGTGGAGATGCAATGGCTGATGCTGCAACAGAAGGTGCCGAAGGATTACGTTATCGCCACCGGCCGGCAGCATTCAGTCCGTGATTTCGTCGATATTTCAGCCCGTGAACTGGGTATTACCCTGGAGTGGCAGGGAGAGGGCCTCGCGGAAAAGGGTATTGTAGCAGGAGTCGATGCGGATCGATTGCCGGCTTTGTGTCCTCCCGGCATTGATGTTCGTCTGCGGGTTCAGCCCGGTGACTGTCTGGTAGAGATCGATTCCCGCTATTTCCGGCCTGCCGAGGTGGAATCCCTGCTTGGCAATGCTGCACAGGCCCGCCAGGATCTGTGCTGGTCGCCGCGGATTACCTTTGAGGAGATGGTCACGGAGATGATCCGGCATGACCTTCAGGAGGCCGTCCGTGATCATCTGTGCCGAACCAGCGGTTTTTCCGTGTTTGAACCCCGTGAATAAGGCCTTCGGCGTCCGGGAGGAGGTGGGTTATGAAAAAGCAGTCGGACAGCGGGCGGAAAATGGCACTTATCACCGGCGGCAGCGGTCAGGATGGTGCCTATTTAACGAAGTTGCTCCTGGAAAAAGGCTGCCGTGTAGTGATAACCACCCGGTCCGCAGCCCCGGACAGCGCTCTTGACAATCTTCACCGGCTGGGCGTGACTGCCACCGGACAGGTCTTGGTGAAAACCCTTGCCCTTGAGGATGATAATGGGGTTCAGGCTTTTCTGGAGTCCCTGGCTCCAAGTGAGATCTATCATTTTGCCGGCCAGAGTTCGGTGGGCCACTCGTTTGCGAGACCAAAGGAGACCTTTACCGGCACGGCCGTCGGTTGTCTGAATCTGCTGGAGGCAGTGCGTGTCCTTGGCTTGCCGGTTCGCTTTCTCAATGCCTCGTCCGGGGACTGTTTCGGCGATACCGGTGGAGAGGTGGCCACCGAAGACACGCCGTTTCAACCCCGCAGCCCCTATGCTGCAGCCAAGGCCGCTTCCTTCTGGCAGACCCGGATTTATCGAGAGGCCTATGGCATTCATGCCTGCTCAGCCATCCTGTTCAACCATGAGTCCCCTCTGCGCCCGGATCAGTTTGTAACCGGCAAGATTATCCGTACCGTCGTTGACATTGCCGCCGGCCGAGCCTCCGAGCTGCGCCTGGGTAATATCGAAATCCAGCGAGACTGGGGGTGGGCTCCCGAGTATGTTGACGGCATGTGGAAAATGCTGCGGCAGGATGAACCGGAGGACTGTATCCTGGCCACCGGCAAGACCTTTGCCCTGCGTGAGTTCGTGGAGCAGGCCTTTGCCTTTTTCGGGCTGGACTGGCGGAAGTACACGGTGGCTGATTCCGGGTTGCTCCGTCCCGCCGATATCATGATTGTCAGGGCCGATCCCGGCCGTGCCGCCCGGCGCCTGGGCTGGAAGGCTACTTTAGCCATGCCGGATGTCGTGCGCCGCATGATTGAGGATCGGTTGCTTCGTGAATCGTCCGTGGTTAAGGCGGGTCCACTGGAAAGAGAAAGGATTAATGATGAAGTTGCCCCCGGAAATCGAGATTATTGACTATCGTTGCAATATCTGCGGCGAAAAAAACCGGCTGGAGAGCAGCCGGTTTCATCGGGAACTGGCGCTCTGCTCGATGTGCGGATCCAATGCCCGTTTTCGGGGAATTATTCATGTGCTGGGCGGGCTGATCGGTTATGACGGCTATGAATGTCTGCGCAAATGGCCGCGGCAGAGAAAAATCACTGGTCTCGGGATGAGTGACTGGCCCCGGTACGCGGGCCTGCTCGCGGAGAAATTCAGGTATGAAAACACCTTTTATGACCGGGATCCGCGGTTGGATATTCAACAACCGGCCATGGAGCAGCAACGAAAATATGATTTTGTCATCAGCTCTGATGTCTTTGAGCATATTCTGCCGCCCTTGCAGCAGGGATTTGATAATCTGCGGTTACTTCTGAAGCCGGGCGGGGTACTGGTGTTCAGCGTCCCCACTACCCATGGGTCAAAAACCGTGGAACATTATCCGAATCTGCATGAGTATGAAATCCTTCCCTTCCAGGGGCGGAAAATTCTGGTGAACCGCACCCGGGCCGGTATCCTGGAGACCTATGATAACCCGGTTTTTCACGGTGGAGAGGGGGCCACCCTGGAGATGCGTCTGTTCTGCGAGGCGGATGTTGTCGCCCGGCTCGGGGAGGCCGGGTTTGAGAATATCGTGGTGCATGACCGGCCCTGGCTTCCCGCCGGGTTTTACTGGCCGGAGCTGCCGTCCGCTGATCCCGCTGTTCCCTTCTACGCCTATATTATCAGTGCCCGACGTCCTTTTTCGCACCCCCCGGAGATGTCCTGATGTCCCTGCGGCCGAGAAAACAGTCCCGTCCCGCCTTTGAAAATTTTTTGCTGGCCCATTATGAACGGGCCCAGCGGGTTGAGGTGGTCCGCTCCCGGCCATTTGTGTTGCTTCTCGATCCCTCATCTCTGTGTCAACTGCAATGCCCGGCGTGCCCTACCGGCCTGGAGAATGCCGGCTTAGTTGGACAGGGGCGCGATTATTACCGCTCTCGCAGGACCCTGCTGAGCCCGGAAATTTTTGATACCATCCTGGCTGAATTGGGAGAGTTTCTTTTTTTTGTCCATCTCTATAACTGGGGTGAGCCACTGCTGAATCCCCATCTAAGCTCTTTCATTCGCAAGCTGGTGGAGCGGGATGTCGCTGTTGACATCCACACCAATTTATCCCTGCCCCTGAGTGATAAAACAATCGAGGAGCTGATGACTTCCGGTCTTGACCGTATTGAGGCCTCCATTGACGGCTTCAGTCAGGAGACCTATGGCCGTTACCGGGTGCGGGGCCGTTTTGAACTGGCCCGGGACAATCTCCTGCGGCTGGCGGCGGCCCGTGACCGGCTGGGGGCGGCGACGGAGATTGTCTGGAATTTTCTGGTCTTTCGCTTTAATGAAACTGAGATTGAGGCGGCGCGCGGCTTCTGCGCCGAGCGGGGAATTGAATTCGTGCGCCGGGAGGCAGGGTTGACCGAAGCGATGCGCCAGGAATTCCTGCCCACCTACCGGGAAGGGGAAATCCTGGAGGACTGCTTTGCGCAGAGAGCCAAACCCTTTGTTCCCGGTTCCATTGTTACGCGTCCGGAGTTGAGCTGTGGCTGGCACTATTTTTATTCGGTGATCAATGCCGACGGCAGTCTTTCCCCCTGTTGCGCGCCATGGGAATCGGACTGGGATTTCGGCACCGTAACCCCTGGGGGCACAAGTTTTGCCGACATTTGGAACGGCCCGAAGATGCGCGCGTCCCGTCGTGATGTCGCCGGGCATCATTTGTTGGCGGCACTGAAGAAGTCCGGGCAACTGGCCGCCATGGATACGGTGGATGATTTTCTCCGGCAGGGGACAATCTGCCAGGGCTGTCAGTTTCCCCTGCCGCTGCTTGACCTCTATTCTTATCTGGGTGACGTCATTGTCTCTCATTTCAACCAGAGAATGCGGGGCAAGGACGTCTTTCTCGATCTCGCCTTTGATTTGGTGCGCAGTCAACCGGCGCATTTTGTCAACTTTTATCAGCCCGTTGCGTGATGGCAGGGAAACGGCGTGTGAACTGAAAACGGCAGTCAGTAGAGTCTCTTGGAATTATTTCTCGGCGGAGAGTCCCAGCAGGGCGCGAAAGGTTGCCACAAAATCTTCCTCATTATAGCGGCCGGCGTCCGTGATGGCGGCGGCGCGCATGGCCGTGATTCCGGCATCATCGGGCGGCAGGGCAAGAATGCTGGCGCTACGCTCCACCAGTTCTTCCAGGGATTCAAAAACGTAGCCGGTCACCCCGTCGCGGACGGTTTTCGGCGGCCCGCCCCGGTTGACAATCAGCGGGATGCAGCCGGCCGACATGGCCTCGACCACGGTGATGCCGAAGTGTTCGCAGCATTGGGGCTCGATGGTCTCATCCACGCCATAGCCGGCAAGGTGCCAGTAGAGTGAAGCATCGGCGTAGAGCCGAGTAAGTTGTTCAGGGGAGGCGTTGGGATGGAAGAAGACCGGCAACCCTTCCGCTCTTTCCTGCAGTTCGAGGAAATAGGCGCGGAAGGCGGCCTCCGCATTCAGTGAACCGGCCAGATGCAGTTCGGCCTCCGGCCGCAGCAGGTGCAGCTCGCGGAAGGCCTCGATCATGAGATCATGCCGCTTGGCGTGATCGCCGGTAAAGAACCGGCCCACCCCCAGCACCATGGGTTTTTTCACCGCGTCCGGACTCCTGATGGGCGCCAGGACCGCCGGCGGGCTGATAACCGTGATCTTCGGTACGTCCCGGCCGGTTTTACGGATGGCCTCCTGGTAGTGGTGTTTGACAAAGGGACTGTAGACCACCACCTGTTCGTAAGAATCCCCGTTCCTGGCGCGCTCCTTCAGAATTGCGGCGGACGCGGGAAAGGGAAACTGGCAGAGAAAGATGTTCTGTCGTGCCGGCCCCGGAATGGATGGGAGAACCTCGTTGCCCATGACAATGGCCCGGTCGTAGGCGGCGGATTCCAGCGCCTGGGCCAGGGGCATGATCCGGACGTCATTGAGGTTCAGGCTGAGTTCCCGTCCCATGGTCAGCAGACGCAGCCGCGAAAAGGGATGCTCTGTCGCCAGGGTGACATTGGCAATGTCGGCCAGCCCGGCGGCAATGGTGAGCAGGTAGCGTTCACCGCCACCCGGCACCAGATTGTGCGGCGTGTACAACAGGATGGACGGCGCGCCTTCCCGATGTTGCGACGGCCCGGCCGGCGGTGGAATCAGTCCCGGAACGGTTGGTGTGTCTCCGGCCAGTACCGGCCGCCAGCGCGTGAGGAAACGTTCCCGATTGAGGGGAATGAGGGAGTTGAGCCGGAGTTGGGCGTCCAATTCAAGGGTGGTGGCGTTTTCATGATGGGTGATGCGCGACTCCGGGCAATAGATGACCCGCAGGCCCATCTGTTTGATTTTCAGGCAGAGATCGCAGTCTTCGTAGTAGGCCGGTTCAAAACAGAGGTCAAAGCCCAGGGCCTGGGCGAATGTCTCCCGGCGCATGGCGATGGCCGCCGCTGAAACATACATGACATCCCTTGGCGTTCCGTATTCGGGATCATCGGGGTCGCCGTCCCGGCCATACCGGTTGTCCGTGCCGTCCAGGCGGATCTCGCCGCCGGCCTCCTGCAGGCGGTAGTCGGGAGAAATCAGCATGGGGCCGGCGGCGCCGATCCCCGGATCAGCGGCCAGGCGCCGGATCAGCGGCGCCAGCCATCCCGGGTTGGCGGTGATGTCGTTGTTCAGAAAGATCACATAACGGCCGCGTGAGGCCTCGAAGCCAAGGTTGTTGCCCTCGCCGAAAAAGCGGTTGACCTCCAGGCGGAGCAGGCGCGCACCAGCAGTTGCCGGTTCCAGTTGCCGGAATTTTATTGGTTCGCTCCCGTTATCCACCAGGATGATTTCATACCGGTAGCCCTCGCTATGCTCCCACAGCGAGTCGAGACAGGCCAGGGTCATGTTGGGTTTGTTGAGATTCAGCACGATCAGCGATACCTCGGGCTGCTCACTGTCATACCAGGCATCCCGCAACGGATAACGGGGCTTGAGAACGACCGGGGCCGCGTCGCGGGAAACGGCAATTGGCGAAGGCGGTTGTTCTTGCCGGCGGGCCTCCATGAGGGAATGGGCCAGCCGGCTTATGGCCCGCAACGGCGCTGTCAGCCGCCAGGAGGTGGAGGCCTTGATGGCTGCCAGTTCATTCACCGCCCCGGATTTTGCCGGTAGTGGTTCCGGCATGCAGGCGGGATCGCCGACAGTCCACTGTTGGTACCAGGTATTGTTGAAGATCCGGTCCTTCAGCTGGGCGGTGCTGGCAACCCAGGTCAGCCAGGGCATGCCTGATGAAGGCGGCGCCGTTCCAGCCGCCTTCAGGGTCAGCCATTGCTGCACTGCCGCCGCCAGGCAGTCCGCGTCCAGGCCCTCAAAATAGAAGGCATGGCTGCCCGCCACCTCCCGGAACACCGGCAGATCACGGGCGATGATTGGCAGCCCGCGCCGCGCCGCCTCAATGAGCGGCAATCCAAATCCTTCCCCCTCACTGGCGGCAATCAGACAGGTGGCCGCCCCATAGAGCTTTTCCAGAAATTCGTCGCTGATGCCCGAGAGCCAGAACAGCCGCTTGCCGGCTTCCGGGTGACGGCGGAGCCGGGTCACCAGGGATTCCACCTTCCAGCCCTGTTTGCCGACAATGACCAGAGTGGCGTCCACGCCTTGCTGCCAGAGCTGTTCAAAGGCGGTCAACGTCTGTTGATGGCCCTTGCGCGGCTCCACGGTGCCGACCATTAAAAATCCGGGCGCTTTGCCCAGCCTTTCAAATACCGTTGCTGCCTGACTGGGAATGCCGGCGCTGGGTACCGAGTTTTCGATATCGGCGCCCAGATGAAACCAGCTCACCTCAAAGGGCCGAAGCCGCGGCCGTCCATGGGCCTCTAACCAGACCATCAGTTCATCCGCCACCGCTCGTGAGATACAGAGCGCGCCGTCAAATTCGGTCACGGTCTCCAGCCACCGGGTGTGGAGATCAGGTTCAAGGGCAAAAAACTGCGGCTGGAGGATGGGCAGCAGGTCATAAACAACACAAAGCACGCGGACCCCGTCGCGGCGAAGCTGCAGCAGAAAAGCGCGCTGGTTGATCAAGGTCTTGTGCTGGAGATCCATGCCCAGAAAGATGTCTCCGGGGTGCCACTGAATTTCGTCGTTGGATCTGCTCTCGTCTTGTCCAAGGATGCTTGCCCGGTAATGGCGGGCGTAGCGATACCCCTGACTGGTGGGACTGGCAAAGACCGGTTCTACCCGGCAGTCGGCCGGCGGGTGGATCAAAAATTCCTTGAGGATACTGCGGGTGACCCGCTGGATGCCGGTTTTGGCGTCGAGCTTGACAATGGCGGACACATCGATGAGTATCTGCCGCCCCTGCCG
>DYPP01000087.1:0-4046 GCA_020719845.1 Treponema denticola | reverse complement strand
CCGCCAGTCATGTCATTGGCGGCAATGGCTCCGGCAATGCGTGTCAGATCCGACTCTTGGACGCCGGGTGGAATATAAGGGGCGATGGCGGATAGAAGTGCGTTGTGTCGAGCCTGTTGATCTTCAAACTCGTTTCTGGATTGTGACGATTGCGTTACACTCATGAAAATGGCCAGGGCCCGCTGGGCGCGCAGCTCCCAGATGGGGGCGCCCATGGGCTCGGTCCCGAGTTCTCCGTGATTCTGGCCGGTTCCGGCGGTATCAAGAATTTCATAGGGAACGACGTTAGAAGCTCCTGATCCTTGGGGTGCGGCTGTAAGCGCCAGAGAGATTGCCGCCCGGCCCAGATGCCCGGTTTTCGCTGCCAGGTGATCTGCCAAAAGGGGAGCGTCGGAAGCGGATACCGGCGGCTCCGGGCGTTCGTTCAGCATGACCGAGGTCGGCAGCCAAGGGGCAAAGACCCCGATACTTGTGACCGCGTCATCTGCGTAGCCCGAGAATAGCCCAAAAAGATGGACAATGTCGGGCTGAAGACCGGCCAGAAAGGATTCCCTGATTCGTTCGGCGATCTTCCGGCGCCAGGAGTTGGCGTTGTCGCAGGCGCGTACCGGGCCGGGGGCGGACCAGATGCGGATGTTTTCCTGGGGCAGGACTCCGTCAAAAAGGGCGCGCAGGGGTTCAATGGTGTTGGGGAAAAGATCATTGAGGACGATGAGAACCTCGTGACGGCCCCGGTTGCGGGCAATGGCCAGGGCTAAGGCGCGGGCAATGTGGCTGCTGCGGCCAAATCGCCCGTCCCCTTGCGCCTCCTGGAGATCAAGAACAACACGCATCACTTTTTCTCCTTCCGGTGGCGTCGGACGGCGGCCAGCAACTCCGCCTTGACGTGGCGGGTGCGGGCCGTGAGATGTCCGGTTTTGGACTCCTCTTTTGAGAGGGGCAGATCATCCGTTTGGGGGTCTGTCGCCTTCCAGAACAGGGTTGATAACAAGGCCTTCAGTCGGGGAAACCGGTAAAGCCGGACGCGAATGTGTTCCCGGAGGGCCGCTTGAACCGGGGCCATCCCTTCCTTGAGGGCGGCCAGCCCGGATGCCAACGCTTCCCCATATCGCCTGCCCGTGCCCGGCGTCCCGCTGGTTTCGGCACGCAGGCGGCGCAGGCGCTGGGTCCCGTCTCGCAGGGGCTGGGTCAGCCGCCAGGAACGGCTGGTGAGCAGGGATCGCAATTCTTCTTCCGCACACAGGGCTCGTGATTCCGCCTGCTCCAGGCGGGTCTCTTTCTGGCGGTCATATTTCCAGGCCAGTGCCTCCAGGGTCAGGCCCTTTTTTTCGGCCAGGGTCTGGGCGGTGATTGTCATCTGCTCGTCGCTGCCGGCCTTTTGCGCCACGATCGCGTAGTCGGGGCTGACCCCGCCCAGCACGTCCAGCAGGGTCAGGGTGGTTTTTCCGGCAAGCCCCGGCGCCTCATGCAGCCGCAGCACCTTGACCTGGGCAAAGCCGGCGTATTCGGCCAGAAAGATCAGCAGATGCAGCGGGATCGGGCGCTGATGGGTGGGATCGAGAAAAAAACCGCTGGTGCCGACCACCAGATTCTCCGGATTGGGGGTTTCCAGGATCAATAACCCGCCCGGCTTCAGGGCGCGCCGGGCCTCCTCGATCAGTTCCCGCACAGCCTCCAGGGGAAGATGTTCCACCAGATGAAAGGCCGAGACCAGCACCTGGCTTTCATCGGTTGCGCCCCGGCAGGCGCTCAGGGCGTCTTCGTGGGTCACGCCCAGACCTTGTTCGCGGCAGCCGGCCAGCATCGCCTCGTCAAGATCAATACCGTGCGCGGCCAGCCCGCAATCCTTGAGGATTTCCAGCCATTCACCCCGTCCGCAGCCCAGATCCAGTGCCTCTCCCGCCGGAAACCATTGGCCGAGAAGCGTAAGCAGGGGAAGATAATCGGCCTTCAGGCGGGAGCTGACCAGTTCGCGGGGGCCGCGATGGCGGTCGGTAAAGGCGGAATAAAATTGCTGATCAGTCACGGGAATACTCCAGGCGCGGCGGCAGCCAGGCGGTGCCGACAAAAGGGGGGCAGTCGGTATTGACCACCGTGAACATCACCGCCAGGTCCTGCCATTCATAGTTGGCGATGACATGGGAATTGGAGGCGTGCAGCGCGGTGCTGATGGAATAGGATTCCGGGCCGAGGTCGGCGGCAAAGAAGAGGTTGTAGCGCACCACCTCGCCGCGCCGCAGATCATGGAGTCCGGCATCGAGATAAAAGGTATTGGTGCCGAAGACCACGTGGCCCAGCCGGTCGCGGATCTGATAGCCGAAGATCAGCTCCGGCAGATCGGTGTTGATGTCCACCTCGACCCGCAGTTCGATCTGCTCGCCCACGCGCACCGATTTGACCTTTTCGCCGTCGGCGTTATGGAGTCCGATTCTGCTGATTCGCGCCTCGGCCGTGCCGGAGATGGTCCGCATCCGCCCGTCCTCATGGGCAATCTGCTCCACGGCCTGATTCTGGCGGCCGGCCAGCAGGGCGTTGTAATAATCAAGCACCGCCTCCGGCTCCCCTTCCCGCAGGATCGTGCCGCCGTCGAGCAGGATTACCCGGTTGCACAGGCTTTGAATGGCCTGCCGGTCATGGGAGACGATGAGCAGGGTGGTGCCTCCATTGCCGAATTCACGGATGCGCCCGAAACTCTTGTGTTGAAAATAGGCATCGCCCACCGACAGGGCCTCGTCCACAATCAGGATATCCGGCCGCCGGGCCGTGGCCACGCTGAAGGCCAGCCGCACCTGCATGCCGCTGGAGTAGACGCGCAGGGGCTGGTCAAGGTAGGCGCCGATCTCGGCAAAGGCCTCGATCTCGGGCATGAGCCGGTTGATCTCCTCGGTGTTCATGCCCAGGAGCTGTCCGGTCATGAACACATTCTGGCGGCCGGTGAAATCGGCATGAAATCCCATGCCCAGCTCCAGCAGGGCGGCCACCCGGCCGTTAATATGCACCTGTCCGGTGGTGGGCAGGGTGGTGCCGGTGATCAGCTTGAGCAGGGTGCTTTTGCCGGCGCCGTTGATCCCGACAATCCCCACCGCCTCACCCGGCTGTACCGAAAAATTCAGGTCGCGCAAGACCCAGTGGGCCGTGTGGCGAATACCGGTAAAGGGCAGCAGCCATTCCGCCAGTTGCGACCAGCGGCCGGCATAGTTGCGGTAGGCCTTGCCCAGATTGGTGACCTCGATGGCGCCCATCAGAGTTCGTCCACCATTTCACCGGCATGGTCACGAAACAGGCGCAGGGCCAGCCCGCAGAGCAGGAGGCTGAGCGGCAGCACCCACAACAGCGAGCGCCAGTCCGGCCACTGGCCGTTGACCAGGACCGTCTGCCAGGCGCCGATAAGCGGGGTCATGGGATTGACTTGCAGTACCCAGCGAAACTGTTCGGGGATAATGGCGGCCGGATAAACGATGGGGGTGGCCCAGAACCAGAACTGGAGGACAATCCCGAAAAAATGGCCCACGTCCCGGAAAAAGACATTGAGCACCCCGAGGCTCACCCCCAGCCCGATGGCAAAGGTGACCTCCAGCAGCAGCACCGGCGCCAGCCCCAGCAGCGGCCAGCCCGGCAGCCTGCCGGTGATCAGCAGGATCAGGGCCAGCAGCAGGGTAAAGATGATGACAAAGTTGAGCAGGGCGGTACAGATGACGATGACCGGCAGGCACAGGCGGGGGAAACTGAGTTTTTTCAGGAGATTGGCATTTTCAAGAAAGACGTTCTGGCCGCGCTGGATGATCTCGGCAAACAGGCCCCACGAGAAAATACCGGCGCAGAGATAGATGCTGTAGGCAAAGGAGCTATCCGAGCCCGGCAGCCGCGCCCGCATGATCTGGGAAAAGATAACGGTATAGACGACAACCATGGCCAGGGGATTGAGCAGGCTCCACAGCACTCCCAGCACCGAATTGCGGTACCGGGCCTGAAACTCACGGCCGACACTGCCGATGATAAAACCTCGATAGGCAAAAAGAGCGGAAATGATGCTGGGCATAATAAAG
>DYPP01000012.1:44078-48464 GCA_020719845.1 Treponema denticola | reverse complement strand
AGCCGTAGTGCTTTCCATTCTTCACTGGTAACAATAGTACCGGTGGGATATATATGGCGAGCTGTAGTGCTGCTCGACACCCATTGCGCGGTCTTCCTGCACGCCGGCTCAACAGAACTATTCGGCGAAACCGCCCGTCATCTACTGGATACCGAAGACCTTTTTGTAGGCCCCATGGTACTGCTCGAGCTGCAATACCTATTTGAAATTGGCCGCATCGCCTTCGATGGCGAGACTATACTTGCAGAACTCCGTAGCGATCTGGAGCTTCGTGTCCTGGACCGGCGCCGGCTTGACGTCTGCTCGAAGGCTGTGCAGCTTTCATGGACCAGGGACCCTTTCGATAGGCTCATCACCGCGCAGGCACTGGTCGAAGGACAGCGGCTTCTAACCAGGGACCGCATCATCCGCGAAAACTGTTCCCTGGCATTCTGGGATTGAGTGCGGCGATCCTCCCGGCGCGAGGGATCGTTTCTGGAAGTGCAATAAACGCCAGGACAGGTCAGGGCTTCAGCCCAAGTACCGGATACAGCGTGAAGGCGGGGTCAACGGTCATTACCGGGTAATCCAGTCGCTTGGCTCGCGCCGCGCCCCCCACCGGCTTGACAAATTCAGCAGTGCGGATCATGATTGCCATCGATGGCAATTTTAGGACATTTACATGCCAACCATCCATGAAGTAGCGGCGGCCTGCGGCGTTTCCGCCCGCACCGTGTCCCGGGTGATCAACGACCGCGCCCACGTGCGCGCCGATACCCGCGCCAAGGTGCGCGCCGTGGCGGAACGCATGGGCTACCGGCCGGACCCCAACGCCCGCGCCCTGCAGTCCGGACGGAAGCAGCTGATCGGCATCATCGCCAACGCCGTGTCCAGCGACACCACGCTGACCCGGATCGAGGTGGTTTCCAAATTGTTCAACGCCGCCGGATACGCCGTGCTGGTCCAGTTTGCCGATTCGGATGCCCAGGAATCCGCCGCGATAGGCGCGGTTGCCCCCCGTTGCGACGCGCTGGTCGTTTTCACCAATCTGCACAACCCGACCTCTCCCGTCTTGGACCAGCTGCACGAGCGCGGGTACCCCTTCCTGCTGGTCGACCCGCCCCAAGCCACCGCCTATCCCGCAGTCCACCTGGACCGCCGCACAGGGTATCGCGACGCGGTCCGCTACCTGGCGCAGAAGGGCAAAAAGCACCCCCTGCTGTTGATCGAGGAATTCCGCTCTGCCGAGCGGCTTGCGGGATTCAAGGAAGGCTTGGCTGCGGCAGGGTTGGCATTTACCGCCGAATCCGTCCTGAGTACCGGGAAGGGGTTTGCCGGAGGTCTGGCCGCAGCGGACCGGGTGGAAGAACGCATCGGTTCAGGCCGCGCCGACGCGGTGCTTTGCCACAACGACAAGATCGCCCTCGGCCTACTGCGGGGTCTGTCCCTGCGGCAACTTCGCGTGCCGGAAGACCTGGCCTTGATCGGCTTTGACGACGACGCCTTCGGCGCCTTCGTCAACCCGCCGTTGACCACCATCGCCCCCGGCGGCGGCGACGTGGGGGCTTTTATTTTTGAACAGATACGCAACCGGATCGAATATGCCAGCCCCGTGGCCGGCCGGACCTTCGGCACGGGGCTGATCATACGCGGATCGGCCTGAAGGGCCGTACCGGATCGGGGACAGAGCTCAACAGGAGGAGGCGAGCATGGCAAAAGCGGATATCGGACTGATCGGCCTGGCGGTCATGGGGGAGAACCTGGTTCTCAACCTGGAAAGCCGAGGATTTTCCGTGGCGGTCTACAACCGGACCCTGGCCAAGGTCGACGACTTTGTCGCCGGCCGGGGGCGGGGCAAAAAAATCGTCGGCGCCCATAGCGTTGCGGACTTTGCCGCGGCGCTGTCCAAACCCCGGAAGGCGATGATCATGGTCAAGGCCGGCCAGGCGGTGGACGACACCATCGAACAGCTGCTGGCGGTCTTTGAAGCCGGCGACATCATCGTCGACGGCGGCAACTCCAACTACCAGGATACCATGCGCCGCACGGCCTACGTGGAATCCAAGGGCCTGCTGTACGTGGGCAGCGGCGTCTCCGGCGGCGAGGAGGGCGCCCTGACCGGACCTTCCATCATGCCCGGCGGTTCCGCCGCGGCCTGGCCGGCGCTCAAGCCGATCCTGCAGGCCATCGCCGCCAAGGTGGACGGCGACGTGCCCTGCTGCGACTGGGTGGGCGACAACGGCGCCGGCCACTTCGTCAAAATGGTGCACAACGGCATCGAGTACGGCGACATGCAGCTGATCAGCGAAACCTATCAGCTGATGAAGGACGTGCTGGCTCTGTCCCCCGAGCGGATGGGCGACGTGTTCGGCCAGTGGAATACGGGCGAGCTGGACAGCTACCTGATCGAAATCACCCGGGACATCCTGGGATACAAGGACGAAGACGGATCGCCCCTGGTGGAGAAAATCCTGGACACCGCCGGCCAGAAGGGCACGGGCAAATGGACCGGCATCGCCGCCATGGAATTCGGCGTGCCCCTGACGCTGATCGCGGAAGCCGTCTTTGCCCGCATCGTGTCCTCCGCCAAGGACCTACGCGTCCGGGCTTCGGTCGCTTTTTCCAAACCCGCCAAAAAACCGGTAGCCGATGAGAAGGCCTTCATCGAAGACCTGAAGCAGGCGCTCTACGCCGCCAAGATCGTCTCCTACGCCCAGGGCTACCTGCTGATGCGGGAAGCCGCCGGAGAATACGGCTGGCGGCTCAACTACGGCGGGATCGCCCTGATGTGGCGCGGCGGCTGCATCATCCGTTCCGCCTTCCTGGGCAAGATCAAGGAAGCCTTCGACCGGAACCCCAACCTGGAAAACCTGCTGCTGGACCCCTTCTTCAACCAGGTGGTGGAAAAAGCCCAGGCGTCCTGGCGGCGGGTGGTCGTCGCGGCCATCGCCAACGGCGTAGCCGTACCGGCGCTGACCAGCGCGCTGACCTACTTCGACGGCTTCCGCAGCGAACGGCTGCCCGCCAACCTGCTGCAAGCCCAGCGGGACTATTTCGGCGCCCACACCTACGAGCGCATCGATCGCCCCCGGGGCGAATTCTTCCATACCAACTGGACCGGACGGGGCGGCTCGACCAGCGCTTCGACGTACAACGCTTAAGGAGGTGCCGGGATGGCCAAACTGAACCTTATTCCCGCAGCGGGCGCCGCCCACGACCTGCTGGCCCTGGGCGCCCTGGTGACCCGGCTGGATCCGGGTATCGTCCCCTTCGCCGAGGCGGACGCCTACGACCTGCACGTTTCCGGCGGCGAGTACAACGTAGCCGCCAATCTGTCCATCTGTTTTGGACTGCGGACGGCGATCGCCGGCGCCATCGTCGATTACCCCATCGGCAAACGCGTCGAAAACGCCGTGCGCCGCGCCGGGGTCAGCCCCTACTTCGTCCGCTTCCCGCACGACGGCGTGCGGGGCCCCAACATGGCCACCGTCTGGAGCGACCGCGGCCAGGGGGTCCGGGCACCGGTGGTCTTCTACAACCGGGCCAACGAAGCCGCGGGCTACCTGAAGCCCGGCAGTTTCGACTGGGACGCCATCTTTGCCCGGGGCGTGCGCTGGTTCCACTCGGGGGGCATCTTTTCCGCCCTCTCCGAAACCACCCCGGCGCTGGTCATCGAAGCCATGCAGGCCGCCCGCCGGGCGGGCGCGGTGGTTTCCTTCGACCTGAACTACCGGGCCAAGCTGTGGGCGGTGGCCGCGGCTTCCCGGGGCTTGTCCGCCGCCGACGCCGCCACGGCGGCCGCCGAAACGCTACGCCGGATTGTCCGCCACGTGGACGTCCTGGTGGGCAACGAGGAAGACCTGCAGAAAGGCCTGGGGCTCAAGGGCCTGGACGTGGAATCCAAAAGCAAGCTGGACCCCAGCGCCTTTTTCGGCATGATGGAAAGCGTGGTCCGGGACTTCCCCAACATCAAGGCGGTGGCCACCACGCTGCGGGAAGTGCGTTCCACCAACCGCCATTCCTGGGGCGCCGTGCTCTGGCTGGACGGCAAAAGCTACGTCTCCCCCACCCGCGAACTGGACGTGTACGACCGGGTCGGCGGCGGCGACGGTTTTGCCGCGGGCTTGTTCTACGGACTGCTCGACGGCCGCCCGCCGGAAGAAGCTCTGTCCCTCGGCTGGGCCCACGGCGCCCTGCTCACCACCTTTCCCGGGGACACCACCATGGCCACCCTGGACCAGGTGGAAGCCTTTGCCAAAGGCGGCTCGGCCCGCATCCAGCGCTAGAGCCCGGTCTGCCGCCGCGCCTGCGTCAATACCCTTCCAATGTAAGCCCCGGGGTGGAAATTTGAAAATTCCTGCCCCGGGGCTTATACTTTAGGCAGGAGGATACGCGTATGTCCGATTC
>DYPP01000012.1:12090-43978 GCA_020719845.1 Treponema denticola | reverse complement strand
TTGACTAAAGTCAGATTACGGGTATATCATACCTCCATTCCCCCATACACAAACATCGAAGCTACAATCCCGATTGTACCCTCGAAGCCGGTGTATACCCTGAATCCGAAGGAGTCTTATATGCAAGCATTACTGGCGTCTCTCCCGATTCTGCTGGTCGTCATCCTGATGGCCGGCTTCAACTGGCCCGCCAAGCGGGTCATGCCCCTCGGCTGGGCACTCGCGGTGGTCCTGGCGGCCTTTGCCTGGGGCATGCCCCTACAGTGGCTGGCGGGCGCCACGGTCTCGGGAGCGCTGGACGCTTTCAACATCCTGATCATCGTCTTCGGCGCCATCCTGCTGATGAACACCCTGAAGCATTCCGGCGCCATCCGGGCGATCAAGGGCTCCTTCTACAACATCAGCCCGGATCGCCGGGTGCAGGCGATCATCATCGCCGGACTGTTCGGCTTTTTCATCGAGGGCGCCGCCGGCTTTGGCACCCCCGCCGCCCTGGCGGGACCGCTGCTGGTCAGCCTGGGCTTTCCGCCGCTGGCCGCCGCCATCCTGGCCCTGGTCGGCAACAGCATGCCCGTCAGTTTCGGCGCCGTAGGCACGCCCATCCTGGGCGGCGCGGCCAAGGTGCTGGACTCTGAAGGCGTACGCGCCGCGCTGACCCAGTACGGCTGGAGCTTCGAGACCTTCGTCCACGAGATCGGCGTCTATACGGCCATCACCCATGCGGCGGTCGGGATCTTCCTGCCCCTGCTGATCGTCCTGATTCTGACCAAGCTGTTCGGCGGGAAGAAGAGTTTTAAAGACGGTTTCGCCATCGCGCCTTTTGCCCTGTTCGCGGGTTTGAGCTTTGCTGTCCCCTACCTGCTGATCGCCATCTTCATCGGACCCGAGCTTCCGTCCCTGCTGGGCGCATTGATCGCCCTGATCATCGTCATCCCCGCCGCCAAGTCCGGCTTTCTGCTGCCCAAAACCGTCTGGGACTTCCCGGACCGCAAGCAGTGGGGCGCCGACTGGGTCGGTACGGTGGAACCCGGCGAGCTGAAGGACGAAACGCCCCAGATGCACACCCTGCTGGCCTGGCTGCCCTACGTCCTGGTGGCGCTGATCCTCGTCGTGACCCGGGTGCCCGCCATCGGACTCAAGCAGATCCTGATCCGGCCGGAATTGACCATCATGTGGAAGGGCATCCTGGGCACCAAGCTGGCCTACAGCCTGCAGTACCTGTACCTGCCCGGTACGGTACCCTTTACCCTGGTGGCCATCCTCACCATCTTCCTGCATAAAATGAACAAGAAGACGGTCAGCGAAACCTGGTCCAACAGCCTGAAGCAGATGGTGCCCGCCACCATCGCCCTGGTCTTCGCCGTCGCCATGGTGGCCATCATGCGCAATTCCGGCAACAATACGACCGGAAGCATGGACATGCTCAAGACCCTCTCCACCGCGGCGGCGGCCGGGCTCAGCTCCGTCTGGGTCTTCGTGGCGCCCTTCATCGGCATCCTCGGCGCCTTCATGGCGGGCAGCAACACGGTCTCCAACATCCTGTTCAGCACCTTCCAGTACGAAGTGGCCACCAGCGCGGCCCTGTCCCGGGTCGTCATCGTGGCCCTGCAGGTTCTCGGCGGCGCGGTGGGCAACATGGTCTGCGTGCACAACGTCGTCGCCGCCAGCACCACCGTGGGCGTCCTGGGCAAGGAAGGAAAGATCATCCGCATCAACCTGGTTCCCGCGGCGCTCTACGCCATCCTGGCGGGTATCGTCGGCCTGCTGATCATGACCGTCTTCGCCCCCGGCCTGTTCTGAGTTCAGAGTAGAGCGAGTCTTATCCGGAACGCCCCGGAAGGTAGGAATAGGGGCGTTCCATAAGAAACCCCGACCAGGATCGTCGATCCTGGCCGGGACCCTTGGTCCCGCGGGACCCTTGGAGGTTTTTTTGAAAATCATTGTACCCATCAAGCAAGTACCGGAGACCAGCAACGTCAAAATGGATCCCGAGACGGGCACCGTCATCCGGGCGGGCGTCGAGACCGTCGTCAACCCGCTGGATCTCTACGCGCTGGAAACGGCGCTCCGGTTGAAAGAACAGTACGGCGGCACGGTCACCGTACTTTCCATGGGACCGCCCCAGGCGGTCAAAGCCCTCAAAGAAGCCGTCGCCATGGGCTGCGACGACGCCATCCTGGTTTCGGACCGCAAGTTCGGCGGTTCGGATACCTGGGCCACCTCGTACACCCTGGCCCAGGCGATCAAGAAGATCGGCGCCTACGACCTGATCATCGCCGGCGAACGGGCGACCGACGGCGACACCGCCCAGGTCGGTCCGGGCATCGCTTCCTGGCTGGACCTTCCGGTGGCCACCTACGTGGCCAAGATCGAAACCGTCCAGGACGGCCGCATCGTGCTGGAGCGCCTGGTCGAGGACGGCTACCAGATTCTGTCCCTGCCCGTGCCCTGCCTTTTGACGGTGGTCAAGGAAATCGCTTCGCCCCGCCTGCCGACCCTGCGGGGCAAGATCAACGCCCGGCAGCTGACGATTCCCGTCTTCAGCACGGAAAACATGGAACTGGAACCCACCGCGCTGGGCCTGAAGGGCTCGCCGACCAAGGTGGTCAAGATCGAT
Source organism: Treponema denticola (assembly GCA_020719845.1). Taxonomy (GTDB): domain Bacteria; phylum Spirochaetota; class Spirochaetia; order Treponematales; family Breznakiellaceae; genus DYPP01. The sequence continues at coordinate 41,361 of DYPP01000012.1, read as the reverse complement.
ACCCCCAAGGTTACCCGGGGCGGCACGGTGGTCAAAGCCGGCGACGACGACGCGGTAGCCAGCGCCGTGGACCAGCTGATGGCCTTCCTGGAAGCAAAAAGCGTTTTATAAGGAGATCCCAAGCATGAGTTTTGTATGGACGATTGCGGAACAGCACAACGGGCGCTTGAAGGATGTCTCCTTTGAACTGCTGGCCCGAGGGCGTAAGCTGGCGGACAAGCTGGAAACCAAACTGGCGTCGGTGCTGATCGGCGACAAGGTCAGCCAGGCGGCCATGGAAGAACTGATCCAGCGCGGCGCCGACGAGGTGTATTCCATCCAGGATTCCCGTCTGGAAAATTTCGTATGCGAGTCCTACGCCAAGGTGCTGGCCCGCATCATCAAGACCTACCAGCCCAGCATCATCCTGGCCGCCGCGACTTCTTCGGGGCGCACCCTGATGCCCTACCTGGCCATCAAGGTCAACGCCGGACTGACCGCAGACTGCACCGAACTGGATATCGAAGAAGGCACGGGCAACCTGCTGCAGACCCGGCCGGCCATCGGCGGCAACATCATGGCCACCATCAAGACCCCGGACCACCGGCCGCAGATGGCCACGGTGCGGCCCAAATCCAGCCGCATGCTGCCCAAGGACGCCTCCCGGGCGGGCAAGATCATCGCCGTGCCGGTCAGCGCCGACATGCTGGACCAGCGCGTCCAGGTGCTGGGCTACCGCAAGGACGCGACGGACTTTGTCAACGTGGAAGAAGCGGACATCATCGTCGCCGGCGGCAAGGGCCTTAAAAAAGGCGAAAACTTTACCATGATCCGCACCCTGGCGGACGCCTTCGGCGGCGTCGTCGGCGCCAGCCGCGAGGCCGTGGACCGCGGCTGGATCGGCTATCCGCACCAGATCGGCCTGAGCGGCAAAACGGTCAGCCCCAAACTCTACATCGGCGTCGGCATCTCCGGCTCGATCCAGCACCTGGCGGGCATCAAGACCAGCGAAATCATCGTTTCCGTCAACTCCGATCCGGAAGCCGGCCTGCACAAGGTGGCCGATTTCGGCATCGTGGGCGACGCCTTCCAGGTCGTCCCGGAAATCCAGCGCCGCATGAACCAGCGCAAAGGGGAAGCCAAATGACCGCCGTCCAAACAACCAAATACGCCCCGGTCACGCCTGCGGTTCTGGAAGAACTGCGCGGCATCGTGGGCGCCAAGAACGTCCTGGTGGACGAAGAAAAGATCGAAGCCTATTCCCACGATGAAACCGACGCCCACGAGTACGGGCACATGCCGGAAGTAGTGGTGATGGCCCTGACCACCGAACACGTGGCCGCGGTGGTCAAGCTGGCCAACCGGGAACGCATCCCGATCACCCCCCGGGGCGCCGGGTCGGGCCTTTCCGGCGGCGCCATTCCCCAGTTCGGCGGCATCATGATTTCGCTGGAAAAAATGAACCGCCTGATCGAGCTGGACCGGGACAACATGGTCGCCGTGGTGGAGGCGGGCATGGTCACCAACGACCTGGCCGTCTACGTGCAGGAGCGGGGCCTCTTCTTCGCCGGTTATCCCATGAGCCTGCAGACCTGCGTCATCGGCGGCAACATCGCCGAGAACGCCGGCGGCGGCAAGGCGGTCAAGTACGGCGTCACCGGCCGCTACATCCAGGGCCTGGAGCTGGTCACCCCCACGGGCGACGTCGTCTGGCTGGGCGGCAAGCTTTCCAAGGACGTCAGCGGCTACGACCTGAAGTCCCTGGTCGTGGGCTCCGAAGGAACCCTGGGCATCGTGACCAAAGCCATCATCAAGCTGATCGGCTACCCCACCGCCAAGGCGGACCTGCTGGTGCTGTTCAAGACGCCCCGGGAAGCCATCGACGTGGTGCCCGTCATCCTGTCCAAGGGCCTGACCCCCACCAGCATCGAGTTCATGGACCAGCTGTCCATCATCACCAGCTGCAAGTACCTCAACGAAAGCCTGCCCTACGAAAAAGCCGGGGCCATGCTGCTGATCGAACTGGACGGCACCAACGCGGAACAGATCGAAATGGACCTGATCGCCGCCGGGCAGCTCTGCGAAGAGCACGGCGCCATCGAAGTCTACGTGGCGGAAGACAAGAACAACATCGAACGGATCTGGAACGTGCGGCGCAACATCGCCGAGGCCTTCAAGATCTACAGCCCCATCCAGAGCCTGGAGGACATCGTCGTGCCCATTTCCCGCATCCCGGAAATCATCCCCGAACTGGACAAGCTCAGCGCCAAATACGAAGTCCAGATTCCCTGCTACGGCCACGCCGGCGACGGCAACCTGCACGCCACCCTGGTCAAGGATCCTGCCATGGATATGGCCACCTGGAAGGTCAACGAAGTCGCCTGTCTGCGGGAATTGTACAAAATAACCGGCGACCTGGGCGGCAAGATCTCCGGCGAGCACGGCATCGGCATCAAACGCAAAATGTTCCTGAAGGAAGTGATCGACCCGGTGGAGTTGAAGCTGATGCAGGCCATCAAGGTAGCCTGGGACCCCAACAACGTCATGAACCCGGGCAAGATCTTCGATCTGGGCGCCTGAAGCAAGCCACAGGGCTGCTTCGTACTTGCCGCCCCGATCCGGTTTTTCGACCGGACCGGGGCGGCAAAACTCTGCCGGCGAAGCAGCCCTTCTTTTTACGCCTACGCGGGACGTCGGCGTTGCACTAGCCCACAGGAGGAAGCATGCCCCACGTACTGTTGAAATATTCCAGCCAGGGGTTGACGGTGAATCTGCCGGACACGCCCGGTTTTGCCGGTATCCTGGAACCCAAACCGCGTCCGGTGCTGGACAACCCGGAAGCGGCGGTCCTGCAGAGCCTGCGGACGCCCATCGACGCGCCGGCCCTGCGGGACCTGGCCCGGGGCCGCAAGAACGCCGTCGTCGTGATCAGCGACATCACCCGGCCGGTACCCAATAAAATCATCCTGCCGCCGCTGCTGGCGGAGCTCGAAGCTGCGGGCCTGCCGCGCACCGCCATCACCATCCTGATCGCCACCGGCATCCACCGCCCCAACGAAGGGGAAGAACTGGTCCGCCTGGTGGGCGAAGAGATCGCCCGGAACTACCACATCGTCAACCATTTTTCCAAAAACGACGCCGAAATGGCCTACGCCGGCACCATCATGGGCGAAACCCCGGTGTACGTAAACCGCCTGTACGCCGAAGCGGACCTCAAGATCCTGACCGGCTTCATCGAACCCCACATGTGGGCGGGCTATTCGGGCGGCCGCAAGGCCATCCTGCCGGGAATTTCCAGCGTCAAAACCCTGCAGTTCATGCACGGCGCCGAAATGGTCGCCCATCCGGACGTAGTGTACGGCAAACTGGAGGGCAACCCCTTCCACGAGGCGGGACTGCTGATCATGGAGCGCGTCGGCGCCGACTTCCTGCTCAACGTCACCATCGATACGGCCAAAAAGATCACCGGCGTCTATTCAGGCCATCCGGTTAAAGCCCACCTGCAGGGCGCCCGGGAGCTGGAACCCTTCAGCACCACCTACCTGGACCAGCCGCTGGATTTTGTGGTCACCACCAACGGCGGTTCGCCCCTGGACATCAACCTGTACCAGACCTCCAAGGGCATCGCCGGCGTGGCTCCGGTGGTAAAATCCGGCGGGGAGATCGTCGTCGCCTCCCGCTGTCCGGAAGGCCTGGGCAGCGAGGAATTCATCGCCTCGATGAAGGAGTTCACCACTCCGCAGGAATGGATCCGCCGGGCGCTGGCGCACGAATTCTTCTACCTGGACCAGTGGTGCGCCCAGGAGATCTTCAAGTGGATGGGGGATCATCCCATCCACCTGTATTCGGAAGGCGTCGCCCTGGAAGAACAAGTCCGCTACGGGTTCCATCCCACGGAGGACATCGAAAAGACCGTGGCCCTGCTGCTGGCCAAGCACGGACAAGACGCCCGCTGGGCCGTCGTGCCCGACGGTCCCTACCTGATTCTCCGGTTGCGGCGTTGAATAGTCTTCCGGCGGCGGGTGCTACGGTTGCAACTTTAACGTATCTTTAATATTTTAGGAGAGTATGGAAGAGTTGAGTCGCACGGCGCAGCGCACCAAGAACAAACTGCTGGAAACAGCTCTGTCCCTCTTCAACGAACGGGGCTACGACGCGGTCACCATTGACGAGATTACCCAGCAGGCGGGCGTCGCCAAGGGAACGTTCTACACCTACTTTTCGACCAAAAGCGATATCGTGGTGGAGGAATTCTGGAAGATCGACGCCTATTATCAGGCCTATTCTTCCAAGAACCTGCACAAATACGCCACGGGGGTGGAAAAACTGCTGGCTTTTACCCGGGCCCAGATGCACTACGTCCGGGACGTGGTCGGCAACGCCAGCCTGAAGATCCTCTACGCCAACCAGGCGGAGCAGAGCGGACCGAACAAGATGATCACCAACCGGGAACGCCAGTGGCACCTGATCATCCGGGACGTCATCCGGGAGGGACAGAGCTCGGGCGAGTTCCGGGCCGACCTGAACGCGGACCGCCTGGCGCTGCTGTTCAACCGCACCGCCCGGGGCGTCCTGCTGGACTGGTGCGTGCAGGACGCCGCCTTTGACCTGGTCAAAGAGGGCGTGGCCGTCATCCGCGACTTCGTCATTCCCGCGCTGCAGCACCCGGCCGGTCCGGTCAAGGAATCCTAAGAATCCGGCGGACTTGCCGGTAGGTCCCTGGCGGTTCAGGCTTGCAGCCCGAACCGGCTGCTCCTATACCGCCTTCATGCCCGCTTCGATGGCTTGCACGTTCAGGGGAATGAAGCGATGCTTGCCCTCGGGGAAGAATTTCTTCAATATTTTTTCCACGTTGGTCAGTTCCAGCGCGCCGGTCAGCTTGGCCAGGGCGCCCAGGGCGACCATGTTGGCGATCTTGCCGTCCCCAATGCCCTCGGCGATTTCTTGGGCCTTGAGGTGCACCACCCGGATATCCTTCCGCTGCGGTCCGTCCTTGACGATGGACGAATTGATCACCATCAGGCCCTGGGGGCGCAGGATCTTTTCGCAGAGCGGCAGGGAATCCGGATTCATGACCAATACCGAATCCGGGCTGGTCACCAGGGGACTGGCGATTTCCTCATCCGATACGACCACTCCCGCCCGGGCGATGCCGCCCCGCTTTTCCGCGCCGTAGAACGGAAAGAAAGTTACGTTCTTACCCTCTTCCATGGCCGTGTAGACCCAGATCTGGCCCAGGGAGATGATGCCCTGACCGCCGAACCCGGCAAAAAAGGATTTTTCGGTCATTGCGCGGCCTCCTTGCTGGCGAACGCCCCGGCAGCTCCGGCGATTTCGTCCTTGACTTCTCCCAGCGGGTAGAAGGGAATCATGTTCTGCTCCAGCCAGTCCAGGGATTCCACGGGCTGCATGCCCCAGTTGGTCGGACATTGGGAAAGCACTTCGACCATGGTAAAGCCCACGCCGGCCATCTGCGCCTGAAAGGCCTTCTTGATGTACTGCTTGGTCTTGCGCACGTTGGCCGGGGTATTGACCGCGCCCCGGGCGATGTAGCGGGTCCCGCCCAGCTGGGCCAGCAGTTCGGACACCTTGATCGGATAGCCCATGCCGGCATCGATGGGGTCCCGGCCCAGGGGCGCCGTGGTCGCCTTCTGGCCCACCAGGGTAGTGGGCGCCATCTGGCCGCCGGTCATGCCGTAGATGGCGTTGTTGACGAAGATGACGGTGAACTTTTCGCCCCGGTTGGCGGCGTGGATGATTTCCGCCGTGCCGATGGCCGCCAGGTCGCCGTCGCCCTGGTAGCAGATGACCAGGTGGTCCGGCAGGACCCGCTTGATGCCCGTGGCCGCCGCGGGGGTACGCCCGTGGGGCGGCTGGACGGAGTCGAATTCAAAGTAGAGGTCCGCCCAGATCGAACAGCCCACGGGGTTGGTGATGATCGCCTTTTCCCGCAGCTCCATTTCGTCGATGACCTCGGTGATGAGCCGATGAATGACCCCGTGCCCGCAGCCGGCGCAGTACTTGGTTATCTCATGATTCAGGCTCTCGGGGTGCTTGAATATTTTCTTCATGTCAGGACCTCCCGAGGATGCGCTTCGCTTCCGCGAAGACTTCTTCTTCCGTGGGTATTACCCCGCCGCAGTGTCCGAGCAGGTGGATCGGCGCCCGGCCAAGGACCGACAGCTTGACGTCCTCCACCAGCTGCCCCATGCTCATCTCCACCGTCAGGAAGGGCTTGCCCTCTTCCGCCAGTTTGCCCAATTCCTTTTCCGGAAAGGGCCAGAGGCTGATGGGCCGGAACAGGCCCAGCTTGAGGCCCGCCTTTTCCGCCAGCTTCTGCGCGCCCAGGCAGACCCGCGCCGAAGTGCCGTAAGCCACCATATACAGGTCGGCCTTTTCGCCGTGCATTTCGTAGCGGACTTCTTCGGCCTTGATCTTATCGTAGCGCTTGAAGCGTTCCCGCACCGTGGCTTCCAGGTTTTCCGGGATCAGGTTGATGGAAGTGACGTGCCGCGGCGCCCGCTGGGTGCCCTTCATGTGGCCGACGGTCCAGTCCCGCCTGGGCAAATCCGCCATATTCCTGGCCGGCGGCAGAACCACGCCTTCCATCATCTGGCCGATCATGCCGTCCGCCTGGATCAGCACCGGGGTACGCCATTTTTCGGCCAGGTCAAAGGCCAGGTAGGTCAGGTCCGCCGCTTCCTGGACGCTCTTGGGCGCCAGGACGATGGTGAAGTAGTCGCCGTGGCCGCCGCCCCGGGTGGACTGGAAGTAATCCGATTGCGCCGGGGCGATGGAACCCAGGCCCGGTCCGCCGCGCACCACGTTCACCAGCACCAGCGGCACGTCGGCGCCGGCGGCGTAGCTGACCCCTTCCTGCTTCAGGCTGACCCCCGGGCTGGAGGAGCTGGTCATGGACCGGGCGCCGGCGGCGGAGGCGCCGTACACCATGTTGATGGCCGCGATCTCGCTTTCCGCCTGGATGAAGACCCGGCCCTTGTCGATCATGTGCCGGGCCATGTAGGCGGTCAGCTCGTTCTGCGGCGTGATCGGGTACCCGAAGTAGGCGCCGCAGCCGGCTCTGATGGCCGCCTCCGCGATCGCTTCGTTGCCCTTCATCAGGAGCTTTTCTTCGCTCATGCTTCGTCTCCTTCCAGCTCGTACACTTCGATGCACGCGTCGGGGCATACCTGGTAGCAATTGCCGCAGGCGATGCATTTGTCCATATATTTCGCCAACGCCGGATACGTACCCGTCGAATTGGGCTTGGTATCGGGTTCCAGAACCATGGTCGGGCACGCGCGGAGGCAGAGGTAACACCCCTTGCAGACGTCGCGGTCGATGACTACCTTTCCCCTCTTTGCCATAAGGCCTCCTATAATGGTAAATCCGTATTTATGTTCCTTGACGCCTTGACGCAGAAACCAGCACCGCCAGCGCGATGGACGCCTTTTTGGTCGCCGCGCTGTCCGCCCGGCTGGTCAGCACCACCGGAGCGCCGGCGCCCATGACCAGACCGGCGCCCTGGGCGCCGCCCAGGTCGATTACGCACTTGTACAGGATATTGCCCGCCTCGATGTCCGGCGCCACCAGCACGTCCGCATCGCCGGCCACGGGACTGTCGATCTTCTTGATGCGCGCCGATTCGGCGCTGATCGCGTTGTCCAGGGCCAGCGGGCCGTCCACGACGCAGCCCGCCAGCTGGCCCCGGCGGTTCATCTGGGTCAGCACCGCCGCGTCGACGGTGCAGGGCATTTTATCCGGATTGACCTTTTCCACCGCCGCCAGCAGAGCCACCTTGGGGACCTCGACGCCCAGGGCGTGGGCGCAGTCCACGGCGTTGCGGATGATGTCCACCTTTTCCGCCAGGTTGGGCGCGATGTTGATGGCCGCGTCGGTCATGAAGAACAGTTTGTGGTAGTAGGGCGACTCCGCCAGCCCGACGTGGCTGACCAGGCGGCCGGCGTTCAGGCCGGTCTCCTTGTTGAGCACCGCCTTCAGCAGCACCGACGTGTCCAGCAGCCCCTTCATGACGAAGGCCGCGTCTCCGCGGCGCACCCTGGCTACCGCAGAGGCCGCAGCCTTCGCCGGATCCGGTTCGTGCTCTACCAGGTAGAGGCTTAGGTCGATACCTTTTTCCGCCGCTATTTTTTCCATCGACGCCTGGTCCCCGATCAAAATCGCCGTCGCCAGCCCCTCCGCCCGGGCGGATTCCACCGCTTCCAGCACTTCCTCATCCTGGGCGGCGGCCACCGCGATGCGGACCAGGCCCGTGCGCCGGGAAACCTCTTTGGCCGCGGCGATCATCTCTGCCATCGTTTTCATGTTGCGCTTCCTTGATTGGCAATAAAATCAGTATTCCACCGGCGTATCTTCGCCCCGCAGAATCCGCAGGCCCGCATCCCGCAGGGCTTCCATCTCTCCCTCGCCGGGAAAAACGCTGACCGGGGCGATCCAGGATACCTTCCGGGTAACCCCTTCCACGATGTTTTGGGCAAAGGCGATGCCGCCGGTGAGCAGGATGGCGTCCACCTTGCCGTCCGCAGCGGCCGCCAGGGCGCCGATTTCCTTGGCCAGACGGTACCCGAAGGCCCGCAGCGCCAGGTCCGCTTCCCCGTCGCCCTCGGCAGCCCGGAGCTCGATTTCCCGCACGTCGTTGGACCCCAGCAGGTCGACAAAACCGCCCTGGCCGGTAAGCAGCTTGCGGATTTCGTGTTCCGTACGTTCACCCTTGAAACACAGCGTCACCAAAGCCCCCGCAGGGATGGTGCCTGCCCGCTCCGGGGAAAAAGGCCCCTCGCCGTCCAGCCCGTTGTTGACGTCCGTCACCCGGCCCCGCTTGTGCAGCCCCACGGTCACGCCGCCCCCCAGGTGGGCTACGATCAGGATCAGGTCCTCGTAGCGAACTCCCTTGGACTTGGCGTGCCGCAACGCCACCGCCCGCTGATTGAGGGCGTGGAATAGGGACCGACGTTTTATTTCCCTTATTCCCGTCACCCGGGCCACGTCTTCCAGCTCGTCCACCACCACGGGATCGCTGATGTAGGCGGGTAGCCCCAACCGCGAGCCCAAACTGTCGGCGATCAGGGCGCCCAGGTTGGAGGCATGGCCGCCGTAGCAGGCGGTGCGCAGGTCTGCTTTCATGCGGTCGTTGACCCGGTACGTGCCGTGGGGCAGGGGCCGGACCAGTCCGCCCCGGGCGACGATGCAGTCCAGGGCTTTCAGGTCGATCACGTGGGCGGACAACAGGGCGAGCACGGCCTGCTCGCGAAACGCCAGCTGGTCGGCCACGGTATCGAATTGCGCAATTTCGGCCACCGGGTGGGACACACTCGAAGAGAACACGGTCTCTTCATCCCGGAAAACACCGACCTTGGTCGACGTAGAACCGGGGTTGATTACCAGGATTGTGTGGGACATGACCGGATCAGTATAACCTCTGTTGCCGTTAAACCGCAAGGGAAAAGCGGTTCTACTTGACGATATGAATTATTGAACCCATACTGGATTCTCTAGAGAAGAGGATGCTTTGAAGAATGACTATGCTATCAATCTGGAACTGGCCAAAAAAATCGTCATCGATATCCAAACCGCTGCGGGGGCGGACGCCAACGTCATCGGCGCCGGGGGGATCATCATCGCCTCTTTCGATCCCCTGCGGGTAGGCACGGTGCACGAAGGCGGCCAGCGCATCATGAGCGGGGAGCTGGACGAAGTCGCCATCACCCCCGAAATGGCCCAGACCATGAAGGGCGTCAAAGCCGGCTACAACGGGGCGATCACGGTCAATGGCCACCGGGTCGGAGCGATCGGCATCCGCGGCGATCCGGAGCAGACCAAACCGCTGGTCCGGATGGCCGAGCTGGCCATCCGGGAAGAAATTCTGCGGGAAATGGAATTTCTCAAGGAACGGGAGCTGGTGCGCAGCATGGAGGCCCAGATCGTGGATATCGCCGAGCGCATGAAGGTGCTTTCCCTGAACGGCTCGATCCAGGCCGCCAAGCTGGGCGAAAAGGGCCGGGCCTTCAAGATCGTTGTCGCCGAAATGCGCAAGTTGGCGGAACAGATCAACGAGATCATCGTCGGCATCAGCCGCAGAACCCGACTGGCTGCGGACGCGACATAGAAAAAACCGAATTCGCCGTAGCCGGAGAACCCCCTAAAAGGGCAGGCTGTTCACCGGCGTGCGGGGCGTTTTTCCCTCCAGCACCTCCCGGGCGTTCATGGCGGTCCGGGTTTTAAGGATGGAAACCGCCTCCTGGCTGTAGTAGGCGGCGTGGTCGGTCAGGATGACGTTGTCCAGCAGCAGCAGCGGGTGCTCTGTCCCCAGGGGCTCCCGCTCGAACACGTCCAGCCCCGCCGCGCCGACCTTGCCGCTTTGCAGCGCCGCCGCCAGCGCGGTCTCGTCGATCACCGGCCCCCGGGCCACGTTGACCAGGACGACGCCGTGCTTCATGCGGGAAATGACCTCGGCGTTGATCAGATGCCGGGTCTCCGGTTTCAAAGGCACGTGCAGGGAGATGAAGTCCGACCGTTCGATCAGTTCGTCGAAATCCGCGGCTTCGCCGAACATCCCGGGCAGCAGTTTATCCCGGATGTGCGGATCGGCGATCAAAATCCGGCTGAAGCCGAACCCCTGGATTTTTTCCCAGAACGCCCGGCCGGTAGCGCCGAAACCGATGATGCCCAGCGTCCGGCCCGACATGCGCCGGATGGGCTGGTTCAAGTTCCATTTGCCCTCCCGGACACCCCGGTCCTTGAAGGGAATCCGGCGCACGCAGGACAAAAGCAGTCCCAGGGCGTGTTCCGCCACCTCTTCGGTACAGTAGCCGGGCACGTTGGTGACCCAGATGCCCCGCTCGGCGGCGGCCTGAACGTCCACGTTGTCGTAGCCGATTCCGTAGCGCGAAATGACCCGGCAGTGCTTGAGCGCGCCGATTACCCGGCGCGTCATGGGCGCCTGGTTCAGCAGGACCGCGTCCGCGTCCGCGCAGGCGGCGATGACCTCGTCTTCGGTGCGGCAGTCGGCGCAGATGAGCTCTGTCCCCCCGAGCTCTGTCCCCAACCCGGCCAACGCTGCTTTTTCTTCATCCAGCCAGCCAAAACGATCATCGGTAATGACTATTCGCATAGACTCCTCTTTGGTACTATCAGCCCATGATAGGCTACATACTCTTCGATCTGGACAACACCCTGTACCCGTCCAGCCTCGGGCTTGAGGAAGAAATGAGCCGGCGCATCCAGGAATTCACCGCCCGCCACCTGGGCGTTTCAATGGCAGAAGCCCGGAAGCGGCGCCAGGCCAGCGTCGACCGTTTCGGCACCACGCTGGAGTGGCTGATAGCCGATGAAGGTCTGACGGACGTGGAAACCTACTACGCCGCGGTGCATCCCGAGGGTGAAGAAGAACGCCTGGCTCCGGACCCTGACACCCGGGCGTTCATCCAAAGCTTGCCCGTGCCGGTGGCGGTGCTGACCAATTCCCCCCTGGAGCACGCCCTGCGGGTGCTCCGCAAGCTGGCGATGGAAGACCTGTTCACCCATATTTTCGACATTCGCTGGAACGGACTTAAAGGAAAGCCCCGGGAAGTTGCTTTCCGCAACGCCCTGGGCGTCATCCGCAAGGAACCGGGGGAAGTATTGTTCGTGGACGACTTTCCGTCCTACGTGGAAGGGTTTGTCCGGCTCGGCGGGAAAGGGGTGCTCCTGGACGAAGGGAACATCCACACCGCCTACCCCCATCCCCGTATCCGAGCCCTGCCCGAACTGAGCCGTTTTCTTGAGGTGTAGGATGGAATTTACCCTGAAAGCTACCAAAAAACCCGACGGCACACTGGTCATCGCCGTTCCCCGGCGTTTGCGGGTCATCCTGGGCGGCATATTGGTCGTTTTGCTGCTGCCCCTCTTCATCCCCCTTGACGGCGGCGCCAACCCCGGCCTGGGACTGGGGGGCGGCGTGGCCGTGGTTCTGGTCGCGCTGGGGTTGGTCTACGAGGAACGCTGGGTGTTCAAACCTGCGGAGCAGGCCTTCCACTTTCGCTTCGGTCTGCTGTTTTTCGCCAAAAAAGCGCGGATCCCCTTTGATCAGGTCGAAGAAGTACGCATCGAATCCTTTTTCAAGGGCAAGTCCGCCCGGTTGGACGAAAAACCCGAAACAAAGCACGTTTTTGCCCCCAAGCCCTACATCAGCCTGGTCATCTACCTGAAGGATTCGGGACGGCTGGTCATCGAGACGACCAAGCAAAACAAGCTGGAGGCGGTGCGGACCCTGGGCCGGGAGATCACCCGGCTCTTGGGGACAGAGCTCAAGGAATCCCCAACCGGCGCCGGCTCGACCTGACCACTCCTTGCCCAAGCCCTACGCTCCGGGTATGATGGGCCAAACAACGCAAGGAGCCGGTACACCATGGCCAAATACCCCTTTGATACGATTGAACCCAAATGGCAAAAATACTGGGACCAGCACAAGACTTTCAAAGCTATCGAAGATCCGGCCTACGCCAAGGATAAACGGCGCTACGTGCTGGACATGTTCCCCTACCCCTCCGGCGCGGGGCTGCACGTCGGCCATCCCGAGGGATATACCGCCACGGACATCTACTGCCGCTACCTGCGCATGAACGGCTACAACGTCCTGCATCCCATGGGCTTCGACGCCTTCGGCCTGCCGGCGGAAAACTACGCCATCAAGACCGGAACCCACCCGGCGGCCACGACGCACGCCAACATCGATATGTTCCGGACCCAGATCAAAGCCCTGGGGTTTTCCTACGACTGGGACCGGGAAGTGTCCACCTGCGAGGCGGATTACTATAAATGGACCCAGTGGATCTTCCTCAAATTATTCGAGAAGGGCCTGGCCTACGAGTCGGAAACGCCCATCAACTGGTGCCCTTCGTGCAAGACCGGCCTGGCCAACGAAGAGGTCAAGGATGGCGAATGCGACCGTTGCGGCACCAAGGTCACCCGCCGGCGCATCCGCCAGTGGATCCTGAAGATCACCGCCTACGCCGAACGCCTGCTGGCGGACCTGGACGGGCTGGACTGGCCCGAACCGGTCAAGCTGATGCAGCGCAACTGGATCGGCCGCAGCGAGGGCGCCAACGTCCGGTTCACGATCGACGGGCACCAGGATGAACTGGATATCTACACCACCCGTCCGGACACGCTCTTCGGCGCCACCTACATGGTCCTGTCTCCGGAACACCACCTGGTGGATACGATCACCACCGCCGCCCAGAAAGGCGCCGTGCAGGCCTATGTGGAATCGGCAGCCAAAAAAAGCGACCTGGAGCGGACCGACCTGGCCAAGGAAAAAACCGGCGTCTTCTCCGGCGCCTACGCCGTCAACCCGGTCAACGGCGCCAGGATACCGATCTGGATCGCCGACTACGTCCTCATTTCCTACGGCACCGGCGCCATCATGGCCGTCCCCGCCCACGATGAGCGGGACTGGGACTTTGCCAAAGCCTTCGATCTGCCCATCATCCAGGTCGTGGCCGCCGAGCCCCCGACGGCGGGCGCGGATTATTCGGGAACCCCCGTCGAGTGCACCGCCGCCGACGGCTACGCGGTCAACTCCGGACCCTTCGACGGCACGCCGACGGCGGAATTCATCAAAAAAATCACCGTTTGGCTGGAAGAGCGCCTCCTGGGCAAGGCTGCGGTCAACTATAAGCTACGGGATTGGGTCTTCAGCCGCCAGCGCTACTGGGGCGAGCCCATCCCGATCGTGCACTGCAAGAAATGCGGCATCGTTCCCCTGCGGCAAGACCAGCTGCCCCTGGTCTTGCCGGACGTCAAGACCTACGTGCCCACCGGCACCGGCGAATCACCCCTGGCGGGTATCGACGCCTGGGTCAACACCACCTGCCCCGCCTGCGGCGGCGCCGCCAAGCGGGAGACCAACACCATGCCCCAGTGGGCGGGATCCTGCTGGTACTATATCCGTTACCTTGATCCGGACAACAACCGGGAATTCGCCGGCCGCAAGGCCATCGACTACTGGCTGCCCGTGGACCTCTACGTCGGAGGGACAGAGCACGCGGTGCTCCACCTGCTCTACAGCCGTTTCTGGCATAAGGTGCTCTTCGATCTGGGGGTGGTCAATTCTCCCGAACCCTTCCAACGGCTGGTCAACCAGGGGATGATCCTGGGCGAGGACAACCAGAAAATGTCCAAGAGCCGGGGCAACGTGATCAATCCCGACGACATCATCACTGAATTCGGCGCCGACGCCATGCGGGTCTACGAAATGTTCATGGGGCCCCTGGAAGTCAGCAAACCCTGGGCCACCGCCGGCTTGGTGGGGGTTTCCCGCTTTCTGGAACGCCTCTGGGCGATCGGTGAAAAACCGGTCGGCGAAGCCGCGCCGGGTCAGGAACACGCCGACATCGTCCGGGTGATGCACAAGACCATCAAGAAGGTCACCCACGATACGGATACCCTCAACTTCAATACCGCCATCAGCGCCATGATGGTCTATTCCTCCGAACTGGCCAGGCTCGATCCGGTGCCGCGAACCCTCTGGGAACCGCTGGTGCTCATGGTCGGCACCTACGCTCCCCACCTGGGCGAGGAACTGTGGGAAAAACTGGGCCATGCGGATTCATTGTCCAAAGCCCCCTGGCCGCGCTATGAGGAAGCCCTGACCATCGACGACGAGGTTACCATCGTCGTGCAGGTCAACGGCAAGATCCGCGACAAGTTCAGCGCCGCCGCCGGCACGCCCCGGGAAAATCTGGAAAAAACCGGACTCGGACTGCCGGGCGTCCGGAAGTGGCTGGAGGGACAGAGCATCGTCAAGGTGATCGTCATCCCGGACAAGCTGGTGAACGTAGTCATCCGCTGAACCCGCGCCGCACCCGGATTTCCACGCTTTTCCAAGGCCTTGCCGCTTGCTTGACGGCTCGAGGTTTTCGCCCTAAGATTCTAGTATTCGAGCAACATAGAACGAATTGGGACCGTTTTTGTCGAGGACCGGAGGGCAAGCGATGGCTTGTTTACCCAGCGGGACCGTCAGCTTCCTCTTTACCGATATCCAGGGCAGCACCAAGCTCTGGCAGAATGAAACGTCCCGCATGCGCCGGGCGCTGGCGCGGCACGATGAGCTACTAAAAAAAGCCGTAGAAATCCATTCCGGCCGGGTATTCAAGACCGTGGGCGACGCGGTGTGCGCCAGTTTTCCCACCGCCATGGACGCCCTGGAGGCCATGGTCGATGCCCAGCTGGCGGTCCGGAACGAAGCCTGGGATCTGCCTTCGCCCCTGAAGATCCGCGCCGCGATCCATACCGGCGAGGCGGAAGAGCGGGACGACGACTATTTCGGACCTGCCCTCAACCGGGTCGCCCGGCTGCTGAGCCTCTGCTATGGGGGACAGAGCTTGCTGACCCTGGTGGCCACCGAACTCGTCCGCGATGACCTTCCCGACGGCATCGGTCTCCGCTACCTGGGTGAACACCGCCTCAAGGATCTCATTCGTCCCGAAGCCGTCTACCAGGTGCTGAACCCGGACCTGCCGGCGGATTTTCCGCCCCTGAAGTCGCTGGACAGCTTTCCCCACAACCTGCCGGTGCAGGCTACCAGATTCGTAGGCCGGGAAACGCTGCTGTCCGTCGTCACCGGCCTGCTGCAGTCCGAAGACGTTCGGCTGGTGACCATCAAGGGCATGGGCGGCATGGGCAAGACCCGGCTGGCCATCCAGAGCGGCGGCGAGCTGATCGAAAAGTTCAAAGACGGCGTCTTTTTCGTTGATCTTTCCGCCATCGACGACGCAGCCCAGGTTCCCTGCGCGCTGATACGCACGCTCAAGGCGGCGGTTGCCGCCGGAGACGACTGCCGGGGCAGCCTGATCGCCGAGTTGGCGGACAAGGCTATGCTGTTGATCCTGGATAATTTTGAACAGGTCATCAGCGCGGCGCCGCTGGTATCGGATCTGCTGGCCTGCTGTCCGTCCCTCAAGATCCTGGCGACCAGCCGGGAAGATCTGTCCCTGCGGGGCGAGCGGCTGGTCCCGATCAAAGCCCTCAGCCTGCCGAAAAGCGCCAACCACGCCTGCGAGGACATCAAACCCGAGGATTTGAGCCAGTACGAGGCGGTGCGCCTCTTCATCGACCGGGCCACCGACGCGAACCCCGACTATACCGTCGACGGACATAACGCGCCGGCCATCGCCGAACTGTGCGTTCGCCTGGAAGGCATTCCCCTGGCCATAGAACTGGCGGCTTCCCGCATCGCCAGCATGTCCGAAACCGCCATCCTGGAACATCTGTCCCACCGGCTCAGGCTGCTCACCTCCGCTTCCCGGGACCTTCCCGAGCGGCAGAAAACCCTCAGGCAGGCCATCGAGTGGAGCTTCAACCTCCTGTCTCCCTCCGAGGCAGCCTTGATGCGCCGCTTGTCGGTTTTCGCTTCCAGTTTTTTGGCATCCAGCGTGACTGCGGTCATGGCGGGCTTTGAGTCCCCCGATTCGGGCATCCTGGAACAGCTGTCCGACCTGGTGCGCAAAAGCTTGCTGGCCCACCGGGCGGACCAGGCGGATGCGGACCGCTACTACCTGCTGGAAACGATCCGCGACTATGCCCGGGAACAGCTCTACCGCCAGGAGGACGCGGAAATACTGCAGCGGCGGCACGCGCTCTGTTATCTGGCGGAAGCCGAACAATGCCAGACCAGCCTGGAATCGGGCGTACCCGGGCGCTGGATCCACACCATCGACGAAGACTACCAGAACCTGAAGGCCGCCTTGTCCTGGTTCCGGGAACACGGCCATACCGCCGAAGCCATCCGGCTGGCCACGTCGCTGACCAAGTACTGGCAGGCATCCGGAACGTTCCAGGAGGGTATCGAGACCTTCAAATCCCTGTTGACCGAACCGGTGTCCGACAGCGGCCTCCACACCCGCCTGCGCCTCGGCCTGGCGCTGCTGCTGCGGGAACGCGGGGACTACCACCAGTCCGCCGCCATCGCCGAAATTGCCCTGCAGGACGCCCGGGACCGGGGCGACGAGGAACTCGTCTGTCGGGCCCTGCGGGAAGTCGGCTGGTGTTATTTCCGGCTCAACGACTTCAACGCCGCGATCGCCGTTTTCCGGGAGGGATTGCAGGGTTCGGGAAGCGCAGCGCAGAACCGCCGTCCCGTTTTCCAGCTCGGCCTGTCCACGGTGCTCTGGAAACAGGGCAAGCACGGTGAAGCTTTGCCGCTCTTGCTGGATTGCGTACGCCTGGCCGCGCGCGCCGGGGACGACCGCCTGTGTTTTCAGGCCCACAACAATTGCGGCGGCCTGTACGCCGAACTAGGCCGGCATCCGGAAGCGTTGGAGCAATACCAAAAAGCACAAGAGAACCTGGAACGCCTGGGAAATCGGGCGGACCTGCGCATCGTGATCAACAATCTCGGGGATCTGTACTTCAAAATGGCCCGGTACGAGGAGTCCCTGATCCAGTACCAACGCTTGGAAAGCATCGCCCGGGAATTCAACGATCAGGTGCGCCTCAGCATGGCCTTGTGCGGACAAGCGGAAAACAACCAGCACCTCGGCAAGATCGAGGCGGCCATCGCCTTGGCCCGACAGGCATTCGACGTCGCCGACGCATCCGGCAACATCCTGGACGGGGGCATCGCCAAGCGCATTCTAGGTGAACTGTTGCTGGAAGCGAACCAAAACGCGGCCGCTGCGGAAGCGCTCCGCAAAGCAGCCGGTTTGTTGGCCGAAACCGGCGAAAAGGATGAAATCGAACGGGTGCGTCGGAGTTTGGCGCTCATTCATTAGACAAGGGAGGCTTATTATGAAGACGACAGGATTCTTCGGTTACCCTCGGGCTGCAAAACAAACGCTCTGCGGTATATTCATGCTGGCCAGTCTAGCGGCCTGGGCGGGCGGCGAGGTTGAAAAGGCCTCGGGCGTACGGTTCCGCGTCGACACGGCAAACCAGAAAGCCCTGGAACTCAGGGAAAAAACGCCGGTGGAAGTTCGTTCGATCCGGTTGCGGGGTTTCTCCGGGCAAGATCGGGATTACGCAATTATCGCCCAGGCGCTGGAACTGAAAAAGGGACTGCCCAAAACGGCGCTGCAACCAGTCTTGGCACCCGATTCGGCCGGCTCGGGGAGCAAAGTCATCCAGAAGCCGCTTAAATTGATCGGCAATCTGGATGTGTACGGCGCAGTCCGCCAGGGAACCGGACCGGCGGTCCCCATTCTTTTCCGCACCGCCGACGATATCGCCGATCCCATTCCCGTAGAAGTCAGTTTCAACTCCGACATTCCCCTTCCCCGTTACTACTTTTGGGAACCCCGGATTCAGGCCTGGGTTTCGGCTGAGGAATTCGTGGGTACGGAGATCATCAAATTCAAGCAATGGTACGACAAGGGAGAAAAAAGACAGTACTTTACGTACGAAATCATCTCCTGGCCCAAAGACGACCGGGCCGACGCAGCCGGCGATTGAAGCCGACGACTG
Organism: Treponema denticola; assembly: GCA_020719845.1. Taxonomy (GTDB): domain Bacteria; phylum Spirochaetota; class Spirochaetia; order Treponematales; family Breznakiellaceae; genus DYPP01. The sequence continues at coordinate 22,923 of DYPP01000012.1, read as the reverse complement.
ACGCATCAGCTTGCGCCGTTCAACGCTATTCGCTATACTTCTATCGATAGGTATGTTTGTCTAGGAGCCTCCTTCAGGAGGCTCAGCCCAAAAAGGAGGAAGCGCAATGTCCGATCCGGACGGCGGGGGCAGTAGTTGCCCCCATCATTTATGTAGCTTTGGTGTTTTGATCAGCTCAACGCTTCCTCGGACATACCGGACCCGCTTGCCTGCGTAAACCACCGGTCCCTCCGCGGAAGTCAACCGAAACCAGGAGAGACCACCATGATCATAATTCGCACCCCGGGAGAAAGCGGGCTTGTCCAGACCGAAGTCGTCGGCCGCGATTGTTGGGTGGATGCCCGCAACGTGGACAAGGACGACCTGGCCAGGCTGGAAAAAGATTTCGGCATCGCCAACGAACTGCTCATGGACATCATGGATATCGACGAGCAGTCGCGCATCGAAAAAGAAGACGAATACACCGCGCTGATTCTTCGCTTGCCGGTGTACGACAAATCTTTTGAAGTTTCCTACTTTACCGTTCCCCTGGGCATCATTCTGTACGCGGACAAGATCGTGACCGTCTGCCAGCGGTCCAGCGATTCCCTGGATGACCTGGTCAACAACCGGATCCGGTCCTTCAACATCCGGAACAAAAGCGCCTTTGTCCTGAACCTGCTCGGTCGGGCGGCTTTTACCTATTTGCGGGCGCTCAAGGAACTGAACAAGGAAACGGTCATCATCGAACGGGAACTTCAGAAATCGGTCAAGAATTTCGAGCTGATCCAGCTTCTTTCCATCCAAAAATCGCTGGTCTACATTACCACCAGCATCAAGACCAACGAACTACTGCTGGAGAAACTGCAAAAATCCTCCCTGATCCGATTCAAGGAGGACGAGCGGGATCTGCTGGAAGACGTGCTTACCGAAAACAAGCAGGCCATCGAAATGGCCAACATCTATTCCTCGATTCTGACCGGAACCATGGACGCTTTTGCCAGCGTCATTTCCAACAATCTGAACATCGTCATGAAGCGCCTGACTACGGTCTCCATCGTACTCATGATTCCGACCCTTATTTCCAGTTTTTACGGCATGAACATCGAAATGCCCTTTCAGCACGCCGGGTTTGCCTTCCTGGGCATACTGGGATTCAGCCTGCTGGCTTCCGGCTTCGGCGCCTTCCTGCTGCGGGACAAAAAACGCAAAAAGCTGAGCGCCCTGGCGCTGCCGTACGCGCACAGCTACCTGCTGGTGCCCCCGGTCAGTAAGTGATGATTACCGCGTGGAATTTCAGGGGGACAGACCCGGTGTTCTTGATGCTGTGCGCAGCTCCGTCCCCCGTGACCACTACGTCCCCAGCCTTGACCGGTTGATCGGTCCCGTTGTCGGCTACCTTACCGCTGCCTTCCAGGATAATGTAGTACTCGGTCTCCGAATCGTGGCGATGTTCCCCGATCGAAGCCCCCGGCGGCAGTGTAATCTCCGACAGCAGCCGCGCGTTTTTCATGGTAGCCCCATCCACAAAATTGACTACCGTGGCCGTCCCCTCGCCATCCCGCATCCGCTCCTTGAGTTCTACTTTCATTTCATGACGGTGAATGATCATGGCTGGTACCTCCTGGTTCTACGGTAAGTATAGCATAAGCTCTGTCCCCCGGAGTAAAATATGAGGCATGATCGATATCAGAAGCGATACGGTTACCAAACCTACAGAAACCATGCGGAAGGCTATGGCCTCAGCGGAAGTCGGGGATGACGTTTATGGGGATGACCCGACGATTAATGAACTAGAGGCGATGGGGACAGAGCTCACCGGAAAGGAAGCGGCTCTTTTTGTTCCATCCGGTACTTTCGGCAACCAATTAGCCCTGCTTACCTGGTGTCCCCGAGGCTCCGAAGTCATCCTGGGTGAAGAAAGTCACATCATTCAGCATGAAGCCGGCGCGCCGGCTTTGATAGCGGGGGTACAGACCAGGACAATCCCCGCCCCCGAGGGTCGGCTGGATCCAGATGCGGTAGAGGAACGAATTCGCGGAGTGGACATTCACTTCCCGTCAACCAGTCTCATATGTCTTGAGAATGCCCATTCCTCAGGCCGAGTAGTTCCCCTGACCAACATGGCTGCTATCCGAGAAGTGGCCGATCGTCACCAATTGCCGATTCATCTTGATGGTGCACGATTATTCAATGCCGCTTCGGCACTCGGTATTTCTGCATCCGAGGTAGCCTGCTATGCCGATTCTGTTATGTTCTGCCTATCCAAAGGACTTTGCGCCCCCATAGGATCGCTCCTGGCCGGGCCTCGGGCTTTTATCGATAAAGCTAGGCGCAACAGGAAAATAATGGGCGGCGGTATGCGCCAAGCGGGGATTCTGGGGGCAGCCGGCCTTATAGCGCTACGTGATATGACCAAAAGGCTTTCCGATGACCACCTGCGAGCCCACAAATTGGCTGAGGGCCTGGCTAAAATCCCCGGCGTACACCTTGATCCGCTAGCCGTAGAGATCAACATGGTTTTCTTTACCGTTCCCAGAGCGACCGATCCGGCACTCGCCGAACGAATGGTAACCCAGCTACGAAAAAGGGGAATCATAGCCAACCCGCCTGAAAAAAGCACGTTCCGCTTTGTGACCCATTTCTGGATAGGGGACGAAGAAGTACAAGCAATCATCGCGGCTTGTGAGGAGATCTTTACGGAAGACTAACCAGCTTGAGCTCTGTCCCCAAAGCCCGATCAGTCGGATTTTTTCTTTTTTTTCGTTTTCCTCTGGTTGTCCTTGTGCCCATCTCCTTTTTTTGGGTCTTTAGACTGACTTGATTCTTGCTTCTTATCGGCCGATTCAAACAGATCGGAATTACCGGGGATGGCTTTTTCTTCTTTTGGCCACACAACAGGAATAAAATATTGCGACTCAATGGGTGGCCGGATATAATTACCGATTTTTTGACGTGGCGGCAACTCCAGGGCCGGTGGGGTTAGATCTTTATATTTAATCTGAGAAAGAAGATGTGTAATACAATTCAAATGGGCAGCGCGTTTTAAATCACTATTAACCACGTGCCAGCGCGCTTCGGGTATATCCGAAAAGGCAAACATGTCATCTTTGGCCCGGGAATATTCAACCCATTTTGAACGGGCGGTTAGGTCCATGGGGCTCAATTTCCACCGTTTAGCCGGATTTTCAAGACGGTCCTTAAAACGACGCTCCTGTTCTTCATCGCTGACAGAAAGCCAGTACTTGAGAATGATTATCCCCGAACGAACCAACATACGTTCGAATTCCGGTGCCGAGTGGGTAAACTCCTGGTATTCATCTTCCGTGCAGAAGCCCATCACCCGTTCAACCCCTGCACGGTTATACCAGCTACGGTCAAACACGACTATCTCGCCTCCCGCAGGCAAATGAGCGGCGTATCTTTGAAAATACCACTGTGTTTTCTCGCGTTCAGTTGGTGCCGGGAGTGCCACCACACGAGCAGACCGGGGATTCAGTGGAGCAGTGATGGATTTGATCATTCCACCCTTGCCTGCGGCATCCCGGCCTTCAAAAATAATCAATACCTTGAGTTGCTTGTGCTTTATCCATCCTTGAAACTTCACCAATTCAATATTGAATGCATCCAGCTCATCCAAATATTCCTTTTTCGGCACATCTTTCTGCGACATTCGGTACCCCTATACCGAAATTGTAAGCTACAGAATGCCCGACCGCAAGAATGTGGACTTGTTTACAACCCTAAAAGCCATATTTAGGAAGAAAAACGCCAACATATCCAGGTAGAGGATCGAGTATTCCCTGGGAACCCATCCTGCGAAAGGCCAATCCCCCATAAATCCACTCGATGGCGGAACCAACCAACTGGGCTTTGACCGGATTATCGTCTATATATTGCAGAATTTTTACGTACTCTTGCATAGTATAGATAATTCTAGAAAAAAAACGTTCTCCCCAGCAATGTCCGGTGAGTTGGTGAATCCGATTATAGCTCATCGCGAAGACACTCATGATCCATTGCATTATCTTGGAAAGACTTACTCCGCCTAATGGTCTGATGATCAGATGGTAATGGTCTCCCATGATACAAAAGTTTTCCAAAGAAAATGAATACTTTTTCTTAGCCCGGGAGAGCACCTCCAGGAAAAGAGTTTTGCTCCCTACAGGGTCAAGAATCATTTCTTTCCGATTTGTCCGGGCGGTTACATGGTAACTGAACCCATCGCGGAGAATCCTTGGCTTTCTCATATGGACAATACTGGGGATACATGCAGGACGCTTGCATAGTTTTAAACTTTTTTGAGCTCTGTCCCCCCGGAGCTTGCTTCGTTCCCATTAAATCAGCATATTTACCCCATGAGCTTTTACGAAAACCGACGGAACCGTTTGTACGATTGGATGATGCAGGAAGAAGTCTCCCTCCTTATGTTTGAAGATTTTGAAAATCGGAGAAATTCCACGATCCGCTGGCTTACCGGTCAGCCGGGAGACGCCCTTTTATTCTTGTCTGCCGATAAGCGTTGCGTATTGGTGCCTTGGGATGTGAATATGGCCCATCTCTACGCCGATGCTGAAGCAATCGTCCCCTACGCTGAGTTTGACCGACATCCGATAAAGGCACTGCTGGCGGTAACCGAATATTTAAAAACCCCCAAGGGATCGCGGATTGAAATCCCCCCGGTAACCCCTTACCCGACTTTTTTGCAATTTGTCGAAGGTGTCCCGGACTTCGACATACTATGCCGTGAGAGCGGTGCTGCCGACCACGTTACAGCGCTTCGGGCTATCAAGGATAAGGAAGAATTACGCATTTATCGGGAAGCCGCACACATAACTAACGAGGTAATAGACTTATTGGAAATTGAATTCAACCGGGGAAGCCTGAAAACCGAAACCGACGTAGCGCTCTTTATCGAGGCGGCCGCGCACAGCCGCAACTGTGAAGGTACGGGCTTTGAGACCTTGTGCGCCGGTCCGTCCCGCAGTTTCGGCATTCACGCTTTTCCCGCGTTCACCGCAGATCCTTTTGGCGCTGCCGGACTTTCCATCCTTGACTTCGGACTCAAGTTTCATGGCTACACCACGGATGTGACCATCACCGTGGCGAAGGGTCCGCTATCCCGAACCCAGGAGCGTATGCTTTCTCTGGTGGAAAAAGCTTATTCTTTAGCTCTGGGGATGGTTAAAATCGATTCCCCGACGAGGGACATAGCTCTCGCTGTCGATGATTTGTTCAGCAGGGCGAAAAAGACCATGCCCCACGCCCTCGGCCATGGAATCGGCCTCGAAGCCCACGAAGCTCCAGTGCTCCGCAGCCGGTCGGACAATGAGTGGAAATTGCAACCCGGCATGGTTTTTACTCTGGAACCAGGCCTTTATGATCCGATGCTCGGTGGCTGCCGCCTGGAAAATGACATACTACTGACCGAAAAAGGCCCTGAAGTGCTGACCAAAGCTCGAATTATGCGAATCTAGGACAATAGAGTCCGCAGTGCCGCGACAACCGGCAGGGCAGATTTATCCGAGTCGGCCAAGAAGGTTCCTGCGGATCCATCACCCTTCAGGTATCCCACGACAAACTGTGGCGGCCGGGCGAATACGATTCGGCGCAACCACGAATTCTCTGTTGATAATTCAATGGAAGCCAGCCGATCCCGGGGAATGAACAGCGTCTTTTCCACCGGTTCATCCCCTCCCCCGCCGGACACGCGGGAAAGGGCCTTGATCCAGCCCTCATGGGGAAAATGATGAAACCGGAAACCCCCGTCCGTAGCGATCAGCAGACCCCACAGGGGGCCTTGATAATCATCCCAGCCGGTCATATAACAACCCAAAGAGTGGGCTAGTACCTTTTCGCCATGCTGCGCTTCGTAACCGCGCCAGAATTCTTCAGGGTTCTTCGTGGATGCCATGGGCCTAGTCTAAAGCGCGAACGGCGACTACGTCTATACCAGAACCCTTCCAGTCCGCTATGACCAGATCGCCCCGTTTGACCGGCGCATCGATCTTCGTCGCATAGATATCGGCCAACAGCTCGTTTATACGCTCCTTGGGACAAGGAAGGCTGGATTTGACCGGCAAGCGCCGGGGATCGCACATGCCATGCCGCCGCATCCGGTTACTTTGAGCTCTGTCCCCGTTGTCCCCCTCGTCCCGGCAGACCCCCGGCGGCCCCAACCGGATAGTCGCGGTGACTACCCGCTTTGGGGCGATTATCTCTTCCTGGGCGTACACGGCGCCCCGGGGACAGCGGTTTCCCGTTACGTTCAGCCCGCCGTCGACGGTTTCTTCCACCGTCAACGCGCAACCGATCGGACACACGATGCAGGTCAGTGCACGCATCGATTCTTCCTCCTACACCAGAGCTAATTCTAAAGCTGAATCGGGCCCCAGCCCTTCCAGATCCTTCGGACCGACGCTCAAGGTGATCATTTCCGACGGCTGGATGTGGCTTTTCTTGATCGAGCGGATCACCCGGTTGTCCAGCCGCAGCTCCAGCACGGCGTCGTTCTTGACGATCATGGAACGCAGGTACAGTTTGTTGTCCCGCCCGGGATCCACCTTACCGGGGTTGGCGTAGCGCACGTTCGGCCCCGCCTTGACCCGTACTTGCCGGGCCGGCCGCTCGCCTTTGAGCCACGCCACCGCGTGCCGTCCGGCAAACCGGGATTCTTCCGCGACCCAGTCCACCAGGTCGTGCACGTGCAGGACGTTGCCGCAGGCGAACACACCGTCCACGTTGGTCATCAGCGTCGCATCCACGATGGGACCGTTGGTGGTGGGGTTCAGTTCCACCCCGGCTTCCTTGGAAAGCTCGTTTTCAGGAACCAGACCTACCGACAACAGCACCGTATCGCAGTCGATGCGGAACGCCTTTTCCGGCACCAGTGCTCCGTTCTCCATGGGGGTTACTTCTACCCCTTCAACCCGGTGATTGCCGAAAATGGCCGTGGTCTGGCTGGATAGGTACAGGGGAATGTCGAAATCGTGCAGGCACTGCACGATGTTGCGCGTCAGCCCCGAGGGGTAGGGCATGATCTCGACCACCGCCTTGACGTGGGCGCCCACCCAACTCATCCGCCGGGCCATGATCAGCCCGATGTCCCCGGATCCGATGATGACCACTTCCTTGCCCGGGATATACCCTTCGATGTTGACCAGCCGCTGGGCCAGGCCCGCGGTGAACACCCCTGCCGGCCGGGAGCCGGGAATCCGGACGTTCCCGCGATTGCGCTCCCGGCAGCCCATGGCCAGCACGATCGTCCGGCAGGTCATCCGCAACACGCCGAAATCGGCGGAAGCACAGAACAGTTCCTTGAACTGCCCGGCGGCCTCGCCCCCGTCGGAACGTACATCGGTCACCGTAGTACCCAGGTAGACGGCGATCTTGGACGCCGCGACCTCTTCGGCAAACCGCTCGGCAAACTCCGGCCCGGTCAATTCTTCGGAAAACTCGTGCAGGCCGAACCCGTTATGGATGCACTGCATGAGGATGCCCCCCAGGTGATCTTCCCGCTCCACGATGGCACAGCTGAACCCCGCGGCGTCGATTTCCAGCGCAGCGGCCATACCCGCGGCCCCGCCGCCGATCACCACCGCGTCGTAATGGAGTTCCTTCATAATTCACCCTCCAGCACCTGGCTGGCGTCGCCGTGCTTGGTCACCTCGTGGTAGGGCAGGCCGGTTTCGCGCATGATGATCTTGATGATCTTGTAGGTGCAGAAACCGCCCTGGCAGCGGCCCATCTGCGCCCGGGTAAAGTATTTGACCCCGTCCAGCGTCCGGTGGCCCAAGCGGACCGCTTCGACAATCTCCGCTTCCGTCACCTTCTCGCAGCGGCAGACCATGTTGCCCCAGGCCGGATCCAGGGCGATCATTTCGTCCAGTTCGAAAGGCGTCATCTCCCGAGCCCGTTTCTTGCGTTCCACAAAGGGATCCCAGTCGCTCTTTTCCGTCAGCTCCAGCCCCAACCCCTTCAGCAGGTCCTTGACGTATTCCCCGATGGCCGGGGAAGCGGTCAACCCCGGGGACTGGATGCCCGCCACCTGGACAAAAGCCGGCGCCGTCTTGCTCGGCTCGATCAGGAAATCCTCGTCCAGACAGGCCCGCAGGCCGGCGAAGTTGGTGATGATGTCGTTTCGGCTCAGACCGGGCACCATGCGGCGTCCAAAGTCGAAGATATGCTCCAATTCGCCCGAGGTCGTCGCGTAATCGTCCTTGTTTTCCACCGTGTCCGAAGTCGGGCCGATCAAGACGGTGCCTTCCACCGTCGGAATGACCAGCATACCCTTGGAAACCGCCGTCGGCACGGGAAAAATGACCCGCTCCGGCCGCGCCTTGGTCAGGCGGTCCAGCAGATAATATTCCCCCTTGCGGGCCGTGATCTGGAACGATTCGCCGCCGAACAGGGCGGAAACCTCGTCGGCGTAGAGTCCCGCGGCGTTCACCACGTAGCGCGCCCGAACGCTCCGGCCATCCGCCGCGCGCACCAGCCAGCGATTGGCCGCCACCTCCCGCTCCGCCGCGCTGACCTGGAATTCGGTATACAGCTGGACCCCGTTCTTCAAGGCCGATTCCACCAAGGCAAAAACGAAGCGGTAGGGCTCCACGATGCCGCCGCCCGGCGCGTACAGGCCCCCGACCACGTCGGTGGACAGCTGGGGCTCCAATTCCAGGATCCGGTCCCGGGGACAGAGCTCGATGCCGATCACCCCGTTGTCCACCCCCTGCATGTACAGGTGCTCGGCGGCCTTCATTTCGTCCTCGTGGAAGGCCGCCACGATGATGCCGCAGCGTTTGAAGGGAAAGTCCAGCTCCCGCCGCAGGCGTTCGAACATCAGATTACCCTGCAGTTCCAGACGGGTCTTCAGGTACTTCTTGTTGTGGTGGAAGCCGCCGTGCACGATGCCCGAATTCGCCTTGGACGTCCCGAAGGACACGTCCGCGGCCTTTTCCAGAATGGCGACCCTGATCTTGTAGGCCGACAGCCGCCGGGCGATGTTGGCCCCGGATACGCCGCAACCGACGATGGCCACGTCGTAATCCGGCAGACCAGCCGGGGTTGGGTTGAGGTTGGGAGAAGCGGTCATATCAATGGATTTCCTTGTCCAGAGTATACACCGATAACAGGAATTTGTTCGGTATTTTTCTACCGGATGGGCGAAAAATCCAAATCCGTGTAGAATGGGCGCATGGTCGAATTCGACATATCGAAAAACTGGACGATCCTGGTGTCCACGGACGATGGAGAGGGGCCGTTGCGGACCTTCGCCGCCGAATTGGCCGAGCGCATCACCGTCCTCCGGCGGCAAACGGGTCTGGAAGGATCCCTGCTGCCCGTCCTGGACGGTTCCCGCACCTCTCCCCCGGAGGACACTCCCATCTTCATCCTCAACATGGACGGCGCCGAAACCCGCCGGGACGGTTTTTCATGGCGCGCTGGCCCGGACCGCGTCGAATTCTACGGCGATTCGGCCCGAGGCCTGCGCCGCGCAGTCTTCGGGTTTTTGGCCGCGCTGGAATCCGGCGGAGCTCTGTCCCCCGGGAAGGCGTATCTTCGAGCTCTGTCCCCCGCCAAAGCCTACGAACCGGCGCGCATCGACGACAGCCGTCTGCGCCGTTACTTTCTCCGGACCCCGCAGGGGGACAGAGCTCAGGGGGACAGAGCTCGAGTTAAAGACGAAGTCCAGGCCATCCGCCAAGCCGCCCGGGAATCCTGCGACACGGTGGTCATCCCCGTCGACCACCGGGGTCCCGCGCCCCGGACCCTCACGGAAACGCTGTTCCACCGGCGGCAGCGGCTGTATCAGGCCGCCCGCAGCTGGGCGCTGGCCGTGGAGGGCCAGCTCTGTCCCCTTTCGGACCTTGTCCCCCGGCGCTACTTCCTGATCGACCGGGAAATCTTCCGCATGACCCGCGGCCGACGCACGCCGGACCGGCATTTCTGCCCGACCAACCCCCGGACGATCCGTTTGCTGGGGGACAGAGCTCAAGCCATCTTCCGCGCCAACCCCCACATCTCCCTCTTCCACCTGCCCCCCGACCCAGTAGACCCCGATTCCTGGTGTTCCTGCCCCACCTGCCGGGCCTTCAGCCCCGCCGAACAGGTCCGCATGGCCCTGAACGTGGTCGCCGACGCCCTGGCGGCGACCCTGCCGGACGCCCGGCTGGCCTGCGCCGTCCCCGGCCTGCCGGAGGACGAAGAAAACGGCATCCGCCTCCGAAACAACCTGCTCCCGATGGCCGGGGCGCTATCCTGAAAACCTCATCCAGCTCTGTCCCTCCTGCCCCCGTAGCTCCGGCTTCCCATTCAGGATAAAATTGGTCATATCTTTTCATCCAGGTTGGAAAAATTGCTTTTTCGTACTATAATGGACCCATCAGGAGAAAGTTATGAAGAAGTCGACCGCCCTTTCTGCCGTCCTGGCCGCCCTCTTGCTCCCCGCGTCCTGTAGCCTGTTCATGTCCACTGCGGACTCAGGCACGCTGACCGTCAACTTCGGTCCCGCCGCCCAGTCCCGGGCCCTGGCCGACGCGCCGGCCTTCTTTCCCCGTTTCGGCAAAGTAACCCTGACCGTCTCCGGCCCCGGCATGGACACCGTCACCACCACCGTCGATTCCGCATCCGGCGTGGCCAGCCTGGCCGTCCCGGCGGGAAACGACCGCACGGTGGAGCTCTACGCCGTCCCCGACTGGGACGCCACCGCCGCCGCCTTCCCCACCCTCGCCGCCCTCATGCCCACCCTGGTCAAAGCCTACGGCGCCACCGCCGAAGTGGACATCTCCGCCGGCCGCTCCACCGAAGTCGCCCTCAAGCTGAGCGTCGCGGAAACGAAGATACTGTTGCCGGATG
>DYPP01000012.1:5698-11990 GCA_020719845.1 Treponema denticola | reverse complement strand
TCTCGGCGGTCGGCCAGCTGGGAGTGGTAAGTTTTTTCAATACTTACATTTGTTAGTTCTTCTTGCGTATCCTCTTCTACACCGGCGGCGCGACGGGTTCCGGCCACATAGTCGGAGGACTGTCCGTCGCCAACGCCTTCAAGCGTGCCGGCGTCACCCATGACTTTCAGCTCCTAAGCGTCGAGACGCCGTTTGCCGGGCTGGCGCAAAGCCAGGGCGTGGACGTGCGCACGATTCCGTTGGAAGACGATGACGCCCTCGGTCCGGCGCAGTGGCGGGACTCGGAACTATTTCGGAGCATTGACGCCTTCCGGCCTGATATCCTGATCGTCGACCTGTTCTGGTTTGCCCTGGACGCCTTTATCCGCGAACTGCCCTGCCGCAAGGCCATCCTGATCCGGCAGGTGGATCCCCGCTTTTTCCGCTTCCGGGTCCGGGACCGGGAGCTGGCCTTCCGGCCCGCCGACTACGACCTGGTCGCCGGGATCGAACCGGGCTTCAGGCTGCCGTTTCTTACCGAAAGCCTGGAACCTCTGGTCATGCGCAACCGCGACGAGATCAAAAGCGAAGCCGAGGCCCGGGCCGACCTCCGGATCGGGCCTGGCCGGCGCGCCTGCTTCTTCGGCTTCAACGGCAACGCCTGGGAAGGAGCGGAGGTCTGGAAGAGCTTCGACTACCTGGAATCCGAAGGCTGGCAGGTGGTCCGCTCGGACAACCGTTCCGGCGGACTGTTCCCGGCGGTGGACTGGTTCAACGCCTTTGACCTGTTGGTCGTCGGCGCGGGCTACAACGCCTTCTGGGAAGCCCGCTACTTCGACAAACAGGCCTTTTTCGCGCCCTTCCCGCGCAACTTCGAAGACCAGCGCCACCGCATCCGCGTCAACTCGGACTACGTTCCCGCAGAAAACGGCGCCGACCAGCTGGTCCGGCGGCTGCTGGGAGCCTGGTAGCATGGAATATATACCCGAACCGGTCCGCCTGGCGTACGCGGGGAACGATCAGTACCTGGCGTACCTACTCCGGACCAAAACGACCCAGCCGGTGCCCGCGGTCTTAGCCGATATGCTTACGTCCCTTGCGGGATGCGCGGACCTGGGAGAGCACGCCCGGAACCTGGCGGCCCGCGGACGGCACGCCGGATCCGACGGGGTCATTCACGAGGGCTTGCGCATCCTGGTCAAAGAGGGCTTGCTGCGTCCCAAGTCCGCCTTTCTCGCCGACATTATGAACGCGCCGCCGTCATCCCCCGCAGAAGCCAAGCTGTCGACGGTCGCCTGGATTACCCGGGATCGTCCCCGGGCCCTGCAGCGCGGCATGGAAAGCCTGATCAAGAATCTTCCCGCTCAATCCGCAGTGTCCCGCTTCCTGATCATGGATGACTCTAATCGGGATCCCACGGATTCGGAAGTGATCCCCCAGGCAGCCGAACTCGCAAAGCGGCACGGAATCCGCGTCGACTACGCGGGGCTGCCGGAAAAACGCGCCTTCCACGACAGACTCCGGATCGAACTCAAGCAAGCCGGCGTGCCCGGGACGGTGCTTGAATTCGCGCTTTTTGGCAGCCCGGGCCTCGTCGGGACCATCGGAGCCAACCGCAACGCCCTCCTGCTGGCTACCCGGGGCGAACTGATCATGAGTTCCGACGACGACATGGTCTTTGACCGTTACCAGCTGGCGGATACGGAAGACGAACTCGTCCTGGCGGGCAACGCGAAGGTTCCGGATGTTCGCTATTATGCCGATCGCCAGGACTTGTTGTCCCATTGCGCTCCGCTGCCGGGAGACGCGGTAGCGGACCATCAAAAGTTGCTGGGCAAGTCGGTAGCCGCCTGCCTTGCCCCCTTCCGGAACCCGGAACGGGTTCGCCTTCAAAACCCCCATGATCGGTTCCAGCAGGAAATCTGCTCCCCTTCCGCCCGGGTCGTGGCCACCGCCATGGGCTACTATGGCGACTCCGGCATGCCCAACCCCCAGTCGGTCCTGTTGGCCGAAGGACCCTTGCGGGAATCCGTGTTGAGGGACGAACGGACCTACGCCCGGGCCCTACGCAGCCGGGAAATCCTGCATCTGGTTTCCCGGCCGGTGATATCCCGGCAAACCGTCATATCGGCGGGAAACATCGGCCTGGACAACCGTACCCTGCTTCCGCCGTTCTTTCCTGTACTGCGGGGGGAAGATACTATATTCAGCGCGGTGTTGAACCTCTGTGTGGACCATGGCTTTATCGGCCTGCTTCCCCAGGCGGTAGCCCACTTCCCGGAAGAACAGCGCATGTACCCGGAAAACGCCCTCTTTTCCGCCGCCCCCCTGTTTTCCGAATCATTCCTTCTGCTTCTGCATCAATTTGCCCCGTTTCCGGGCACCCGTACGCCGCAGCAGCGTTTGTTTGAATTAGGGACTTACCTGGAGACGATCGCCGCCCTTGCGGACGCCGACTTCCAGCACCTTCTGCGCCTAAACGGGCTGGCCCGCTTTGAACAAAACCAGACCCGGCTTGAGCGCTTGCTGGCAAAATACGATTCTGTCCCTTCATACTGGGCCAGGGATGTTCGGAAAGTGCTGAAAACCCGGCGCGAGCAGGCTCACAACGCTCCGTTCCTGCTTCCGGAAGAATTGCTGAGCCGGCGCACCGCGCCGGAAGCTCTGTCCCTCTTCAAAAAACTGATCAAGAACTATAGCGAACTCCTGATTTTCTGGCCGACCATCGTCGACCGGGTAGAAGCACTCCAAAAGCAAGGCCTTACCCTGTCCCGCACGCTGGGTTGATCGCTCCCCGCATCCGCGTCAACTCGGACTTCGTTCCCGCAGAAAACGGCGCAGACCAGCTGGTCCGGCGGCTGGTTGAAAGACCTAATATTGACTATAGTTAGCACTTACGCTAACATTATTGATAATGGCACGGCAAATAAAATTCTATAAAACAATTGCGGGAAATTCTCCTGTTGAGGAATTTTTAGATTCTTTGCCAGGAAAGGTTGCCCGGAAAATAACTTGGGTTTTAGCTATCATTGAAGAATTTGATATAATCCCGATAAAATATTTCAAAAAGCTTGAGCATACGGCCGGGATTTATGAATGCCGAATCGATTTTGGAGGCAACACGTATAGATTATTGGGTTTCTTTTATCTGGGTTCGTTTGTCGTTCTAACCAATGGATTTATGAAAAAGACGCCAAAGACGCCAAAAGGAGAGATTGAACTTTCAGAAAAGCGGAAAAATGACTTTTTAGACAGAGGGGGTTTGTTATGAGCGACTTAACTAAATACGTAGCTAACAGGAAGGCTACTGATCCGGATTTTGCATCCGGATATGATTCTGGATATGAAGAATTTAAAATTGGAATAATGATAAAAGAACTCAGGCTGAAAGAAGGCATGACGCAAGAAGAACTTGCCAAACGGATGAATACAAAAAAAAGTGTGATATCAAGATTGGAAAATCACTCTGAGGATATCAGGCTATCAACATTGGGCAAGGTTGCTGAAGTATTTGGGAAGCGTCTTCAAATAGCAATTGAATAAGTAAGAGCTTCGCTATTGAGGATTTTTCAAAATGCAGACGCATTTTGAAAAATCTACCAAAAACCTGCGCTGATTTCGTAGCATTTCTTGCGATTAGCAAGAAATGCGAGAAACAGCAGAGGCAATTTCAAAAATAACCGATTTTTGAAATTGCCTCTATTATCATACAATTTTCGCGCCAATAGGGTTCGCGGAACAGACACCCCGCGCTGCGCTCTTCTAAGCTTCCACCGTCAGGCCTTCCCGGGCCATCATGACTTCCATGGCGGTCCTGCCGGCCAGGCGGCGCTGGTAGCCTTTTTCCAGTTCTTCCAGCTGGTCGTCGGTGCGGTTGGGGTCGTGGTGGAACATGACCAGCTTCTTGACGCCCGCCTTGTGGGCGGCGTTGATGCCGTGTTCATAGGAAGAATGGCCCCAGCCGATCTTGCCGGCTTCGTATTCCTTCTGCGTGTACTGGGTATCGTGGATCAGCACGTCCGCGCCCTTGAAGAAGCGCAGGATCTTTTCGTTCTCTTCCCGGGTGGCCAGTTCGCCTTCCCGCGCCGCGTCCTCGTCGTAGTTGGGGTCCGCCGGGTCGGTGGGAAACACGTTGCGGAAGGGTTCGTTGTCGTAGGCGGTGATGATCGACTTGCCCTGGTACTCAAAGCGGTAGCCCAGGCAGAGGATGGGATGGTTCAGGTACTTGGTGCGGACGGTCAGGCCGCCGCCCAGGTCCAGCTCGGTCTCCTTGAGCTGGGCGTATTCGATCTTGGCCGCCAGCTCGCTCTGGCGCACCGGCCAGTAGCGGTACGACAGCTGGGCGCCGATGATGGATTCCAGCGAATCGTCTTCGTACGAAACCGGCCCGCGGATGCGCAGTTTGGTGCCGGGCACAAAGATCGGGGTGAACATGGGGAATCCCATGATGTGGTCCCAGTGGGTGTGGGTGATGAAGATGTCCGTATCGATGGGCCCCTTCTTGAAGTCGTTGCCCATCAGCCAGTCGCCCAGGGGCTTCAGACCCGTACCCAGATCCACGATGATCAGCCGTTCGTCGGCGCGGATTTCCAGGCACGAAGTATTGCCGCCGTATCTGACCGTGGCCGGGCCGGGACAGGGGATGGACCCCCGGTCTCCCCAAAAACGAACGGACAACATCGATACCCCCTACTCTACCCGCAAAAAAACTTTAGCCTTTTCGATTTCCTGGTTGACCACCGTTTCGATCTCGTCAAAGACGTCCCGGCTGACGCCCAGGGCTTCCCACACCACGTTGTCCAGCTTTTCCGGGTAGCGGTTGCCGGAAAAGCCGATTTCCATCACGCTGGCAAACCGGTTGGCCAGCACGACGCTGTACAGGATATCCTTGTGGGGGCCTGAGTATTCCAGATAGGCGTGGTGATGGGCGATGGCGTCGCCCACGGCGCCTTCCAGCCGCCAGGCTTCGGCGATCATGGCCCCCGAGCGGGCGTGGTCCAGGCCGAGCATGCGTTCTTCCGCCCGGTGCAGGGAAATGCGCTCCCGGTCGGACACGCTGATGGCCATCACGTATTCCCGGTTGAGCACCGCGTTGAGCGGTATCTTGCCGATGTCGTGCAGCAGGCCGGCGGTAAAGTATTCTTCCGCCTGCTTGGCGTCCACCCCGCGGCGCTTGGCCAGCACCTTGGCCGCGACGCCCACGCAAAGGGAGTGCCGCCAGAATCCTTCCATATCCAGGGCTTGAAAATCTTTTTTGGTGGACAGGTTGCGCAGCACCGCGCTGGAGAGCGCCAGATTCTTGACCGTGTTGATGCCCAGCATGATGATGGCCCGCACCAGGCTGGTAACCTGCTGCCCCAGGCCGTAGTAGGCGGAGTTGATCAGTTTGAGCACCCGGCCCACCAGCACCGGATCCAGGGAGATGACGTGGTTGAGGTCCGCCGGGCTGGTGCGCGGATTGTTGCAGACCTCCAGCACCTTGGCCACCGTCGTGGGCAGACTGGGCATGCTTTTGATATAATCCTCTATTTTTCTGGTGGCTTCGTCACTCACGGGACCCTCCATCCGGCTTTGCCGGCGCGTTGTGCCGCAGGTCCATTATCACCGTATCCACTTTTCGTTCAATAGCGTTGGTCAGGTCCCGGTCGGGCAGGGACTTGGCCAGCGAGCCCAGGTAGGCCAGGGTTTCCGCCACGTCGATCTTGCGTTTTTCCTTGCCCGGAACCGTTTTGGCGCCCTCCGGAACCGGGGCAACCGGCCGCTCCTGCACTTCCTTCAGCAGGCCCTTTTTGCCTTCCAGCCGGTCGATGATGAACTCCATCCGCAGGCGGGCGTCGCTTTTGCGGAAGGTGTCCCGCTGGGCGTCGGGCAGCTTGTCCGCCAAATCCTTGAGGTACTTGAACAGGTCCAGCGGCGTCGGCTTGGCGGCGGCCGGCGGCGCTTCCGGCGTCGGCGTCGGTTTGGCGGCAGGTTGCGGGCGGGAACCCACGGGGACAGAGCTCGGAGCTGCCGGGGGTTCGTGCGCCGGCGGTTCTTCGGGCGGGGGCTCTTCCACCGGCGCCAGCTCTTCCGGGGCTTCTTCGGCCATCGGTTCTTCCTCGCCCTCAAGTTCGAGCAAGTCTTCCGGTTCTTCTTCCAGCAAGGCGGAGCCTTCCTCCGGAGCTTCGGGCTCCGTCGGTTCCGGTTCCGGCTCTGCTTCCGGTTCTTCCGCAACCGCTTCTTCGAAGGGGGACAGAGCTTCCGGCATTTCCTCCGGCTGCTCTTCAAACGTATCGTCCAGGGGGGACAGAGCTTCCGGCTCTTGAGCTTCCGG
>DYPP01000012.1:2423-5598 GCA_020719845.1 Treponema denticola | reverse complement strand
GGCGGCGCATAGGGAGGATAAGAAGGATACTGGGGATACGTAGGGTACTGGGGCGGCATCTGCGGCATTTGCGACCACATCGGAGGCTGGGACATCGGGGGCATCTGCGGCCATTGCGGCGGTTCGCTGGGAGCCGGCGGCTCCGGGGCCGTCGGCGCGGCCAGGGCGGCTTCTTCTTCCGCCGGGGCTTCAGCTCTGTCCCCGCCGCTGCCCGTATCCAGCAACTCATCGTAGGGATCCGCCGCGGGGGTCTCGTCGTAGACGGAAAACCCGTCCTCATCCATGATGAATTCTTCGTCTTCTTCCTCGGGTTCTTCCGGAAGCTCAACGTCCTCGATGAACAGGGTTTCCGCCTCTTCATCCACTGACGGAGCGGTTTCTATGGCCGTAAAGAGCAGGGCTTTCTCGTCCTCGTCGGCGCCTTCCGCTCCGGAGGCGCCGTCGTTTTTCAGCATTTTCAGGTTGCGGTCCCACATTTCCCGCACCGACGAGGAATAGGCTTTTACCGCGCCTTCGTAGAACTCCAGGGACTTGTTCAATCCGTTGAGATCGTCCGCAGTGCCCCGTCCGCCCTGCAGGTTGACCAGCCGGTCCGCGGCGCGGAGCGCCTTTTCGGTGTCCCCCGAATCCTTGTGCAGTTCCGCCGCCGCCGCCCAGGCTTCGCTGTCGTTGGGATCGGCTTTGGTGAGTTCCTCGAAAATCTGGATGCCGTGCGCCCGGTTGCCCATTTCCGCGTACAGGCGGCCCAGCAAGAGTTTGGCGCTGCGGTCATTGGGTTTGCGGGCCAAAAAAGCCAGGATCCGTTCTTCCGCTTCCTTGTACTCCTTACGGTGGAAGTGCAGGTCCGCCAGGTCCAGATGGAACGAATAATTGCCCGGATCGATGGCCAGAATGCGTTCGAACGATTCCTGCGCGGCTTGGTCTTTGCCCAGCGCCCGGTACGCCGAACCCTGGGCGCGGAGGGCCTGGACGTTTTCCGGCTCCCATTCCAGGGCGACCGTGGCCTGGTCCAGGGCTTCCGGATAGCGCTCCATTTTCAGGTACAGCGCTGCCAGCCGGGTGCGGGCTTCGGCGCTGCCCGGCACCAGCTTGACCAGCTTTTCCAGCTCCACCACGGCGTCGCCGAAGTCGCCGCTGGTCTCCAGGGTCCGTTCCAGGTTGACCACCGCCTTGACGTAGGCCGGTTGGGACTCCAGGGCCTGGCGGTAATAGCGGATGGCTTCTTCGTTGCGCCCTTGGTCGGCCAACACCACGCCCATATTGTTCCGGGCTTCGGCGTTGAAGGGGTCGATGGCCAGGATGCGGGAAAACACGTCCATGGCTTCGCTGTGCTTGCCCCGCTTGAAGTGGATGATGCCCGTATTGTTCATCGGCTCCAGCCAGCCCGGACGGCTGCGCAGGGCGGCTTCGTAGGCCCGGCCCGCCTCTTCAAACTTGCCTTCCGCCTCCAGGGCGACGCCGTAGTTGAAGTGCAGGGTCGGATTGTTCCGATCCAGGTTGAGTCCCTTCCGGAAAACCTGGAAGGCCTTGTCCCGCTCGCCCAGGCGGTCGTACATGGTGCCCAGGTTGTTGTAGGCCGGCACGTAGCGGGGATCCAGCTCGACCACCTTGGCGTAAGCCATGGCGGCGGCTTTGAGGTTGCCGAGCTGCTTGTAGACGTTGCCCAGGTTATAGTGGAACTCCGCCCGGGTCGGATCCAGATCGATGGCTTTTTCCAGCGTATCCAGCGCGTCGTTGAACCGCTCCTGCTTGCGGTAGATGACCGCCAGGTTGTTGAGGGCTTCCAGGTCTTCGGGATTGCGGGCCAGCAGCGTGTTGAACTCGTCCGCCGCCGCTTCCAGCCGGTTGGCCCGGGCCAATGTCGTCCCCAGGAGCAACCGGGCGTCGCGGTTTTCGCGGTCGTGGTTCAGATAGGTCTTGAGCAGCCGCTCCGCCGCTTCATGGTCGCCCACCCGGGCGGATCCGCGGGCGCGATCAAGTATATCCTGGATGTCGAGGGGGCTCATGGGACCGTCCTTAAGGGCCGCGCGAAAACCTCGCGCGAAAATTCGCCGATATGGGGCGTATCCGCCCGGTCATACGCGGCGATCGAGAAGTAGTATAGCGTACCGTTCCGCAGTCCGTCGATCCGTAGGCTTGTCCGTCTGCCGACATCGATCGGAGATACCCCCAGCATCGCGTCGGTGCCGAAATAGTCGCCCTTGCCGGTGCCGTAGTAGACCAGATACCCGCCCAGGTCCTGGTCGGCCACGCCGCGCCAGCTCAGTTCGACGGCCTGGTCGGCGGCGGCGACGGCAACGTAGACCGGAGGAGGCGGGGGCAGGTCGGGTTTATAGAACACGCGAATTTCATCCACCAGGGGGCTGGTTTCGCCCTGGTTCCCGGGATACAGATCCACCGCCACCTGCGCGTAGCGACCCCGGATTCTGCCCCCCGTCGGCGTTCCGCTCTCCACGGGCACCCAGCCGGCGTCGTCTTCCTTCCAGGCGTAGGGCGCGTCCGCGGCGCGCAAAAAGTAGCGCACCGTCGAACCATCGTCCCCGGGCAACGCCGCCCGGGCTTCGAGGCGCAGCAGTTCCGCGTTGGTGGTGCCCAGGTCCAGCACCCTGCTGATCCCCCGGCCGCCGGCAAGCGGATATTTCATGACCCCGGGATCGCGCACCTGTTTGGCGTAGATCCGGAATTCGTCCATCAGACCCGTGTAGCGACCCCCCAAAATCATGGTGCCGCCGCTCCCCGTCAGGGGGGTAAAAACTTCGGCGCCTTCACGGCCCGAACTGGTCGCGTAAGCCGTGTCTTCCAGTTTGCCGTCCATATAATACTCGAGCAGACCGCTGGACGCGTCAAAACGGATCAAATGGTGGCTCCAGACCCGGGGCAAGAGCGAGGTCCGGGCAGACAGGTCCGGCGCGACGCGGCGGGAATCATCGGGGGAGGCAAAGAATTCCAGAAAGGTCCATTCCACCCGGTTGCGGGTTACCTGGCTGCGGATGCGCTGGGCCAGGTTTTCTTTCCGAGCAGAGCGCCGGGCCGCGGTCCAGGAAAAAAGCTGCTCCCCGTTCTCCAGGTTGGCAGGAAACAGCCAGAATTCCAGGCTGAAGTCTTCCAGGCGCCTGCCCGCCGCAAAAAGGGCGTCCGGCAGGGGTTGAATCACCACCGGACCGGCAAGAGGGAC
>DYPP01000012.1:0-2323 GCA_020719845.1 Treponema denticola | reverse complement strand
ATCCGGGGCGACAAATGAAGCCGCTCCGCCGCCGTGCCGGGCCTGGCCGGGTCCGGCGACGCCCAGCTCCGGCGAAACGCCGACCCGGTACCGACCCTGCTGGTCGGCAAAGGCCCCGGGGGTGGATTCGTCGAAGGAAAGGGCCAAGTCCAGGCCGGGATCGTCCCGGGCCAATGCGGAAGACAGGGTCAGCGCCGGATGCTGCCTGAAGCCGGAAACAACGCCGACCCGGTCTAGGCGGCCCAGATCCTGCCAGCCGGCGGCGCCACCGATCAGGAGGGACTGCTCTTCGGCGCCGGCGGCGACCGCAGCGTAAAGGCCGATGGCGAGGACGGTGAATATAAGGATCGGAGCTGTTTCTTTTCTCATTAATTCCCTATATCTTATCGGTAGAAACATCCATGAACCACGAAAAGTTTTCTGAAAACTACGCCCGCCTCAAGGCCGGGGTCAAGGACGCCCCGCTGGAACCCGGGGTGTACCTCATGCGGGATGCGGAGGGCCGGATCATCTACGTCGGCAAGGCCCGTCTGCTCCGGCACCGCCTGGCTTCCTACTTTTCAGGCGAAAAGGACATCAAAACCCGCACCCTGCTCCAGCACGTGGCATCCATCGAAACCATCCTTGTCTCCAACGAATACGAAGCGCTGCTGCTGGAAAACACGCTGATCAAGCAACACTCGCCCAAGTATAATATAAATCTCAAGGATGGTAAAACCTACCCGGTAATCCGGGTTACCGCCGACGCCTTTCCCCGGATTTTCCGGACCCGGAACCTGGTGAACGACGGCTCCCTGTACTACGGACCCTTTCCCAACGTCAACGCCGTGGACACCATGTTGCAGCTGGTGGACACCCTGTTTCCGCTCCGGAAATGCCGGATCATGCGCCAGCGGACCACGCCGTGCATGTATTACCACATCGGCCGCTGTTCCGCCCCCTGCTGTGGAAAGATATCCCGGGAAGCCTACGCTTCCCAGGTGGACCAGGTAAAAAAGCTGCTTTCCGGCGAAACCGCGTCGCTCGTTGCCGATTTGAACGCCGAAATGGCCCAGGCGGCGCGGGAGCGCAAATACGAACGGGCGGGCCAGATCCGGGATGCGGTCCGCGCCATCCAGGACCTGTCGGCGGGCAACGCGGTGGTCGACTTCGACCCCGAGGACCGGGACTATATCGCCTGGGCGTCGGAAGGCTTGTTGGCGGGTTTTTCCGTGTTCAGCATGCGTTCCGGCAAGATGACGGGGCGCGAACTATTCCGCACCCGGTCGGCGGCCACCGAATCGGAAGGGGTAGAACAGTTTTTGGCCGTCTACTACAGCCAGGACCGACCGCCGCCGCCCCGGATCTACCTGGCCGCCGGGGACCGGGACTTTTCCGAGCTGGGGCGTCTGTTCCGGGAACGTTTTTCCGTGGCCGTCGGTTTTTATGCCCCGGATGAGAAGCGCCACCAAGCCATCCTGGCCATGGCCTACCAGAACGCCCGGGAAGACCTGGCCCGGCGGCTCCGGGAACGGGGCGCGGGACCGGCCCTGGACGAACTGACCCGAGCTCTGTCCCTCCGCTCCCGGCCGGAGCGCATCGAAGGTTTCGACATCGCCCAGCTGGACGGCCAACATCCCGTCGCCTCCCTGGTGTCCTTCAAGGACGGGGTTCCGGACAAGAAGAATTACCGCCACTACAAGCTGCGCACCGTCCAGGGCATTGTCGACGACTTCGCCGCCGTTCGGGAGGCGGTTTCCCGGCGCTATTCCCGGCTGGCCGCCGAACAAAAGGACCTGCCCGACCTGATCCTCATCGACGGCGGCATCGGCCAGGTAAACGCTGCTCAGGGTGTCCTGGACGCGCTGGGCGTGGACTGCGACATCGTCGGGCTGGCCAAGCGGGAAGAAGAGCTGTGGCTGCCCGGGGCCAAGGAACCGATCCGGCTGGGGGAACGCTCGGAGGCGCTGAAGGTGCTGCAGTTCGTGCGCGACGAAACCCATCGCTTCGCCACTTCCTTCAACCAGCGGCTCCGTTCCAAGGATTTGATCCTGCCCAGTCTGCAGTCGGTGGAAGGAATCGGCCCGGTGCGGGCGGCGGCGGTATTGAAGGCCTTCGGCTCCCTGGAAGGCATCGCCGCCGCCGAGCCCGCAGTCATCGCTACCCGCTGCGGGCTGCCGGAAAATACCGCCCGGGCGCTGCGGGCGGCGGCGCGTCTGGCCCTGGACGACCGGCAGGCCGAAGCCCGGCGCCTTTCCAGTGGGGACAGAGCTCGAAAAAAGGGACCCGGCGCCGACAAAGCCTACGAAAATTCCGACAGTGCCGCCATCGGCGCCGGCCTGGC
>DYPP01000181.1 GCA_020719845.1 Treponema denticola | reverse complement strand
CCGACATCATCACCACCGCCAAAGGCATCACCAGCGGATACGTCCCGCTGGGCGCGGTCATCGTCTCGGAGAAGATTGCCAAGTTCTTCGATGATAAATATCTCTACGCGGGTCTGACCTACAACGGACACGCCCTCGCCGCCGCCGCCGCGCTGGCGACCATCGAAGTCTACGACGAAGATAAACTCATCGAGAATGCCCGTGAAGTCGGAAAATATCTGGGCGAGAAATTGGAAGAAATCAAGACCCGCCACGTCTCGGTGGGGGATGCGCGCTACATCGGCTTGTTCACCACCCTCGAACTGGTCGCAAACCGCGAGAGCAAGGAAATCATGCCCGCCAGCGTGATGGGCGCAGTCGGCAAGTACCTGCGCGACAACGGCTTGTTCACCTTCATCATGGCGAACAACATGGGCAGTATGCTCTTCGTCGTCCCGCCGCTGTGCATCACCAAAGAGCAATTGGATGAAGGCTTGGCAATTGTGGACAAGGCGCTGGAAATTGCGGACGGAAAAATCAAATAAATAAACGGAACACGCTCTACGCAATAGCGTGTAGCGTGTTCCGTTTTTAGGAGAATTTTATGCAGAAAATTTTGAACTACATTAACGGCGAATGGGTCGAGCCGAAGGTTGCTGAGTATGTGGATGTGGTCAATCCCGCCACGGGCGCGGTCATTGCGCGGACTCCGCTGTGCGGGACGGCAGATGTGGACGCCGCCGCCAAAGCCGCCGCCGAAGCCTTCCCCGCCTGGCGGCGCACCCCCGCCCAGGAGCGGATTCAATACCTCTTCAAACTGCGCGACCTGCTCAAAGCCCACAACGACGAAATCGGGCGCGCCATTGCCAACGAAAGCGGCAAGACCTTTGAAGAAGCCAAAGCCGAAATGGTTCGCGCCATCGAAAACGTGGAAGTCGCTTGCGGCATCCCGATGATGATGAAGGGCGAATTTAGCGAAGACATTGCCCCCGGCATTGACGAGATGATGATTCGGCAGCCTGTGGGCGTGTGCGCCACCATCGCGCCCTTCAACTTCCCCGGCATGATTCCGTTCTGGTATCTGCCCTACGCGCTGGCGACCGGCAACACCTACGTTATGAAACCGTCGGAAAAAGTGCCAGTCACCATGCAGATTATCTTCCGCCTGCTGCATGAGGTGGGATTCCCCAAGGGCGTGGTCAACATGGTCAACGGCGCAAAAGACGCGGTGGATGGAATCCTCGACCACCCCGTCATCCGCGCCATTACTTTTGTGGGTTCGTCCAACGTGGCGAAATACGTTTATAGCCGCGCATCCGCCAACGGGAAACGGGTTCAGGCTCAGGGCGGGGCGAAAAATCCCGTCATCGTCATGCCCGACGCGGATATGGACATGGCAGTCCGCATTATCGCCGATTCCGCCTTCGGTTGCGCGGGACAGCGCTGCCTCGCCGTCTCGTGGGCGGTGACGGTGGGCGACGCCCGCAACGACTTCTGCGAAGGTATCTGCGACGCCGCCTCCAGCCGCACGGTGGGCTACGGCTTGGACGACGGAATCCAGATGGGCGCATTAATCAGCCCCGCCAGCAAAACGCGGGTTGAGCAGTTGATTGGCTTGGGACTCTCCGAAGGCGCATCCGTTCCGGTGGATGGGCGCGGCGCGGTCATCAAAGGTTACGAAAGCGGCAACTTTGTTCGCCCGACGATTTTGACCGACATGCAGCCCGGCAGCGAAATCTGGAAGACGGAAATCTTTGGACCCGTGCTGGGACTGATGCGCGTCAACACGATTGAAGACGCCATTGCCCTTGCCAACAGCCAGTCGTATGGCAACCAGGCGAGTTTGTTCACCTCCAGCGGGTCGGCGGCGCGCAAGTTCCGCAACGAGGTCGAGGCGGGCAATCTCGGCATCAATATCGGCGTGGCGGCTCCGATGGCATTCTTCCCCTTTAGCGGTTGGAAAGACTCTTTTTATGGCGACATGCACGGACAAGGCATGGACGCGGTGGAATTCTTCACCCAGAAGAAAGTGGTGGTGGAGCGCTGGCCCAAAGAGTGGACGAGGAAGTTCTAGGAGTTTACAACCCCAAGGGTTTTTATCAACCTTTGGGGTTGCGCTT
>DYPP01000086.1 GCA_020719845.1 Treponema denticola | reverse complement strand
GTGGTCAAACCCCGGGCTGGAAATAATATATATAAATATGGCATACTGGGGCCCGATTTGTCGATGTGGAGGAACTTAAGTGTACAAGAGCGTTGATCCGAAGGTTGATTTTCCGGCTTTGGAAGAAGAAATTCTGAAGTTCTGGGAAGACAACGATATTTTCAAGAAGTCCATCAGCCAACGCGAAAAGATTAATTCAGGTTCCGCAGCGGACGAATACGTTTTTTACGACGGCCCCCCCTTCGCCACGGGGCTGCCCCATTTTGGACACTTCGTACCCGGCACGATCAAGGATATCATTCCCCGCTACCAGACCATGAAGGGCAAAAAGGTCGAGCGTCGCTTCGGCTGGGATTGCCACGGCCTGCCCGTCGAGAATCTGATCGAGAAGGAATTGGGACTCAACTCCAAAACGGATATTGAAAAATTCGGGGTGGCGGAATTCAACGAAGCCTGCCGATCTTCAGTGCTCCGCTACGTCTCCGAATGGCGCCGCATCGTCACCCGCCTCGGCCGTTGGGTGGACTTCGACAACGACTATAAAACCATGGACCCGGACTATATGGAGTCCATCTGGTGGGTCATGAAGGCGCTGTGGGAAAAGGGCCTGCTCTACGAAGGCCACTATATCCTGCCCTACTGTCCGCGCTGTTCGACGGTGCTGTCCAACCACGAGCTCAATCTGGGCGGCTACCAGGACGTCCATGATCCGGCCATCACCATCAAATTCAAGGTTTCCGGCTGCGCCCCGGGCAGCGCGGCGGCGGCGGAAAGGGACCTGGCCGACGTCGGTTCCGGCGCCACCTTCCTTTTGGCCTGGACGACTACCCCCTGGACCCTGCCGTCCAACCTGGCGCTGACCCTGGGGCCGGACATCGACTACGCGCTGGTGGCCGACGGCGAGGAGCGGTTCATCCTGGCCGAAGCCCGGCTGTCGTCCTACTATAAGAAGCCCGACGACTATCGGATCATCTGGAAGAAAAAAGGCCGGGAACTGATCGGCCTGACCTATGAACCCCTGTTTCCCTACTTTTCCGCTACGGCGGCGCAGAACGCCTTCCGAACCTATCCCGGCGACTTCGTCTCTACCGAAGACGGCACGGGCATCGTGCATACCGCTCCGGGCTTCGGCGAGGACGACCAGCGCATCCTCAAGGGAACCGGGGTGCCCACCATCTGTCCGGTGGACGCGGAGTGCCGCTTTACCGAGGAAGTTCCCGACTACCAGGGGCTCTTTGTCAAGGACACGGACAAGGCGATCATCGACCGGCTCAAGGCCGAGGGCAAACTGGTAAAACGGGAACAGATCCTGCACGCCTATCCGCACTGCTACCGTTGCCATAGCCCGCTGATCTACCGGGCCATCGGTTCCTGGTTCGTGGACGTCGCCAAGATCAAGCAGAAAATGCTGGACGCCAACCAGCAGATCTACTGGGTGCCGGAGCACATCAAGGACGGCCGCTTCGGCAAATGGCTGGAGGGCGCCCGGGACTGGGCGATCAGCCGCAACCGCTACTGGGGCAACCCGATGCCGATCTGGAAGTGTCCGGACTGCGGCAAGACCATCGTCGTGGGCAGCCGGGCGGAGCTCAAGGAGCTGTCCGGCGTCGAGGTTACGGACCTGCACAAGCACTTTGTGGATCCGATCACCATTCCCTGCGCCTGCGGGGGGACGATGACCCGCATTCCGGAAGTGCTGGACTGCTGGTTCGAGTCCGGGGCCATGCCCTACGCCCAGAACCACTATCCCTTCGAGAACAAGGAATACTTCGAATCCCATTTTCCCGCGGACTTCATCAATGAAGGCCTGGATCAGACCCGGGGCTGGTTCTATACCCTGACCATCCTGGCGGCCGCTCTGTTCGACAAGCCGGCGTTCAAGAATTGCATCGTCAGCGGTCTGGTGCTGGCCACGGACGGCAAAAAGATGTCCAAGAGCCTGCGCAACTATACGGATCCGATGAAGGTGGTGGACGCCTTCGGCGCCGATGCCCTGCGGCTGTTCCTGATGCACTCCGCGGTGGTCAAGGCCGACGACCTGCGCTACACCGACGACGGCGTGCGGGAAGTGCTGAAGAGCATCATCATTCCCCTGTGGAATTCCTACAGCTTCTACGTCACCTACGCCAATATCGACGGCGTTTCTCCTTCCGCCGCGCCTGATGACCCCGCCAATCCGCTGGACAAATGGATCCTGTCCATGGCCGAAACGCTGATCGAAAAGGTCGTCTCCGCCCTGGACGCCTACGACATGGCCCGGGCCATCGACCCGGTCATCGAGTTCATCGACCTGCTCAACAACTGGTACATCCGGAGGTCCCGGCGGCGTTTTTGGCGCAGCGAGAACGATGCGGACAAGACCGAGGCCTATGCTACCCTGTACAGCGTACTGAAGACGGTGGCCTTGGTGGCCGCGCCGTTCATGCCCTTTACCACCGAGGCCATCTGGCGCAACCTGCGACTGCCGGAGGACCAGGAATCGGTGCATCTGGAGGACTACCCGGTGGCCAACCCCGCGCGGCGGGACGGTCCGCTGGAATTCAAAATGGCCGCGGTGCAGCACGCCGTATCCATGGGGCGTTCGCTGCGCTACCAGTACAACATCAAGGTCCGCCAGCCCCTGCGGACGGTGGAGCTGGTGACCCGGAACGGGGAAGAAAAAAAGGTCCTGCTGGAGATGGAGGAGATCATCCGGGAAGAGCTCAACGTCAAGGCCGTGGTGTTGCGGGACAATGAAGAAGATTTGGTGGAGTACCAGGCCAAAGCCAACTTCCGGGTGCTGGGCAAGGAATTGGGCAAGGACATGAAGGACGCCGCGGCGCGCATCGAAACGCTCAACCAGCGGGAAATCCAGGGCTTGCTGGAAGGCGCTGCCCTGGCCATCGACGTCGCCGGCCGGACCATCGAATTGACCGCCGATAAGCTGGATATCCGGCGTACCGAAAAGGCCAACCTCAAGGTGATCAACGAGGGCAGCCTGACGGTGGGCTTGGACACGGAAGTGACCGAAGATCTGGCCCGGGAAGGGGACGTCCGCGACCTGATCCGGGGCGTCCAGAACCTGCGCAAGGAAAGCGGCTTGGCCGTGACGGACCGCATCGTGCTCAGACTGGCCGGATCGGACCGGCTCAAAGCCGCGGCGGAAAAGTTCATGGATTTCATCGCTGCCGAAACCCTGGCGGTGGAGATCAAATGGGCCGCCGTGGACAATATGACGGAGCTGGAATCCGAAGACGACCCCTGGCGGGTCGCGCTGACTCCGGCGCGATGAACGGCAGATCCGCACTCCTGGTTTTGGGCGCGGCGCTGGCGCTGGGGGCCTGCGCGTCCGTGCCCCGGAGCGTGCCGGTATCCGGCGCCGGGACGGTCGATTTTAGCGGCATCCCGTCGGGAGCCCTGGTCTACGCCGTCGTCGACGTCGCCGCCGCTCGCCCGATCCTGGACCAGGCCCTCGCCGGAACCGCCTGGCAAGAGCGACTGGCTCCGGGCCTGGATCGCACCGACCGGGCCGCCGGTGCCTGGTACGGAACCGGGCAAGGGCAACGGTTTTTTGCCGCCGCTTCCGGCCGCTACCCGGTCTTCAGGAGCGTCTTTTCCTTGAGTCTGGATCGGGACTGGAAGCGGCGCACCGACGCTGCGGGGCAGGCCTACTGGCAATCCCGGTCGTCGGGCTACGCGTTGCGCCTGTCTTCCCGGCGGGTCCTTGTTTCCGACGGGGTGCCTGCATCCTCTTCTCCGGGGCCGGAGGTACCCGATGCCTTTGCCGGTATGGCGCCGGACGCGGCCATCGCGGGATGGACCGAAAGCGCCGCCGAGTCGGCTGCCGTGCTGCTGGGGCTGTCGCCGGGCGCGGTGCGCGTGCCCGCGGAGCTGCTGCTCTTTGGCGTATATCCCGCCGGAAGGGAGCACTACCGGGTACGCCTGCACCTGGAAACCGGGACCGAACTGCAGGGTCGGATGCTCTTGACCCTCTTTACCGTCGGCGCCCGGTTGTTCGGACGCGGCGCTCCGGAGGATCCCGGTCCGGAAGCCGCCTTGCTGCGTGCTCTGCTGGCCGGTCCCCCGCTGCTGGACGGCACGGCGTTGGTAGTCGAGTCCGAACCGGTGAGCGCCACGGACATCGCTTTACTTTTAGGTTCGCGCTTGGTATATTGGAAAAAGTGAATTTATGGTAAAGAGGATTCAGCATGCCGACCTATGAATACGAATGCAAAACCTGCGGATACGCCTTTGAAGCCTTTCAGAGCATGAGCGAAGAACCGCTCAAGGTCTGTCCCGAATGCGGCAAGGAAGTGCGTCGGATCATCAACGGCGGCAGCGGCATCATTTTTAAAGGTTCGGGCTTCTACGTCACCGACAAAGCCGGCGCCGGCAAGAATCCCGTCGCCAAACCGGTCAAAAAAGCGACGGAAACAACGGCCGCCGCGCCCGCAGCGCCTGCCAAAACCGAGACCAAGTCGGGCCCGGAAAAAGCCGCTGGTTGAAACCGTGGGGCTGCCGCTTCCTTTTCGGCTGCGCTACGATCCGGTTTTTCTGGAACTGGGCCGCATCCAGGCTTCGGGAAGGTGGGGCGCCCTGCGCGGCGTTTCCGTTCATGCCGCGCTCTCCGATGCATCTCTGGATTCCCAACTTACGTCTTTTTTGATTCTGCTCTTCGGCCTGCCCACGGTCCGGCATGAAACGCGGCTCGGCAGCGTCGGTCAGCTGGTGTTGCTCTACGCCGCGCCCTACGCGGTGCAGCTGACGGTCAGTTACGCCCCCGACGGGCTGGAAGTTCCGGAAGGCCTGGTCTTGGTAGGATCCGCTTCCTTTGATCACGCCTTGGTGGAGTTCCGCTGGGGCGCGGAAAAGCTGCTGTCCGCTTCGATCCAGGATCGGGCCGCAGTCCGGATCGCCCTGCCCGAGGGGAGCGCCGAAGGGTACCGCGCCCAGGACCTGGAAGCCCGCCGCACCGGAGCGCCGGCACTGGTAAGCGAAGAGCTGGAAACCGGATTGGGGCTGATCGATGGCTAAGGGGCCGCGGTTCTTTTGCGAAAATTGCGGCGTCGAAGTCCCCCGCAACGCCGACCGTTGCCCCCGGTGCGGCCGCTGCTTCGCCTCCGTGCGCTGTCCCGCCTGCGGTTTTGTCGGCGCCGAATCCCTGTTCACCGCGGGCTGCCCGCTCTGCGGCTATTCCGCTCCCGCCGTAGGCGGTCCCCCGGTAGTCCCCGCCCCGGGGCGGTGGCAAAGTTCCGGCGCCCTGCCGTTCTGGGTCTATCTGGCCACGGCGGCGGCCCTAGCCGGAGTAGCCCTGGCCGGAATATACGTACTCGGGGTCTGATTTTTTGCCCCCGCGGCTCAGTACCTGATGGGTACGGGTTGTCCGCATTTTCGGCAACGAAAGCGCCCGTCCCGGTCGGCGGCTGATTTTACCATTCCCGCCGTGTCCACCGCATAACCCCGCCGGCTGACCAGCGCCGTCCCGCAGCGCGGACAAAGCGTCGTACTGCCTTCCCCGAAAATGTTGCCCACGTAGACGTAGCGCAACCGGGAGCGTCCCCGTTCGGCGGCGCGCTGCAGGTCGGCGGGATTGGTCGGCGGCGCGTCCCAGCGGTAATCCGGGTGATAGGCGGATAGGTGCCAGGGGAGGTCCGGATCAAGACGGCCCAGAAAATCGGCGCAATCCGCCAGCTCCGCTTCCGAATCGTTGAGGTCCGGCACCACCAGGGTGGTGACTTCCGTATGCACTCCCATGCCCACGGCCTGGGCGATGAAGGCCTGGACCGCGGCCAGGTCGCCGCCCAGGACGCGGCGGTAGGTTTCCGCGCTGCCCGCCTTCAGGTCCACGTTGACCGCGTCGGTCAACGCCAGCACGTCGGCGGCGGGTTTTTCAAGGATGCATCCGTTGGTGACCAGCACGTTGGCGACGCCTTCCCGCCGGGCTGCGGCCATGGCGGCCAGCAGGAACTCGACGTGCACCAGGGGTTCCGAATAGGTGTAGGCCAGGGCGCCGGCGCCGGTTTTTACGGCTTCCGCCACCAGGTCCGCCGGTTCAAGCCGGCGGCAGGC
Source organism: Treponema denticola (assembly GCA_020719845.1). Lineage (GTDB taxonomy): Bacteria > Spirochaetota > Spirochaetia > Treponematales > Breznakiellaceae > DYPP01. The sequence goes on along the minus strand of DYPP01000086.1, from coordinate 6,336 downwards.
CGCGGTGGTGGTCTGGGAAATTTCCCAGTTTTGGCAGAACGGGCAACGCAGGTTGCAGCCCACGAAGCCCGCGGAAAACACCCGCGAGCCCGGCCGGAAATGGTAGAGGGGCTTTTTTTCGATGGGGTCCAGGGCCAGGGCGGCAACGCACCCGTAGTAGGGCAGGGTCAACCGGCCGGCCACGTTGGTCCGCACCCGGCATAGGCCGTGCCCTCCGGGCAGGATTCGACACCGATGGGGACAGAGCGTACACTCCAGGGACTGATCCGGTTCCTCCGGAGGACGGTAGTATGCCGCTTCGACGGCGGGCATTTACTTGAAGCCGCGCAGCAGCCGGTCGTGCAGTTCTTTGGACGTATTCATGAACCGGACCGTATCCCGCACCTCAAACGGTTCGTGGATGACGCCGTACGCGCCCTGGCGGACGAATATCTTGACCAGCCGGATGCTTTCGCCCGACTCGGTCACCGCCTGGGGCAATTCTTCCACGTGCAGAATATCGGACACTTTGAATTCGAGGATGGTCGGCGCGTCACCCAGGGGATCGAACACAAAGATCAACTTGTCGTGCTCAAAGGGGTGTTGACGCGGATATCCTTTGAAGGCTACCGCGTCCTTCGGGGGGGCTCCTGAGTACTTGGTGATTTCGAACAAAGGCGCGGTGCCAAGGTAGCTGGCTATGCTCATAAAGTACCTCCGCCTAAAACTATACGACGAAGGCAACGGCGAAGCAAGACGGTTTTGGCCCGGATTATTTGATCAACGCGTCCAGCGAAAGTCCCAGCTTGTTCAGTTTGGGGGCGATGACGACCCGGCAATAGCCCGCGTAGGGATGGCGTTCGTAGTAGTCCTGGTGGTATTCTTCGGCCTCCCAGAACCTCCGGAGCGGCACGATTTCGCTGACCACCGGATTGGCGTAGGTTTTTGCCCGATTCAGGGCGGCAACCTTCTGTTCGGCGATCCGGCGCTGGGATTCGTCGGCGTACAGGATGATGGACCGGTACTGGGAGCCTACGTCCGCACCCTGGCGGTTCTCCGTGGTCGGGTCGTGGGCAGAAAAGAAAATATCGAGGATTTTGCCGAAGTCGATCTTGGAAGGATCGTAAGTCAGCTTGACGACCTCTGCGTGTCCGGTCAGCCCGGATGATACCTGTTCGTAGCTCGGATAATCCCGGTCTCCCCCGGCATACCCCGAAATTGCGGATTCGATACCGTCCATGCGTCCGTAAACGGCTTCCAGACACCAGAAACATCCTCCGCCCAGTACGGCGGTTTCCCTTTTTCCCGTTGTCGCCATCGACGCGTCTCCTCCGAAGGCCAAGGTACTTGCCAACAGCAGGGTGGTCGCAAGTAAGTGGTGCCCAATCGTATTCATTAGTGATAAGATAATAAATAAAGGGGAAAAGGGAACAGAAAAAGCACGCGCCAGGAGCATTGCTTGACCAGATCAAAAAAATATCGCCTACTGGAATCCGAAAAGGAGCGTGCATGGCTTTACCAGAGTTGCCGGACCGGGTGTTGGTCTTCAGGGGCGTCGAACTGGTGGCCGCACCGGGACACCCGGACGAAGCCGCCTTGTCCGGCGTGCCCATCGACGCGATCAACCTGGATTTTTTTTCCGAAGCACCGGTAGTCGTCCTGCGGATCGATCGGACCGATCCCGTGCTGGCCCTGCTGCTGGAACCGGAAGCCCCGTTGCCGCCGGGGTTCCGGTCCTTGCCCCTGCGGGGCACCCTCGGCCTGCTCGACGTGACGCCGGCGGAACAAAAACCGCTGCTCCTGCGGGCTTTGCGGGTGCTGCACATCCTGCAGTGGCGACGGAACTCAGTGTACTGCGGACGTTGCGGCGCCGCCAATACGGACGCGCCGGACGAGCTGGCCCGGCATTGTCCGGCCTGCGGCCGGCGGGAATACCCGCGCATTTCGCCGGCGGTCATCGTGCTGATCACGGACGGCGAGGATCGGATCCTCTTGGCCCACAACGGAAAATTCAAGACAGGAATGTACAGCCTGGTGGCGGGTTTTGTGGAAGCCGGCGAAAGTTTTGAGCATACCGTCCATCGGGAAGTCAAGGAAGAGGTGGGGGTGAACTTGACGGATGTGCGCTACCTGGCTTCCCAGAGTTGGCCTTTTCCCGAATCCCTGATGATCGGGTTCCGCGCCCGCTCGACGGATACGGTCATCGTGCCGGACGGCAAAGAAATCCTGGACGCCCGCTGGTTCCGCCGGGACGAGCTGCCCGAGCTGCCCGGCCGGGGTTCGCTGTCCCGTCTGCTCATCGACCAATGGCTGTCTGAAATAGGAAGCGCCGTATGAATTTTACCCAATCCCGCACCCCCCGGCTGGAATTCGGCGCCGGGAAGATCCGGCTTTTGCCCCAGATCATCGCCGAGGCTGAAGCCGTGCGGACCCACGCCGTTTCGGACCTGATCCTGGTGACCGGCGGCGGCTCCTTCCGGAAACATCCGGCCTATGCCGAACTGGCCGCTTCCATCCGGAAGCGCGGCTGGGGCTTCCACGAGTTCGCCTGTCCCGGCGAGCCTTCGCCGGAATTGGTGGATGCCGCGGTGCGGTCGGCGCTGGACGTTTGCGGCCGGGACACCGTCCGGGACGGCCGGGTCGTGGTGGCGGGCGTCGGCGGCGGCAGCGCCCTGGACGCCGGCAAGGCCATCGCCGCCATGCTCCCCCTTGCCGCCGGCGCGGCCGGCGCAATCCCGTCGGTGCAGGATTATCTGGAGGGCGTCGGGACCCGCGTGCCCCCGGGTACCAGCGCCCTCTACGTGGCCTGTCCGACCACGGCGGGCACCGGCAGCGAAGCGACCAAGAACGCCGTCATCTCCCGCGTCGGACCCGGGGGCTACAAGAAATCCCTGCGCCACGACGGTTATATTCCCGCGGTAGCCCTGATCGATCCCGAATTGGCCGTAGCCTGTCCCCGACCGGTGAGCGCCGCAGGCGGTCTGGACGCGCTGACCCAGCTGCTGGAGGCCTGGACGTCGCCGTCGGTTTCGCCCTTCATCGCCGCCCTGTGCGAAAGCGGCGTCGCCGCGGTAGCCCGGGGTTTTACCCGGGTGCTGGACGACGGCGGCGACCTCGAAGCCCGGGGGGCCATGGCCTACGCGGCCTATCTTTCGGGCATCGCCCTGGCCAACGCCGGGCTGGGCTCGGTACACGCCCTGGCGTCGCCGGTGGGCGCCCGTTTCGCCGTGCCCCACGGGGTCGTCTGCGGCCGGCTCATCGCCGTTGCGGCGGCGCAGAACGTGCGCAAACTGCGGGAGGCGCCGGGCGAAGCGCCCGCTGCCCTCAAGGCCTATGCCCGGGCAGGGCATATTCTGGGCGGAGGCGCGGGATCGGACCGGGACGAGGGCTTGGATCTTCTGTTCCGCGCCTTGGCGGGGCTGGTGGAAAAAGCCGCCCTACCTGCATGGGAGACCTACGGGTTCGAGCCGGCGGCGATCCCCGAATTGGCCCGCCAAGCGGCGGCCAAAACCAATCCGGTGGCCCTGGACGCCGAGGACTATGAGCGCCTGCTGGCCGCGGCGATCCGGTAAGCGGCCGACGGAACCAGCGCCGGCATCGCGGGCTTACCGTTCGTTGCCGCGGGCCTGGGCGGCGATCGCGGCGTACAGGTCGTTGCCCTTATCGTCGGTGACGATGAAGGCGATCAGGTCCCGGACGCGGATCAGCCGGACCGCTTCCATGCCCAGGTCTTCGTAGTCGATGACCCGGCTTTCCAGGATGTTTTCTTCCGCGATCAGGGCGGCGGCGCCGCCGATGGTGCCCAGATAAAACCCGCCGTATTTTTTGCAGGCGCCGGTCCAGCCGGGGCCGCGGTTGCCCTTGGCCAGGGTGACCAGGGCCGCGCCCCGGGACATCAGCTCGTCCGCGTAGCCGTCCATGCGCTGGGCAGTGGTCGGCCCGAAGCTGCCGATCACCTTTCCCGCCGGCGTGTCCGCCGGACCGGCGTAGTAGATCGGATAGCGGCTTGCGTAATCCGGGAGCGGTTGGCCCTGTTGGAGCAGGGCGTGCCAGCGCAGGTGCGCCGCGTCCCGGGCTACGAGCAAGACGCCGGACAACAGCAGCCGCGTACCCACCGGATACGCCGACAGCCGGGCCAGCAGATCCGGCATCGGCCGGTCCAGATCCAGCGTCGCCGGCGCCTGGCCGGTCTGGTTCGATCCGGATGGTCGGGAACCGACTTTTTGGGCGGTAAATTCTTCCGCGATGCGGGCCGCTTCCCCGCCCCTGGCCAGCAGGAACGCCGCCGGATTTTTTTCCATGGCCTCCAGACGGATGCCCCCGGAATCGATGACCGCCAGGGCGTTGCGGTGGGCGGAGCAGGAGACGCCGATGGAAACGGGGCAGGAACCGGCGTGCCGGGGCAGCCGGATGACCCGGGCGTCCAAAGCCAGCGCGGTGCCGCCGAATTGGGCGCCGAGTCCGGCGGACCGGCTGATGGCCATCAGCCGTCCTTCCCAGGAGGGGTCCCGGCGCAGCCAGACGGGCTCACCGCCGTCGTCCGCTTCGAAGGATGGAGCGGCGTCCAGCAATTCGGTGGTGGCCAGTTTGAGCACGTTCAGGTTTTCTTCGGGACTGGTTCCGCCGACGACGACCGCCAGCCGGTAGGGTGGGCAGGCCGCGGTGCCCAGAGCCCGGACCTTTTCCGCCAGAAAGGCGGCAAAGGGCGCTTCTTCCAGAAGAGCTTTGGACATCGAAAAATAAGCGGTCTTATTGGCCGAGCCGCCGCCTTTGGCGATGAACAGAAAACGGTAAGCTGGACCCCGAGCGCCGTCGACCCGGGCTTCGACGTGGATCTGGGCCGGCAGGTTGTCCCCGGTGTCGTATTCGTCGAAGAAGGTGCGCGCCCCCACCTGGGACGAGCGCAGGTGGTAGCGGCTGTAGGCGTCGGCGACGCCCGCCGACAGCAGCGCGCGGTCGTCCGCGCCGGTGCGCACGGATTCGTCCTTCCAGCCCAGAATGGTCGCCGTCCCCGTATCCTGGCAGAGGGGTAGGCTGCCCCGGGCGGCGATCAGGGCGTTGCGCAGCAACGCCCTGACCACCAGGCGGTCGTTCGCCGACAGGTCCGGTTTTTCCAGCTCTTCCGCCAGCAGCGCCAGATGGGAACGCCGGAAGTAAAAGGATATCCAGCGGAACGCCTGGCGGCTCAGGACCCGCAGGGCCTCGGCGGGCACGATCAGGTCGCCCCCGACCAGCCGGGGCACGGCGCTGCCGGCGTCGACGCTTTCAAAGGCGGCGGCGGCAAAGGTGCGATCCAGAATATGGCCTATATCCATGGTTTCAGTATCTCCCTATTCGGTAAAGGTGCTCAGGATCTGTTCATAGCCCGCAGGTTCCTCATAACCGACGCGCCCGACCAGCATGTATTCGTGAAAAATGGGATGGTAGCGCAATTCCTTGACCAGGTGGAAGTTTTCGATCTGGCCGGAACGCTGGACGTGGGTCCGCACGCCGGTGCAGAAGATATCGTCCTCGCCGACGCGGATATGGTCCTCGCCGACCGCGGAGATGGGCAGGTTCCGGGCGATGATGTCCTGGACCTTGTTCTCCAGCTCGCGGATATCGATATCCAGCCGTTCGGGAAAATTGATCACAAAGCCGTGCTTGACGTCGGAATGCAGGATGCGGCGTTTGTAGTTGTAGTCCCGGTCCAGGACCATGGTGGTGATGTCCTCCGCCGAATGGGCCATCAGGCGGTACTTGATGGTTCTTTCCACGATGTCCCGGATGGCCGACGGAAAAGGTCCGAAAACGCCGGGGCGGGCGACGATGACTTCTTCGCCGATGCCGAAAAGGATCTGCGCGTTGTAGCCCAGGGTCTCCCAGATCAGGTCGAAGTGTTCGATGACCACCCGTCGCCCCCGGCTGACGGCGGCGGAAATGGCCGCGGCGATTTCCCACTTTTGCCGGAACGCCAGCTCGTAGTGGACGTCGATATGGTAGGTATGGGGGGCAAAGAAATCGGCGGCGTCGAAGTCGTAGATCAGCGCCTGCCGCACGTTGGCGCCCTCGTCGTCGTTGGTCAGTTCCAGGCCGGGAAACAGGCCGCGCACCAGGGTGGATTTTCCCGATCCCGGCGCGCCGATGACGCCGATGATCAGGTCGTTGGCGTACAGGTAGCGGTACGCCAGCTGGTTGCCCAGCATGTAGAGGCGCTGGCGGCCCCGGGGCGCGTAGTACATGGCGTAGATCAGTGTTTCGTAGCTGTGCGTCCGGTACTCAAAGAGGGGCAGGGGCGTGTTCTGCGCGCCCGCAGGCGGTTGATCCATAGCGGGGATGGTAGCCTACCGCCGGGAAACGCGCAAGCGTGTTTGCGCG
>DYPP01000085.1 GCA_020719845.1 Treponema denticola | reverse complement strand
CCGGACTCAATCACTGACAAAATGTAGAAATAGAGCTAACGGCATTAATACTATGACTGATGTGTGTCAATATTTTTAATAATCCAACCATGGATGCCTTCCTCGCCGATAACCCAGTATTTACCGTACACGAGCTGGATGCCTTTTTGTCCCGCCGGCTATACCCGGGGCGCGTTCGACGCCCATTTTCCGCATAAAGAAGCGCTGATGCGGGGGCTGATCCAAACGGGCTTCGATTCCGACCTGGCGGCGCTGGCAAAGCTGCAGGAATCGGATCAGGCCACCCCCATGGAGGATGCCTACCAAGCCCTGGGCCAGGCTTTTCAGGACGACAAGGCTGTTGATGCCGCTTTCCAGGGGCACCAGGTTTTCCGAATAGCGGTACAGCCGCAGGTGGGCTTCCGGGTCGGTCAGGCGCAGCATGTCGAAGATCTGGATGAAGGTGGAAATGTCGATGTGCCGGTTGCCCGTGTCGATCACGTTTTCCACGTTCTTGGGCACGTAGACGCGTTCCCCCGGGGTGACGGCGATGGGTATTTCCGGATAGTCGATCTGCGGCTGAAAGGGAATCAGGTCCAGGTGGTCGATGCCCAGCTTGTACAAAAGGGACCTGAAGTCCATGGTCGTTTCGTAGCTGTCGTGGACCATCAGCACCCGGGTCCCCGGCGGGATCGAGCAGATGCGGTAGATTTCGCTTTTTTGGATGGTCCGGTTGGCCAGGATGATCTTTTTGGCGTCCGCCAGGGCTTGTTTGATCTTGACCAGGTTTTCCCGGGTCATGACCATCACCACGTCGTCGTCGATGCGGTCCGTTTCCGCCAGGGTATCCAGGTAGTAGTTGTGGACCGCCGCGAACCCGGACAGCACCATTTCTACGTTTTTCTTGAGGAACCCGCCCAGGGGGTGGGTGGAATGATCGGTGATGATGGCGATGCTTTTCACTCCGGCGACCCTTGACCTTCATAGAGAAAATTGATATCTTGCAACCAGTTCCTGAACATGCGGCAATACGACATCGTTTTACATCAGTGTCGCCTTCCGGCGATCGGTTCCAGCCCCACAGCTTACGCATTCACACCAGCCGCAGGTTCAGGTTGCCTCCCGGGTTTTCTCACCTCCTTTTCCCGGGAGGCTTTTTTGATTATCACCCATTATGGCCCCGCCGTTCAATGATCCCGGCGACGCGTCGGTGTCGGTACGGTTTTTTTTGACAAATTCTAAAAATATGTTATATTGACAAATACCCCGAAACCGTCGGGAAAAGGAGCAATGCCCAGAATGGAATCAACCCTTCCGCTCATGATGCGCGCCCGGGCGCAGGAACATCCGGATATCGCGGCCCAGTATACCAAAGACGCCCAAGGGGTGTTTCAGCCCAAGACGTACCGCCGGTTCTATGAAGAGATTCTGACGGTGGCTGCGGGATTGCTGGAGCTGGGCGTCAAGCGGGGCGACCACGTCGGCATCATTTCGGACAATCGCCAGGAGTGGCTGGTGACCGACCAGGGGATCCTGGCCATCGGCGCGGCGGACGTGCCCCGGGGCAATGATTCCAACGACAAGGAAATCGCCTATATCCTGGGATTTTCGGATTGCCGCCTGTCCTTTGCGGAAAACCAGAAGCAGGCGGAAAAAATCCTTTCCCGCAAGAGCGAGATGCCCCTGCTGGATACCCTGGTGACCTACGACCCGGTTTCCGAAGAAGTGAAAGCCGCGGCCAAGTCGGCAGGCGTAGCCGTATGGCGCTACGACGAACTCAAGGCCAAGGGCGAACAGCGCCGCAAGGGCCAACCCGGGGAAGTCGACGCCGAAATCGACCAGGGCCGCCGGGACGACCTGGCGACGATCATCTTTACTTCCGGCACCACCGGTGAACCGAAGGGCGTCATGCTGACCCACGGCAGCTTCCTGCACCAGCTGCCCACGCTGCCGCTGGTCATCGACGTCAAGCCCGGGGACATCTGGCTGTCCATCCTGCCGGTCTGGCACAGCTTTGAACGGCTGATGCAGTACATAGCGCCCTCTCTTTCCAGCGGCATCGCCTACTCCAAGCCCCTGGGGGCCATCCTGCTGCCCGACCTGCAGGCCATCAAGCCCCAGTGGATGGCCAGCGTGCCCCGCATCTGGGAGTCCGTGCGGGACGGCATCTACCGCAACATCAAGCAGACCGGGGGCATCAAGAAGCACCTGTTCGACTTCTTCATTGCCGTCGGCACGGCGCACGCCTTCTTCCGCAATCTGACCTTCGGCCTGCTGCCCAACTTCCACGGCCGCATCCGGATCCTGGATACGGTGGTCGGCTTTATTCCCTGGCTGCTGCTGGTGCCCCTCAACGCCCTGGGCGGGCTTCTGGTCTTCAAGAAGATCACCGCCAAGCTGGGCGGACGCTTCAAGGCGGGCATTTCCGGCGGCGGAGCGCTGCCGGCCCAGGTGGACACCTTCTTCAGCGCCGTCGGCATTACGCTGCTGGAAGGCTACGGGCTGACCGAAACCGCGCCGGTGATCGCCGTGCGCCGGCATACCAACCCCCGCCCGGGCTGCGTGGGTGAGCTGATCCTGGACACGGAAGTCAAGATCGTGGACGAAGAAGGCAAAACCCTGCCCATCGGACACCAGGGCCTGATCATGGTCAAGGGCGGCCAGGTGATGACGGGCTACTACAAGAAGCCCGACCTTACGGCCAAGGTCCTGTCCCCGGACGGCTGGCTGAATACCGGCGACCTGGGCATGCTGACCCACGACAACGAGATCAAGATCACCGGCCGGGCCAAGGACACCATCGTCCTGCGGGGCGGGGAAAACGTGGAGCCCGCGCCCATCGAGGCCAAAATCAACGAAAGCGAATGGATTGCCCAGAGCATGGTGGTCGGCCAGGACCAGAAGTACCTGGCGGCCTTCGTCGTGCCCCGGCAGGACGCCCTGATGGCTTTTGCCCAGGAGAACAACATTCCGGTGGCCGACTACGACGCCCTGCTGCAGACGGCGGAGGTCAACGAGCTGGTGGCCAACGACATCGCCGACCTGGTCAGCCCGCACACCGGGTTCAAGCCCTTTGAGCGGGTGTTCAAGTTCAAGCTGCTGGCCAAACCCTTCGAGGTGGGCAAGGAACTGTCCCACAAGCAGGAACTGGCGCGGCACAAGGTGGTGGAAATCTACGCCAGGGAACTGGCGGAACTGTTCAAATAGGGGCACGGTCCCGGTCGTAGCGTGCGGAGGTCCCCGGGGCGCGGAGCCCCGGGGACCTTTTTACGTGTCTGCAAAACTGCAATTACTCAAAATTGTCAAAAACACGTTGCCAAAATAGAAAAAGGGTCTATAATAAGGTAAACAGTCGAATGCTAAAAAAAGGAACTAAAAGTATGGACGCGAACGAGGCCCTGGTCGTCATCGTCGACGACGTACACGAAAACGTACGCACCCTGCACCACTGCCTCAAGGATGACGGTTACACTTTTGCCATCGCCCGGGACGCGGCGGAGTTGTTCCGCCTGCTGGAGCTGCGCCGGCCGACGCTGGTGCTGCTGGACGTCATGCTGCCCGACCTGGACGGCTTTGCCGTCGCCGAACGGCTGCGCCGGGATGAACGCTTTGCGGATCTGCCGATCATCTTCGTGACCGCCCGCAGCGAGGTCGACGACCGCGTCCGTGGATTCGGCAGCGGCGGGGTGGACTACGTGACCAAGCCCTTTGAAGCTTCGGAGGTGCGCGCCCGGGTGCGGGTCCACGTAGCCCTGCGCCGGGCTTTGGAAGAGCAGCAGCGCCTGAACCGGGAACTGCGGGAAGCCCTGGACCGGGTGCGCACCTTGGAAGGCATCATCCCGATCTGCTCCAGCTGCAAAAAGGTGCGCACCGACGACGGCTACTGGACCCAGGTGGAACAGTACCTTTCCCGGCATACCAAAGCCATGTTTACCCACAGCCTGTGCCCGACCTGCGCCCAGCGCTACTTCCCCAAGGATATCGTGGACGATGAAGGCGTTTGAGCCGGGTCCAGGCCGCCGGCTGTGGCCGGCGGCGGCGCTGCTCGCCGCGTTGGCGTTCGCCCCCGCCGCGCCGGCCCAGGAGCAGCGCTTCGGCCGTCTGACCCGGGCGGACGGGCTGATCAATTCCAACGTTTCCAGCATCGTGCAGGACAGCCGGGGTTTTTTATGGTTCGGCACCAAGGGCGGGCTGACGCGGTATGACGGATATTCCTTTGTCGACTACCAGAACGATCCTTTCAGCGCTGATTCGCTTTCCCACAACCTGGTGCAGACTCTCTACCTGGACGTCGACGACGTGCTGTGGGTGGGAACCTACGGGGGCCTGAACCGCTTCGATACCCGGACCCGCCGTTTTGTCCGGTACGTCCATGACGACCAGGATCCCGGCAGCCTGTCCAACAACGTGGTCACCGCCATCCAGCGCACCCGGGACGGCCGGCTCTGGGTGGGGACGCTGGACGGCCTCAACGTGCTGGACGAAGCCACCGGCGCCTTCCGGCGCTACCGGGATGAGGATGCCCCCGTCGGCGGCCTGCGCAACGATACGGTCCGGGCGCTGCTGGAGACCAAGGACGGGACGCTGTGGCTGGGCACCTACGGCGGCCTGGCCCGCTACGATGCGGAAGGGGATGCTTTTACCTTCTTTCGGCATGATCCGGAAAACCCCCGGAGCATTCCTTCGGACTTTATCCTGGACCTGGCGGAGGATGCCTACGGTTACCTCTGGCTGGCCTGCTGGAACGGCGGCCTGACCCGCTTCAACCGGGTGGACCAATCCGCCAGGACCTGGTCCTTTCCGGACAACCGGCTGTACGCGCTGGAAACCGGCGTACCCGGCGTAGTCTACGCCGGCAGCTGGGGCAGCGGCCTGTACGAGCTGGATTCCTACCTGGACCGCACCACCATCCACCGTACCGCAGCGGATGCGCCCTTCGCCCTGACCCACGACCTGATCTATTCCCTGTTCCGGGACCGGAGCGGTCTGCTGTGGGTCGGCACCCAGGGCGGGGGACTGAACAAGCTGGACCGCAGCCGGGACAGCCTGGCGCTGTACCGGCACAAACCCCCGGATCCGGCTTCCCTGGCCCCGGGGACGGTGTCGGCGGTGCTGGAAGACCGCCGGGGCCGGCTGTGGGTCGGGAGTTCCAGCGGCGGCCTGTCCCGGCTGGACCCCGGCGCGTCCGGCTTCATCCGCTACGCCCACGACCGGACGGACCCGGGCAGCCTGTCCAACAATACGGTCAACGCCATCGCCGAAGACCCGGCAGGCCTGATCTGGGTGGCCACCAACGAAGGCCTCAACCGGCTGGATCCCCGCCAGGGGCGTTTTACGCGCTTCACCGGCGGCGAAGGGCAGCAGGGTCCGCTGGCGGACCTGACCGTCTACGCGCTGACCATCGACCGGCAGGGCCGGCACTGGTACGGTTATTTCCGCAAGGGCCTGGAACGCTATGATCCGGCCACGGGGGAACGCAAGCGCTACCAGTACGATCCCGGGGATCCGGGCAGCCTGAGCGACAACCTGGTCAACTTCATCAATATAGACGCCCAGGACCAGGTCTGGGTGGGGACCAACGGCGGCCTGAACCGCTTCCTCCCGGAAACCGACTCCTTCGTCCGCTATCGGCACCAAGTGGGCAACCCCGCCGGACTGCCCAGCGACGGCCTGCGCTGCATGCTGCAGGATTCCCGGGGCCGCCTCTGGTTCGGCACCGCTTCCGGGGGTCTGTCCCGGCTGGACCTGGCGGCGGGCACCTTCGTCAACCTGTTCAAACGGGACGGCCTCAGCGACAATACGGTCACCGGCCTGCAAGAGGACGACCGGGGCCGCCTCTGGATCGGCACCAACTACGGCCTCAACTGCTACGACCCGGAAACCGGCGTGTTCCGGCAGCTGGAACTGATGGACGGCTTGCAGGGCCATGAATTTTCCGGCGCCGGCTTCAAGAACAGCCGGGGCGAGTTGTATTTCGGCGGGACCGACGGGCTCAACAAGGTGGTGGACGTTGACTTGCGCGTCAACAGCCATATTCCGCCGGTGCGGATCACGTCGCTCAAGGTGTTCGACCGGGAGCTGGAACTGGGCATCGACGCGGCGGACGTGGAGGAATTGCGCCTGTCCCATGAAGAGAATTTTATCTCCATCGAGTACGCGGCGCTGGATTTTGTCAATCCCGGGGCCAACCGCTACCGCTACATGCTGGAAGGCTTCGACAAGGACTGGATCGAAGCCGGCGGCCGGCGCTACGCCAGCTATACCAATTTGCCCGGCGGCCGCTACGAATTCCGGGTTACGGCGTCCAACAACAACGACGTCTGGAACGAGGAAGGGGTCCGCCTTTCCCTGCTGATCTCGCCGTCCTTCTGGGTTACGCCGGCGGCCCTGATCCTGTACGGTGTGCTGACCATCGCCCTGATGGCGCTGGTGGCCCGCTGGGGGGCCAACAAGCAGCAGCTCAAGCTGAGCCGGGCCGAACTGGCTGAACGGGTGCGGATGGAACAGGAAACCCGGCTGGCCAAGGAGGGCGCCGAGCGGGCCAACCGGGCCAAGAGCGATTTTCTGGCCAATCTGAGCCATGAAATCCGCACGCCCATGAACGCCGTGCTCGGCTACGCGGACATGCTGGCCGAGTCCCTGAAGGACGATGCCCGGCTGCATCTGGCGGAAATCATCAAACGCAGCGGCCGGAGCCTGCTGACCCTCCTGAACGACGTCCTGGACCTTTCCCGCATCGAAGCGGGCAAAGAAACGGTGCAGAGCCGCGTATTCGACCTGCGCAGCATGTGCGCCGACCTGCAGGAACTGTTCATCCTCCGGGCTCGGGAAAAGGGCATCAGCCTGGACCTCAGCGTGGACGATTCGGTTCCCGTCCGCCTGAAGGGGGACGAAACCAAGATCCGCCAGATTCTGGTCAACCTGATCGGCAACGCGGTCAAATTTACGGCTTCCGGCGGGGTGCGCGGGCGCGTTGACTTGCTGGACGCCGATGGTTCGCCGATGCTGGTCTTGAAGGTGACCGATACGGGGCCGGGCATCGCCGGCGAGCATCGGGAACGTATTTTCGACGCCTTTTACCAGGAGCCCGGCACCAGCGCCTCCTTCGGCGGGACCGGGCTAGGGCTGGCCATCGTCAAGCGTCTGGCCGAAAGCCTGGGCGGCCAGGTGCAGGTAGAAAGCCGCCGGAAACACGGTTCGACCTTTACCGTGACCCTGGCCGTCGAAGTCGCCGCCGCCTCGGCGGCCAAGGCTTCTGCCGCTCCGCCTCGGAGCAACGTGGCCGAACCGCTGCCGACCGAGACCCCGGCGGAGCTGACCAAAGCCGCCTTGGTCGAAGAATTGGGTACGGATGGTGGGGAATTCCTGGTCGGCGAGCTGCGCCGGGAACTGGCGCCCCTGGCGGTCGCCCTTTCGCCGGTGCTGATCCTGAAGGAATGGGAAGGGTTGATCGAAGGCGCCGACCGCCTGCGGACTCGGTCGCCCTCAAAGGAATACGCGGCCTGGTTCGGCCGCCTGCGGAGCGCTTACGAGGACCTGGACGGGGACGCGCTGCGGCGTCTGGCGGCGGAGCTGACGGTGCTGCTGAAAGAGGGCTGACCGCCGGGGCCGGGCCCCGGCTTTGCGAGCGGGGTCCCCTCAGCAGGTAAAGGACTCCAGCAAGGCGCCCCCGGAAATGATCGCCGTTTCCGCGCCGTCGTCCATGACGGCGGTGATCGTCGGCGCCTTGACCAGGCCGTCCAGGTGGATCAGCGCCGGGGCGTCTTCGTCGTAGTTGTGTCCCACCGCGAAGTGGCAGGTGCGGAAGGCTTTTTCGTCCTCCAGCATATTTCCGGAGATGGTCGCCAGCGGGTTCAGCCCGATGCCCAGCTCGCCGATATTGCGGGCGTTGCGGGCGTACCGGGCGCCGCTGCCGGCGGGGATGCGGCCGTCCTTCTCGTAGTCCCGGGCGTTCCGCTCCGCCAGCTCGATGGTTCGGGTCAGCGCCGCCGCCTCGGTCCCGCCGGAGATGGCGGCGACGAACCCGTCCCGGACGGTACAGACGATGGGTTCGGCGATCAGGATGTCGCCGTCGTGCAGGCTGATGGACCCGTCAAAGACGATGGTGCCCCGGGCGGTGCCGTTTTCCGGGCTGATGAAGGTTTCGCCCGCCGGCAGGTTGCCCCCGGCGCCGGGAAGGGAAAAATCGCCGTCGTCGGTCTTGGCCGCCCGGCCCCGCAGGCCGATGACCAGGTCCGTGCCCCCCGGCGCGGTGACGCGTACGGCGACCGCCGCGTCCAGGGTCCGTTTGACCGCCGCGCAACGCCGCTTGAGCAGCCCGTAGTCGATGGGCACGGTGCGGATGAAGGATTCCAGGCTGGTGGCCGGCGACCAGAAAGCCCGGCAGGATTTTTCGCCGTACAGCTGCAGGTGGAATACGTGGTCCCAGCTCTTTTCGTTCCAGCGGTAGGGCGCGGCGATACCCTGGCGGTCCTTGCCCAGCTTTTCCGCGCTCAGGGAAATGAACACCTCCGGACGGGCGCCGAAGGCGGCGACGACCGCATCTTCGGCAAAATCCAGCTGGGTCTTGACGGGCTGAAAGACCAGCACCGGCCGGCCGCCGCAATCGAGGGCGGCGTCGTAGAGGGCCCGGGAAATGAGGGCCACCTCCGGATCGGGGTTGGTGACGATCAGGACCTGTTCTCCCGGGCGCACCCCGAGGGAACCGGCCACGGCGATGCGCGCCGCTTCGGCCAGGCCTTCCGGAAAGGCATCGTACGCTGAAAATCGGGACGGGTGAATTTTACGGGTGTTCATGGCGGTGCTGAACCTCTGGGTCCATACTAACCCTTATGCCGGATTTTTGCTATAAAGACCGGGTGAACCTTATCCTGTTCGCCGCCGAAGAAGTGGGCCCCCAGGGCGTGCGGTTGCCGAAAAAAGACCCCCGGGCGGAACACCTGGTCAAGGTGCTGCGCAAGAAGCCCGGCGAGGCTTTCGACGCCGGCCTGCTGGCAGGCAATATCGGGACCGGACGGCTGCGGTCCGTCGAGGCCGACGGAACCCTGGTCTGCGACCTGCTCCTGCCGTCGCCGCCGCCGCCGCGGCTGCCCCTGCGCCTGGCCGTGGGGTTTCCCCGGCCCATCCAGCTCAGGCGTCTGCTGCGGGACCTGGCCAACCTGGGCGTGGGCGCCATCGACCTGCTGGCGACGGACCGGGGCGAAAAATCCTACCGGGACACCACGCTGCTGACCGACGGCGGCGCCCGGGCCGCCCTGATCGAAGGCGCGGCCCAGGCCCGGGACACGCTGCTGCCTTCCCTGGCGACCTGGCCGTCCCTGGACGCCTGGCTGGCGGCCCGGCCCTGGGCGGAACAGGCGGCGGCGGGTTCGGGCGGGGCGGTTCTGCTGGCCGCGCCGGACAACGTCGATCCCCGGGGCTCCTTTGCCGCGCTGCGCACCGACGCGGCGGCGGCGGCCATCGCCGTGGGCGCCGAAAGGGGCTGGTCGGACCGGGAGCGGGCCCTGCTGGACGCCGCCGGCTTTCTGCGCCTGTCCATGGGCGGCCGCGCCCTGCGCACGGAAACCGCCTGCGTGGCTGCGGCGGTTCTGGGTATGGAAAAAATCGGCCTGCTCCGCTAGTATGGCTTCCCATGAACCAAGACCGCGTCAAGGAGCTTCTTTTGTCGGTCCGGGACGCTCCCCTGGACTTTTCCGTCGTCTTTTCCGGCAAACAAAGCAAGAAGGTCAACGGCCTCTACAAGCCGGAGACCCGGGAAATCCTGATCCATAACCGCAACTTCGGCGACGACAACCTGTTGATGTACACGGCCATCCACGAATACGCCCACCACCTGCACGCCTGCGGCCGGGACGGCCAGCTGGGCAAGCGGGCGCATACCGCGGAGTTCTGGTCCATCCTGCACGGCCTGCTGCAGCAGGCCGAATCCTCAGGCGTCTACCGCAACGTTTTTGCGGACAACCCCGAGCTGGCCGCCCTGACCGACACGATCCGCACCAAGTACCTGTACGAAAACGGCAGCCTGGTCAAGGAGCTGGGCAAGCTGCTGCTGCAGGCCCGGGAACTGTGCGCCGCCGCAGGCGCCCGGTTTGAGGATTACGTCGACCGGGTGCTCCGGATTCCCCGCCTGTCCGCCCGGGTGGCCATGAAAATGTACCAGTACAACCTCAATCCTTCGGTGGGGGCGGACAACATGAAGATCGTGGCGGGCATCCGCGGCGAAGACCAGCGCATGGCCGCGGAAGGCGCCCTGCTGTCCGGCAAAAGCCCCGACGAGGTCAAGACTCAGCTGGCCCGCAAACCGGCGATGGACCCTAAGGAACAGCTGGAGCGGGAACGGACGCGGCTGGAGCGCACCATCACGACGCTGAACAAGCGGCTGGAAGAAGTGGAGCGGGAACTGGAGCAAATCTAGCAGCCTGCCGCAAGGTCCCCGCGGATATCCGCCCGAAAGCCCTCGATTGTCGGGTCGGGTTTGCCGATACTGTCAACACTATGCATAGCCGTCTCCCCCGGGTCCGCCGTTCGCCCTTTTTTGCCCTTGTGCTTTTCAGCGTTTTGTGCGCCCCCGGGCTGCCCCTGTTCGGAGCCGACAATCCGACCGTGCCGCCCCGCAGCACGGATGCGGGCCGGCCGCATCCCGAACCGGAGGCGCCCTTTCCGGCGCTCTACCTGACCGAACGGCTGCAGGCGCTGGAAACCGAAAGCCGCGGCCGCCCCTACTGGTCGGCTACGGAGGCGGAGCTGGCCCGGGGCGCCCGCCGGCTGTCGGACTTCAAGTCCATCCTGCTCAACGACGACGTGCTGGCTTTTTACGGTTCGCCCCTGTCCAAACGGATGGGCATCCTGGGCTGGTACCCGATCCCGGAAATGGCCGGCCGCCTGGGCGCCCTGGCGGAAGAATACGACCGGGCCAACGGCGAGCGGGGCGTACGCAAGGCGTTCCACCTCATCTACGGCACCGTCTGGCCGGAGGGGGAAATCGGCATCCTGCGGGAGTCGGTGCTGAAGGAATACGTCGAGTACGCGCTGGAGCGGGACATCCTGGTTTTCATCGACCATCAGATCGGCAAGCACGACGTGTCCGCCGCCTTGAAGCGGATGCTGCCCTACCTGCGTTACCCCAACGTGCACCTGGCCCTGGACCCGGAATGGCGCACGACCAAACCGATGGTGGAAATCGGCACCGTCACGGCGGAAGAGCTGAACCAGGCCCAGCGGACGATGCAGGAGTATATGGTCGACCACGGCATTCCCGGGGAACGGATGCTGGTGGTGCACCAGTTCAACTGGCGCATGATCGGCGACCGCGAGTCGGTGGACACCGCTTTTTCCCGGGTGCGGCTGGTGCACTGCGCCGACGGTTTCGGCGCGCCGGCGCTGAAGCGCCTGGCCTACCGCTACAACGCCGAAGCGCCCAACATGCCCGTCAAGGGGTTCAAGCTCTTCTACCCGTCGGGCATTCCCGGCGCGGGCTTCGACGAGCCCCTGCTCAGCCCGGAAGAAGTATTGAACCTGGAGCCCCGGCCCTACCTGATCATGTACCAGTGATCAGGCGCGGGAAAAAGGATTGAAAGAAACCCCCTCGTCCCAGGCATCCCGGTTTTCCGCTGTCTTCAGGCGGTGCACCGCTAGATAGGTGACCGGGGTCATCAGAGCCTCTACGGCGCACTTGAACAGGTAGTTGGTCAGCACCAGGCTGGCGAACAGCTCCCAGCCGAAGACCCCCAGCGCGCCGGCGACCAGGACGAACACCAGCGTATCCGCCAGCTCCCCGACCAGGGTGCTGCCGATGGTCCGCGCCCACAGCGCGCGCCCCCGGGTCAATAGCTTCATCCGGGACAGGACGACGGCGTTGGAAAAACTGCCCACCCAGTAGCCCGCCAGGCTGGCCAGCACGATGCCGCCGGAACTCATGCCCCCCAGCACCGCGTCGTAGGCTCCGCTCCCGGCGTAGGCTTCCCAGGCGGGGTCCCCGGGCAAGGCCCGCAGGATAAAGAACGTGGCCGAAGCCAGGGCCAGCGCCGCGAACCCGGTCCAGATGACCCGTCGGGAAGCGCGGAAGCCGTAGACCTCGGTCAGGATGTCGCCAAAAATATAGGACACCGGAAACAGCAGCGTACCGCCGTCAAAGGCCATGCGTACGCCGAACAGCGCAAAGCCCAGGTCGACGATTTTGGCGGAAGAGGCGATGTTGCTGACCAGGATCACCGCGACGAAGGCGGTCATGATCAGATCGAGATACCGGTAGCGGGGGGATGGTTCCATCAGGGAATTCCTTGTTTTGATCAGGCGGGTAGCGGAAGCGACCGCCGCGGTCTAACAGAGCCGTCCCCGACCGCTGGGAACGGTGGCGATGGTAGCAGGAAAGGACGGGGAAGATCAAGGTGCGTTCTACGGCGGGGATCAGACGGCGTTCCCGTCCTCTTCCGTAACAACGTCGATGCCGTTTTTCCTGAGCAGCGCCGCGGCGACGC
>DYPP01000011.1 GCA_020719845.1 Treponema denticola | reverse complement strand
GCGATAGGTCCCTAAAGGATATTGGGTAGGAATTGAAAGAAGCGTGTCCATAAGACCAAACAATTTATTACCGATCAAAGGAACCGATTCAAGTCGGGATAGGCTCTCGTAGGTTTTTCGTAAACGATTCCACAGGGCTCATTCTTCCGCTTCCGTATCCGCGTCGCTCCCCGCGATGATAACCCCTTCTTTACCATAAACAGCCAAGGGCCGCACGGCGCGTTTATGCCCGAGCCCCGGCCGCGGTTATCCATGCCCGGTTCGCCGCGCCACGTTTCTCAATCCGATCCATACTATACCTCTTACTGGAGGCGCTTTCAAAAATCGGTTATTTTTGAAAGCGCCTCCGCATTTGCTCCGGTTTCTTTGAAACCGTGCGCAAATGCCGCAAAATAAGGTAGCTTTTTCAAAATGCGTCTGCATTTTGAAAAACCCTCTGTAGTGTACGATTAAAATTCCCCTTTTTCAGAAAGGGTTCCCGGAGTACCAGAAACGGCAATAATGTAAAAATATTAATAAAATAAACGATATATTTAGGATTATAATAGGTAATTATAAACATATTTATTTATAAGCGTAATATTTCTTGACAATTTGGCAATTCAGGTGTAAAAATTTAGTTAAATCCCGATCAGGGGATACAGCAAGGCATATCGATAAGGGAGGAATTGCGATGAAAGGAAAAACCTTTGTCATCACGGCGGCTATTGGATTAGCCCTGTCCAGCGTCGCTTTTGCCGGTGGTAAGGCGGACTCCGGTTCGTCAAAGGACGCCGCGGCGACCAGCGCTAAAAACGCGAATCTCAACGTTCTTGTGATTCACTGGGATGAAACCAGGAAACGTGTGTTGGAGGAGTACTACAAACCTCATACGGCCGAGAAATTCCCCGGATGGCGGGTCAGCTTTGATACGGGAGCGGTAGACAGCAACACGTATATAGCCCAACTTAAAACCTACCTGGTCGCCGAACAGCTTCCGGACATTTTTTTCATGCAGGGTAGCCAGATGGCGGAACCCTTCCTAAGGGCAAACGCGCTCGTCCCCCTGAATAAATACCTTGAAAAAGAATGGCTTGCCAAATTCTTAAATGATAAACCCCTTACGCCCTACTCGGATGGCAACGTCTACGCCCTGGAAGCCGGCTTTGACCCCCTGTTCACCCAAATCCTCTACTATAACAAGCGTATCTTCGCCGAAAACGGCGTCAAACCACCCCAGACCTGGAACGAATTGCTTACCGTCATTGAACAATTCAAGAAAAAGGGCATCACCCCCATCACCATAGACGGCAAAACCATCAGTTCCCCCATCGCCCTGTACGAAATGCTCGTTTACGCCGAGGATCCCCGGGCAATGGAGCGGGTCGCCGCCGATCCTCGCAGAATCAGCGATCCCGTATTCCTGAACGCCGCGAAACGGCTCCAACAATTGGTTAAGATCGGAGCCTTCCAGAAGGGTTTCCTGCTGAGCGATTGGCCCCAGGCCGAAGCCGATTTTAAGGCCGAGCGATCTGCCATGCAATTTGCCGTTACCTGGTCCCTGGGTCCCTACCTGAAGGATCCGGCGGTGGAGAAATTCCTCGACTATCTGCCCTACCCTAAGGTTGATGAATCCCTGGATCTTTCAAAAACCTTTGCCCTACAGTACGACCCCATGCTGGGCTTCTCCATAAGTAGCAAGACGAAGGATGTTAAGGCGACGGTAGATTATTTGAAGTTCCTTGTCGAGGAAAACGCCCTTTTCTACGTCCAGGAACTAAAGAGTCCCGTGCTATTCGATCCTGGAAAAAAGATTGAGGGCATGCACCCCCTTATGGAACGCTATTTCCAGGCTATCTCCAAGCCTGATTACGCGTATCAATGGATAGCCTTCCAGCTGAACGCGGACGGTATCGGCAACGTGATCATGTCCAGTCAAAAACTCATGGCCCTGGACACCACGCCAGAGGAATTCGTGGAAATTTTGGGACAGGCTTTGCAATAAGTCCTATAGGCTGATGGTTTGTTCCAAACCCTCTTCGCAAACCCGAGGTTTGGAACGACCATGAAAGTCTTTGAAACAAGCCCAGGGTCGCGCAATACTTGAATGGGCAATACCCCAAAACCCTTCGACTTGGGATACCCCTACCGTGGGAGGTTGTGTTATGGATAAATACTTTCGCAATGTGGGGGTATACCTCCTATTCATACTGCCCGGCCTTATACTTTTTACGCTATTTGTAACCTATCCCATTCTGCCCCTCTTAATCACGAGTTTTCAAAAACACGATGGGATAGCTCCCTTTGGATTTGTTGGCCTCCGTAATTATTTCGAAATTTTTCAAAATAGTACTTTCTGGAAGGCCAATCTAAACAACCTGTACATAATGATTCTTTTGGTCTTGATTAATTTTCCCGTATCGATAGCGGTCGCTTTTTACTTTGCCTACGGAAAGTTTCCCTTCAAGAAGGTACTACGGGCAATTTATTTCTTACCCGTGGTCATCTCTACCATCGTCATCTGCCAGCTCTGGATCGCCATCTATCAGCCCAACTGGGGGCTCCTCAACAAGCTATTACAGCTCGCGGGCATGGATTGGTTGCAACCCGTATGGTTGGGTACAAAGGCGACGGTCATTCCTTCTATTGTTATGGCCATACTATGGCAATGGACTGGATTTAATATAGTAATTTTTTACGCGGGCATTAAAAACATACCCGAACAGTATTTTGAAGCCGCGAAAATTGATGGCGCATCCATGGCCCAAATAATGACGGTGATTATCGTTCCCCTGCTCAGGGAGGTTATAAAATTTCTTCTCATCACTACGACGCTCTCGGCTCTGCGGGTGTTTGCCCACGTGCAACTTATGACCCGAGGGGGCCCCGGAGACGCGTCCTACACCATGGTTTTTATGCTGTACGAATATTCCTTCGCGCGGAACCGTTTTGGCATGGGTAGCGCCATGGCCGTGGTGTATATCCTTGAGGGCTTAATCGTTACCCTACTTATTAATTCCCTGGTAGGACGGGAAAAAATTGAATATTAGGAGTCGATATGGGGAATATATTCATCAAAAGCCTCAAAAGGGTTCCCCACTGGGTGTTTATCCTTTTTTTAGCGGCCATGGCGGTAAGCGTTGTCTATCCATTTTTGTGGATCGCCCTCCTATCGTTCAAGGATAATAGCGCTATTTATGGTGGAGACATTCTTGGCTTACCCAGCGTGTGGAGGCTTGACAACTACAGCAAGGCGGTGACTTCTTATCCGATCATACGTTATTTTTTTAATAGCCTTTTGTACACCCTCTCTACAACCATCGCGTCTATTTTTATGGGTAGTACCTTTGGCTACGCGATAAGCAGGATGCGCTTTTCCGCCAATAAGGGCCTGCGGTTTTACAGTACCCTGGGATTAATAATTCCCGTCGAGGTAATCGTTCTGCCAATTTTCATGATCGAAAAATCACTGGGATTTCTTAATACCTACCAGTCCCTTATTTTGCCCTATACGGCCTTCAATCTCTCGGTCACTATTCTTATGTTTTACGCGTTTTACCGAAGCATACCCATAGAAATCGAAGAATCAGCGTGCATCGAAGGCGCTAGCTTGATTACGGCCTTTTTTAAAATCATATTTCCCATGGTTAGCTCCGCCATATCAACCCTGGTCATCTGGCTTTTTGTCACCATATGGAACGAGTTCTTTCTTGCCTACATATTTATTCGAAAAAGCGAGCTAAAGACCCTTCCCCTGGGGGTTCTTCATTTTATGACGAGTACATCCGTGGATTGGGGCGCCATGTCGGCTTCGCTCATGGTAACCAGCATACCCCTTGTCGCGGTATACCTCTTTTTCAGCGAACGGGTTGAAAAAGCCCTAACCGCGGGGGCCCTGTTGAAATAGGAGTAGTGATGAACAGCGTTTTGATCCAAGAATCAATTGAAGAGGCCCTGCGCGATATAAAAGTCGTTGATCCCCACTGTCATTTAAGCCCCTCGGCCCCCCAGGGGTCGTCTTTAGATCGGGTTCTGTTGTACCACCACGTTTGGATAGAATTGGTCTCCGCGGGGATGGACCCCTTCACGGTGTCCAAGGCGGGGCTGCCCCACGAAGGGCCAGACCCGGAGATGGGCCCCTTTGAGCGGGTCCGTAACGTCCTACCGTGGCTGCCCATGATAGACAACACGGTCCTTGGCTACTTTATCCGTTTGATTTTGCGCGACGTCTACCAGGTTGACGAACTAACAAGGGATAACTACGAAGCTATCGTCGAAACCTCGTTGGCCAATGCCGCGGACCCCGCGTACCCCGAACGATTATTGAAAGGCCTCTGCAATATAGAAAGTTCCATCAGCGTTGAGGGCCGAGGGACGCCCTCGTGGCAAAATCGTGTCAAGCAGGGCCTGGAATTGGCGCCCGTACGACTGTCCAACGGTAAACAATCCCCCCGAGAAGTCCTACGGGAATGGGAGCGGGATTCAAAGGCGAGCATCCGAGATTCCCGGAATTATCGGGACTTTCTGCGTGTCTCGGCTCAAAAATTCGATCAGGCCCAGGACCATTTTGTAGGTGCCTGGATACACCCGGCAATCAACGAAACTTATTATAGAGACACGGACATAGACGCCATTCTTAGAAAGGCCTGGAAGGACAAGGCCCTGACCCAGGAAGAACAGGGGTCCTTTTGCATGTACGGAATGCGACACTACCTGGACAACCTTTCTCGCCGTGGGGCTAAGACGATACAGGTCCTGGTCGGCGCCGACGCCCTTCCTCCCCACCGGGCTATTAGCGCCTGGAGTCCCCACTTTAGCCTGGGCATGGCCGCCCTGGCCAACGCGTTTGAACACCTTCACTTTAACATTTCAGCCGCGTCGGACGTGTATACCCAGGATCTGGGCGTATTGGGCCGCCACTTCCCGAACATCAGCGTGGCCGGGTATTGGTGGCATACCCTATACCCGGAATATATCCGACGATCCCTGGAAACACGGCTTGATATGATCCCCATGAACAAGATTTGCCTTTACTTTTCAGACGCCTACACGGCCGAATGGTGCCACCCAAAGCTTTACCTTGTCAAGGATATTCTGGGGCACATCCTTATAGAGCGGGTGGAACGGGGACGGTATACCCTACAAACCGCCCAACGAATCATCGAACAGGGTTTTTACGAAAACCCCAAGCGGATCTACGGCCTATGAGCGACCAACTATCGGCCGTATACGGGATGGATCGCGTGAGAATAACGCCGGACATATCCGTCGAACTTCAAGGCTACGGAGACAGGACAGGTTTTTCCGAAGGAATCCACGACGATCTATACGCCGTGGCCCTGTACAGTAATGACGGTGAGTCGGCGTGGTTATGGATAGCCTTGGACGTATGCCTCCTGAGCGTCGAGATGCGGGATCACCTGGCGACACTCGTCTCTGCGGCCGTCGAAATACCCCAGGAACGCATCGTGTTTTCCGCGGTACACACCCACGCGGGACCAGACCTGCGAACCTTTAGCGACGAAAAACGGCCCTGGGCGCTTGAGTATATCGAAACTCTAGGCGCGCTCCTGGCTCAGGTCGCGGTCGGTGCCAAAGCCAAGGCCGAACCCGCGGAGGCCATAGCGTACCAGTCCGCAGCCTTCATCGGCGTTAACCGCCGGCGGGGTACGCAAGAGTACGCGGGAGACCTGGGAATAGTACGCTTCAGGACCCCGGATAAGCGGCACCTGGGGACCCTCTTTACCTATCCCTGTCACCTCACCGTCCTGGGGTCCGACAATAGGCTGATCAGCGCGGACTGGCTGCACTACACCCGGGAAGCGTACGCCCAGCGATACCACGAGCCACTTATGTTCGTCCAGGGCCCCGAGGGAAACGTCGACCCAAAGACCCGGGGCATTCTGGACATGAACGACGGCGATCAGTCCAAGGGAGCATCCTTTCAGGAAGCCTCAGAATTGGGAACAATCCTGGCGAAGGCCCTCTTTGAGGCCATAGAGCGTAGCCCCGGAGAAGCGGAAGGACCCCTGCGCCTAACGATCCAGCGCTTCTCCTTTCCGTTGCGGTATGGCCCCCTGGACGAACGGGGGATCGAGAAAGAGATTCAAAGGCATAAGCAATTTTTCGCCCAGGCCTTATCCTTACGCGAGGATGAAATACCCGAAGGCACCGAATTAAACGGTTTGGTAAAAAAAAGGGCCGTGGAGTTGAAGCTCCCGGCGCAAAGCGTCGGACACCTGGTGGCTAAACAATTTTCGTTTATTTCCTTCCTACTCATGTATCGCTGGAATTTTGGTGGAAAACGGGCAAGGCTTTCGGAAGGTATGGTCGAAGTGGACTCGGTCGTTCTGCGGGGCAAAAGACTCCTCGCGTTCGGACTACCCATGGAGGTCTTGAACGAGGCGAACGCCGTCGTTCGAAACAACTTTCCAGGACGTTCCGTATGGATACTCTCTATCGTGAATGGTTGGTACGGGTATTTACCGGTACCGGAAAATTTCGCGGAAGCGTCGTCCGATCTACGGTACGAAACGGTCAGCACTATTTTCGCCGAATCGGCGTTTTCCCAATACAGCGCCGAGATGAGCGCCCGCCTACTCGGCGCGTCTGACCTATAGGTTGTTCCAATATTCGTCCAAGGCTAATAGTCCCGCACCCGCCGCCTCTTGATGGCTTTCGTAGGAAGCGATGTACACACGAAGATGCGAAAGCATTTCGGTTCGTACGAATTGCCGCATCTTGAGCTCGATTGGGGTCGTATAATAGTTTCCATACACGCTACCCGGTCCACCCAGAACGATCGACCGGGGATTAAAAAGCTTGGTCAAGAGGATGACCGCGTCCGCCAAGTATTCCCCAATCTCGTAGAGGGTCGACTCCGCGAGTTTATCCCCCTCCTTCGCCGCCGCGACGATAACATCCGCGCCTATCTGGGAATAGTCTCCGTCCGATACGCCGTGCAAAGACGAGAACACCCCTTCCTGCAGACGATCCCGGATTTGTCGGAGCACGTTCGGGGTCGAAACCACGGTTTCTAGACAACCGATATTCCCACAACTACAGCGAATACCCGACGGATTGACCGTAATGTGCCCCACTTCGCCGGCTAGGCCATCGGCGCCCCGGAAAAGGGCGTCATTAATAATGATACCCGTCCCGACGCCGTCTCCTAAATAGATATAGATAAGCGGTTCCCCAATGGACTTTTCGGCTCGGTAAAACTGATAGGTGATGGAACGAGCCGCGTCCTCCACGATTGTTTTGGTGGAAAAGGCCTTTTCCACCAAAACTTTGAGCGGCTTGGGAATAAAACGCGGATGCCGAAAGTCATGAAGCCAAAGGCCAGACTGATAATCAACGATTCCTGGAATAGAAATACCGATGCTTCCCAAGGGACCTTTTCCATCCTTATCGGACGCATGGTCGGCCACGATGGGCTTAAGCAGCCCAAGCAGCGCGTCATCGTCCAACACGTCAATAGAGGCTAAACCACCCTCGATCATTCCGGAATCTATCGCCGTTCCCCGAGAATCCAACGAAACCCAGTGTATCGCGTCCCGCCCCATCGAAATGCCCAGCGTACGCACTACTTGGGCCGAAATTTCATAAATATGGGACGGACGTCCGCTTCCCTGCTTTGTCTTTCCCTCTTCGGCGATATACTGCTTGGCCTTCATTTCGGTGAGGATAGAAGACACAAGAACCCGGCTTAGTCCAACGTGATCCGAAATTGAGTTGCAGGTGGGCACATCCAGCGCATTAATAGCCTTGAATATCAACCGTTCTTTTTTGTTAAAATTCATAGGTAATCATACAGTATAATCCCTGATTTGTCCCACTTCCTTAATAAAGATACAATAAATCCCTTTAAAGCGCGTTTCTTATATTATGTATAAAAATTACATATTATAGCAAATATCGGCGTTTATTACTAATAATAATATAATATATTTTATTTATATGTTGACATATTTTTATTTACTGGCCTATAATATATTCAATATCACACAGGAGGTGGTTTATGGCCGGTCCGGGATTCATGTTTATAGGTGAGGAAGAAAAGAAAGAAGTAATGGATGTTTTGGAATCGGGATGGTTCTTCCGATACGGCAGCGAAAGCGACACCCGGTTTAAACGGAAGGTCTACACCTTGGAACAAGAAGTTCAAGTGACCTTCAACGTTCCCCACGCGCTGGCCGTTACCTCGGGAACCGCGGCGCTCATTACCGCCCTGGCGGCCCTGGGAATAGGCCCTGGCGACGAGGTCATCGTACCGGGTTATACGTTCATCGCGTCCATTTCTTCCATCATCAATCGCGGGGCCGTTCCCGTATTGGCGGAAATTGACGAAAGCCTGACCTTGGACGTGGAAGACGTAAAAAGAAAAATAACGAGCCGGACCCGGGCTATCATGGCGGTCCATATGCTGGGAAATCCCTGCGATTTAGACTCGTTAAGCAAAATAGCGAAGGACCATAATCTTTACCTCATCGAGGACGCGGCCCAAGCCTTTGGCGGATACTATCACGGAAAAGCCTTGGGAACGATCGGCGACATCGGCATTTATTCATTGAACATATTCAAGACCATTACCTCTGGCGACGGTGGCCTCGTGGTAACGTCGGATAAAAACCTGTACGAGCGATCCTTCGCGTACCACGATCAAGGGCACCTGCCCCTGCGAACGGGGACCGAGATTGGAAATAGGTCTATTATCGGTCAAAATTTCAGGATGAACGAACTTACCGGCGCCGTAGCATTGGCCCAGTTCAGAAAAATAGGGCACATAATTAAAACCCTGCACCATGTAAAGGACACGTTGAAGGCGGAACTGTACAAAAAGGTTCGTGTTGGCTATCGCGTCCTTAACGACTCCGAGGGGGAATGCGCTACCCTGCTAACCCTACTTTTGGATACCCCCGGCGAAGCCAAGGCGTTTGCCGAACGCATCGGGACAAAGCCGTTGAATTCCTCCGGCTGGCACGTGTACACCAACATGGAACAGCTTTTGCAGAAAAAGACCGTTACGTCCAAGGAATACCCCTTCCATAGCAAAGAATACCCGACGGACGTCGAGTATCATAAGGGAATGCTCCCCAGAACGGACGAAATATTATCCCGGGCGGTAAACATCTCCATCGGCGTCATTGACGCCGGTCTGGGCGCTCCCTACGGCGCGAATCCCAAATCGAGCGACACGGATGTAGAAGCCATAGCCGACAAAATAGCCCAGACCTTACTCCAGGTGAGGGCCCTATGAAAAAGGTAGCCGTAATAGGTTGTGGGTATATCGGAAAGGTACACGTGGAAACGCTCAAGCGACTTTCGGGGATAGAACTCGCCATGGTGGTGGACAAGGATGCCCACGCCGCGGAACAGGTTGCCCAGGCCCACGGGATTCCCGCCTTTGGGTCCGATTATAGGGACGCGATTGCCGACGACAGCATAGACGTAATCCACGTCTGCAGTCCCAACTCCCTACACTACGAACAAAGCAAGGCGGCGCTTGAGTCTGGCAAGGCGGTTTTTTCCGAAAAGCCCCTGGCCATCAATTCGGCCCAGGCCCAAGAACTGTACGATCTATCCCTTAGGAAAAACGCGGTAACCGGTATCGACTTCTGTTACCGTTACTACCCCGTAGTCTTGGAGGCGCGACAAAGAATCCGGGATGGTTTTATTGGGGACGTTAGAATGGTTACCGGGTCCTGGTTTCAGGATTGGCTCTTCCACGCCACCGATTATAGTTGGCGTTTGGAAAAATCCGAAAGCGGGGATTCCAACGTAGCGGCGGACCTGGGTAGTCACTGGTTTGACCTGATCCGTTTTACCACGGGGCTTTCGGTAGCTGAAATACTGGCCGATTTTAAGACCCTCATTCCCCAAAGGATCAAACCCAGAAGGGCCAATGAAGCCTTTAGCGCGGCCTCTGGTGAAGGGCAATCGGTTCAAGTTGAGCTGGAAGAATACGCCGCCATGACCTTTCGGCTGGAAGGAAACGTCCCTGGCACTTTTACCGCGTGCCAAGCCTGCGCCGGAAGAAAGTCCGAGACCGAATTCCAGATTTACGGGTCTAAGGGCTCCCTGGCGTGGAACCACGCCCGATCGAACGAACTGTGGATCGGCAAACGGGACGAACCAAATCAAATTTTAATTGAAGGGCCGGCCCTGCTTTCTCCCTCGGTAAAACCCTATTCAAGTTTACCCGGTGGGCATCCGCTGGGCTACTACGACGCGGTATACAACCTTTTCTCGGATTTTTATCGGGCCGTAGAAGAGGGCACGACGTCCGTAGCGCCCAATCTGCCTACCTTCTACCACGGCACGGAAGAAATGCTCCTGCTGGATAAAATCGTGGAAAGCGTTCAGAAACGAAGCTGGATTAGCTACGCCCGGAAACATTGACCTGGTTGAAAGCCCTGTGGAGTTTCCGCGTTGAAACTCCACGTAAAACCGGATTATGCAACCTTCTTTCGTATGCTATCTAGTTATGAGTCAACTCCAAAAACTTCAGTTTATAGACTTGTTCCGCTTAAAACGCAATTCCTGTAAGGAATTGCTCAAGTCCGTTCTAAAAACAACCGGTTTTTGGAGCGGACTCATCCTTGACAAAAGCCCCATACTTTAATTAAACTGCATTATATTAAGTCTAGATAAAGAGGCGGGCGTGCGCTATCGATTCGGTGAAAAGATACGGGCGGTCCGGGAACGGCGGTCCCTGACCCTGAAAGAGGTGGCCGACCGGGCGGGCTTCAGCGAGAGCCTGGTGTCCCAGATCGAACGCAACCGGGTTTCCCCGGCCATCGATACCCTGCTGTCCCTGGCGGACGCGCTGGACATCGACCTGGAGTACCTGTTTGCCGACTATCGGCGCGAACGGGCGGTCCGGGTGGTGCGCGCCGGCGACCGGGCGGTGTTTTCCCGACCCGGGGTGCTCTACGAGCGGCTGGCCCAGCTGGAAGGCAGCGTCAAGGGTTCGGACGGCATCGAAGCCTACCGGATCAGCATCGAAGCGGGCGCCCGCACCGGGGGCACGGAGTACGGCCATCCGGGCTGGGAGCTGGGCATCGTGGAGCAGGGCCGGGCGGAACTGACCGTCGGCACCCGCACCTACACGCTGGAGGTGGGCGATTCGGCCAGCTTCCGGGCCGACGCGCCCCACGTGCTGGCCAACGCCGGGCCGGAACAGCTGCGGGTTTTCTGGATCATTACCCCGCCGAAGGGCGAAATAGGAACGGGAGGATGAATATGGGTTCGACCCTGGCGCAGAAGATTTTCGACGCCCACCTGGTGGACCGGCCCTTTGCCGACACTTGGGTGCTCAAACTGGACGCGGTGTTTTGCCACGAGATCACCACGCCGATCGCCATCAACGACCTGGTGGCCCAGGGGATGGACCGGGTCTTTGACCCGGACAAGATCAAGGTGGTCATCGACCACGTCAGCCCGGCCAAGGATTCGCTGACCGCCGAGCAGGGCAAGATCCTGCGCGACTGGGCTCGCCGCCGGGGCATCAAGGACTTCTTCGACATCGGCCGGAACGGCGTCTGCCACGCCCTTTTTCCGGAAAAGGGCTTTGTGCGCCCGGGCTACACGGTGATCATGGGCGACAGCCACACCTGCACCCACGGCGCCTTCGGCGCCTTCGCCGCCGGGGTGGGCACCACGGACCTGGAAGTGGGCATCCTCAAGGGGGTCTGCGCCTTCCGCAAGCCCGACACCCTGCGGGTCAACCTGAACGGCGCGCTCCCCCCGGGGGTTACCGCCAAGGACGCGATCCTGGCGGTGATCGCCAGAATCGGCGTCAACGGCGCCACCGACCAGGTAATGGAGTTCCGCGGGCCCGTGGTGGACGCGCTGAGCATGGAAGGCCGCATGACGCTCTGCAACATGGCGGTGGAAGCCGGCGGCACCAGCGGCGTCTGCCTGCCCGACCTGACCACCGTCCGCTATCTCTGGCCCTTCATCGGCCCGGCGGGGGACGGGAGCTTCGCGACCCAGGAAGCGGCGCTGGCCGCGTACCGGCGCTGGTGGAGCGACGCCGACGCCGACTACGCGGGCGTCGTCGACCTGGACTGTTCGACCCTGGAACCCCTTTCCACGGTGGGCTACAAGCCGGACCAGGTGGTGCCGGTCCGGGAACTGGGCGACACCCGGGTGGACCAGGTCTACATCGGTTCCTGCACCAACGGCCGGATCGAAGACCTGCGCCAGGCGGCGGCGGTGCTCAAGGGCAGGCAGATCGCGGCGACGGTGCGGGGCGTCGTGTCTCCGGCCACCCCGGCGGTATTTCAGCAGGCCCTGGACGAAGGGCTGATCAAGATCTTCATGGACTCGGGCTTCTGCGTGACCAACCCGACCTGCGGCGCCTGTCTGGGCATGTCCAACGGCGTGCTGGCTTCGGGCGAAGTCTGCGCTTCAACCACCAACCGCAATTTCAACGGCCGCATGGGCAAGGGCGGCATGGTGCACCTGATGAGCCCCGCTTCCGCGGCGGCCACGGCCCTTGCCGGCCGGATCGTCAGTCCCGAAACGTCGAGGCAGGAGTAAACCATGAGGACATTCGGCGGCCGCGTCCTGTTTCTGGACCGGAGCGACATCAACACCGACGAGATCATCCCGGCCAAGTACCTGACCGAGCTTTCCAAAGAAGCCCTGCGGCCCCACTGCCTGGAAGACCTCAAGCTGCCGGGCTTTGAGCCGGGGCGGGACATTCCCGGCAAGGGAGCCATCCTCAGCCGGTCCAACTTCGGCTGCGGCAGTTCCCGGGAACACGCCCCTTGGGCCTTCGAGTCCAACGGCATCCATATCGTCGCGGCGGAGAATTTTGCCCGGATTTTCCGGCAGAACATGTTCAACGGCGGCATGATCGCCGTCGAGCTGCCCGCCCCGGTGCTGGACGACCTGTTCCGCGACTTTTCGGCCCGGGAAACCACCCTGAACGTGGACCTGGAAGCCCAAAAAATGGTGTTTTCCGCCGCCGGCGGCGAGCGGATCGTTCCCTTCAAGCTCAACGAGTTTGAAAGGGCGCTGGTGCAAGCCGGCGGCTGGGTCCAATACGCCGCCGGCCGCTACTGAAGCGGTCGGGCCGGCACCCCGCTAGTCCGCCGCCCAGCCTGGTCCCCGCAAGCCGACCAGGCCCAGGGGGACCATGAGGGCCGCCGGCAGGGGATTGCGCAGAAAATAGGTCTGCGGGTAGGCCAGGGCGATCACCGACACCCGGGGGAACAGGTTGAAGGCTTCCGCCCGATCCGGTCTGTATGGCGGCTGGGGGGATGACCAGCAACCCCAGAGCCAGGGAATTGAGGCTGATGAACAGGCGGATCCAGGTTTTGGAAGCCCCCAAACCGGCCAGATGATCCGGAAAGACGCTGCGCAGGTTGAAGATCGCAAATACCAGAAAATTCTGCGTAAACAGCGAAATAAACGCCCGGGACAGGTAGGTGTTGCGCATCCGGTCAGTACCGCAGACCCAGACAGCCGGCTACGGCCCGCTCGCCGCCGAAAAAGCGCGAATGCACCGGAACGTTGACCAACCGCACCGTCCCGTCGTCTCCCCGCAGCGCCATGGCGCTGGAACCGCCGCCGTCCAGGATCAGGCCGTCCACCGCGCCCAGGCGGGCCAGGATCAGCCCCGTTTCCCGGGCGGTGGCGCCGACGCTGGCCCGGCGGCGGCCGTCGACGACCAGCAGGTACAGGGTCCGCCCGTCGGCGGCTACGCCCGCGGCGGTGCGGGGGTTGCGGTAGCGGTCGTTGCCCTGGGGCTGTCCCCGGTCCAGCACGATGAAGAACCCTCCCGCCGCCTGCCGGGGCGGGTCGTCGGCGGCCAGGTCGGCCTGCTGCCGCACCGCGGCGCTGCCGTCGGCCCGGAAGATCAGCGCCGCGTAGCGCGGGTCCGGCGGGGCGATGCGGTAGCCGTCGGCGACGCTGATCCCGGCGATGCGCCGCGCTTCGCCCTCCGCCGCGGAAGCCGGCTCGAAGGGCAGGGTGTTGATGCCCGCCGCGCAGCCGTAGTCCCGGACAAAGGTGCTGGTCTTGAGGCTCAGGGTGGTTCCATCCCCCGGTCCCGGAGGCCCCAGCACAACGGTGAGCTTCGGTTCGTTCAAGTCGACCCGCAGGGCGCGCAGCTGCAGCGCCGGCTCGGCGACGTCGGCGGCGAAAAAGTCGAGCCCTGGTCCCAGGGGTTGCCAGACGGGGTCGATCCGCTCCGGCCGGGCGGCCGCAACCGGGACGATTTCCTGCGGCAGCGGACCACCGGACCGGAACGTGGCGCAGGAGGACAGCGCGGCGGCCAGGATGAGCGGGTAGAGCAGGGGAGTCGGGTACCGGCGGTGTTTCATGGCGTTGATCGGGAGTATACACGAAAAAAAAACGGTCCGAAAGCGCCGCGCGCCTTCGGACCGCCTGAGCCGCTAATACTCGGGCTTGCCCTTTCTGGTTTTCTTCATCAGCTTGCGCTGGATGGCTTTTTTCTTCCGGTTGAGGATGGTGGAAGGTTTTTCAAAATACTCGCGTTTTTTGTATTCCCGAATGATGCCTTCTTTTTCCACCATGCGTTTGAAACGCTTGATGGCTTTTTCCAGCATCTCGTTATCGTCTACGATAATGTGCGCCAATGTAATTCACCTCCCTTCCGCCGACCGGTCAGTTTGTTCCGCTATTGTACGTAAAATAAGGTCTTTGTCAAGGACGGGCCGCCGGACAAAGGCGTCCGGGTCCGCCGCTTCGCCGTGCACGCGGATTTCCCAGTGCAGGTGGGGACCGGTGGAAAGCCCGGAGGAACCGGAGCGGCCGACCAGCGTGCCCGCCGTGACCAGGTCGCCGGGGCGGACGGTCAGGGAGTCCAGGTGGTAGTAGAGCGAAAATACGCCGGGCAGGTGCTCGATGACCACGGAGAATCCGGTGACGACGCGATTCCGGGCCAGCACGACCCGCCCGGCGGCGCAGGCGGCCACGGCGGTGCCCTGGGGCACGCCGAAGTCGATGCCCGCGTGGATGCTGCGCTCGGTGCGCCGATCCGTGTAGCGGTAGGTGCGGCGGTCGGCGTAACGGCTGGTTCGCCGTTCGCTGTCCACCGGGAGCGCGAAGGTTCCGGAAGCGTAGAAGTCGCGGTTCTCAAGGCTGAGCAGGCGCCATAATTCCCGGGCTTCGGCTTCCTTGCGGGGGTCCGGCTCGGTGCGCAGGGCGGTGTTCTCCGGACCCAGGGGGATCTCTTCGGCGATGAAAGTCCGGGCCCCGATGGACAGCGGGCGCTCCTGGCTGCCCCGGGGCAGGCCGTCGATGCGCAGCGTGGCGGCGCCGGCGGCGGCGGTGTTGGGCACGGCGATCAGCGCCGCGTATACCCGGTCCCCCGCCGGAGTTTCGGCAAAAGGCACCAGCGGCGCCGCGCCGAGCCGTCGGCCGTCGGCGTCGATCAGGGCCACCGAATACTCGGGATCTCCCTTTTCCGGGGCACCGGGCAGCAGGGCGACGGTCACCGGTTCTCCCGGCAACGGATTTTCGGGCACCACCAGGACCAGATCGGCCCGGGGTTCCCGGAAACCGGCGGCGCCGGTGGTGAACAGGGCCAGAAGCAGGAACCCCGCGGCCAGAACCGCCGTTAAGGCGCGGCGCGCCGGCGTGCCCATGTTCAGGAGGACCGCTTCAGGTCGGTGACGATGAACTGGGGGATCTCGTTGCCGTTGAACCAGTTCCGGCCTACCCGGAAGACCAGGTCCACCGTATCTTCCAGGTCGAATTCGCGCTTGACCTTTTCCGCTGCCTGCCAGTAGACGGCGGGCCACTTGTGCTTGCCCGCGTCCAGGGTCAGCTTGACGTGCTTGACTTCGGATTTGCCCATCAGCGCCAAGTCGGTCACCCGGAGGCCCCGGGCCAGGAACATCAGCTGGTCGTTGTCCTCGCCGTAGGGCTCAAAGCGGTCCACCAGCTTGAGCAGGTCGGGCGTCAGAAAGGACTGGGGCAGTTCGGCGTCCACGGTCACCGATTCCCCGGCGTCGTCGGCGCCCAGCTCGATGGCTGCGGAAGCGGCGGTCAGGCGCTGCAGAAAGGTATCCCAATGCTTGCGGTACATGCTGAAGCCCGCGGCGAAGTCGTGGCCGCCCCAGTCGATGAACAGATCCGCGCACTGCTCCAGCAGGCCCCGCAGGTCGTAGCCCCGGGTGGAGCGCAGCGAACCGGTGGCCATGTCGGGGCCGTTGAAGGCGACGACGACCGCAGGGGTCTTGAACCGGTTGACCAGCCGGTTGGCCATGATGCCCGACACTCCCCGGTGGATTTCTTCGCCGTAGGCCAGCACCAGCTTGCCGTTGAGCGCCTCCAGGCTGGCGGCGGCCAGGGGCTCCACGATGGTCCAGATGTCGGTGCCGATCTTCTTGCGGTCTTCGTTCATCCTGACCACCGCCTCGGCCAGGCGGTCCCGTTCGGCCGGATCCTGGTGCAGGAAGAGCCGCACCGCCGTGTCCGCCTGGCCCATGCGCCCGGTGGCGTTGATGGCCGGACTGAGCTGCCAGGACACTTCGGACGCGCCGATCCGGCGGCCCGCCAGCCCCAGCTTGAACAGGATGTCGGCGATGCCCGGCCGGGGCTTCTGGGCCAGCGCCGCCAGGCCGGCCCGGACGATGATCCGGTTTTCGTCCCGCAGGGGCATCAGGTCCGCCATGGTGCCCAGGGCGGCCAGCTGCAGGTCCGCCGTATCGGCGTCGGTAAAGAAGGCTTCCCGCCGGTGGGCAAAAGAGACGAACAGGTTGACGAAGACGTCCAGCTCGCCCGTGGCCTTCTCATCGTACTTGGCGATCCGGGACAGTTCCCGGATGCGCAGCAGGCTTTTTCCCGCCACGGAGGGAATCTCCTTGCCGATCTCCGGGGCGATGTCGAAGGTGTTGACTTCGATGCCGGTGCCGAAGATCTTGACGATGGTCCGTTTCTGCAGCGCCGCGTCCCAGACCATGATCTGCTGGCCGGACAAAAAGCTCAACAGCCGGGTCTGCCCGATGCCCGCCAGGCCGGGCACCAGGGTTTCCGACAGTTGGTCCACCACGGTCAGGTTGCGCAGGCGCACCGCTTCGACGACGTAGGCGTCGTTGACGGGGCGGGTATTGAGCAGGCAGATCTGCTGGCCGTAGAGTTCGCTCTTCAGGGCAAAGCGCAGCGCCGACGCCAGTTTGTAGGCTACGCCGCAGCCCGCCAGGTCCCGGAAGGGATAGGTCGACGAGGCCAGCTTGGGGTTGACGATGGCCAGCGCCCGGGGCAGTTCGGCCTGCGGGTTGTGGTGGTCGGTGACGATGACGTCCACCCCCAGCTCGGCGGCCCGGTCGATCTCCTGGAGGTTGGAGATGCCGCAGTCCACGGTGATGATCAGCGTGCCGTAGGCGGCGGCGAATTCTTCGACTGCGGCCAGCGAGAGCCCGTAGGCTTCGTCCCCCACGGGCACCCGCCAGGCGACGTCCACGCCGATTTCCTGCAGCAGGCTGGTGATCAGGGTGGTGCTGGTGATGCCGTCCACGTCCCGGTCGCCGAAGACGAGCACCTTTTCGCCCTCATCCTTGGCCGCCAGGATGCGGTCCACCGCGTCTTCCATGCCCGGCAGCTCAAAGGGGTTGCGCAGGTGCCGGGGGTCGTCCTCCAGGTAAAAGCGGATATCGTCCCCGGAGGTGATGCCCCGGCGGACCAGGATGGACGCGGTCAGCAGGTCGCAGCCGTACTTGGCCGCCAGGTCCCGCACCGTTTCCGGGGCGACTTCTTTTTTTTCCCAGTTCATGCGGATGCTATTTCCTTCAATATCAACTGCCGTGCCGCCGGGGCTTGGTCCGAGTATTCCAGGGCGTCCGCCAGCAGGGGCAGGGCGGAGGACAGCCCCGCCGCGTCCCGGCCCCAGACGGTCAGGACGGTTTCTCCGGCGCTGACCCGGTCGCCGCCCTTCTTGTGCAGCTGGATGCCGGCCACGGGACTGACCGAATCCTCGGTCCGGTTGCGGCCGACCCCCAGGTTGACCCCCGCCAGACCCACCTTGAAGGCGTCGATGCGGGACAGGTAGCCCGACCGGGCAGCGGCGACCGTCGCCCGGTGCTCCGAGCGGTACGTGCCCCGCAGGGCCAGCAGCTGGTCCGGATCGCCGCCCTGGCTGCGCACGTTGTCCAGAAAGCGCCGCCGCGGCTCGCCGGAGGCCAGCGCCCGCTCGCAGAGCAGGCGGCCCGCGGCGGCGTCCGCCGCCTTGCCGCCGATGACGGCCATGCGGGCGCCCAGCTCCAGGGTTACGGTCATCAAGTCCGCCGGTCCCCGTCCTTCAAGGCAGTCCAGGCTTTCTTCGATTTCCACAAAATTGCCCACCATGTTGCCCAGGGGTTCGTTCATGTCCGTCAGCAGGGCGATGATGCGCTTGCCCATGGCCGCGCCGGTGTCCACCAGGGAGCGCGCCAGCCGCTCGCCGTCGGCGGGATCCTTCATGAAGGCGCCGGAGCCGAACTTGACGTCGAAGACCAGGCCGTCCGCGCCTTCGGCTACCTTCTTGGACAGGATGCTGGCGGTGATCAGCGGGATGGATTCCACCGTGGCGGTCACGTCCCGCAGGGCGTACAGCAGCCGGTCGGCGGGGACGATCTCTTTGGTCTGGCCGGTCATGGCGAAGCCGTCGCGCTCGATGATGGCCCGGAATTCGGCTACCGAAAGGCCCGTGCGGTAGCCGGGAATGGCTTCCAGCTTGTCCAGGGTGCCCCCGGTATGCCCCAGGGCGCGGCCGGACATCATCGGGTCCCGGATGCCCAGGGAAGCGGCCAGGGGCGCCAGGATCAGGCTGGTCTTGTCGCCCACGCCGCCGGTGGAATGCTTGTCCACGAAGGGGCCGGCGATGCCGGACAGGTCGATGACGTCCCCGGAACGGAGCATCGTTTCGGTCAGCACGCCGGTTTCGGCGGCCGTCATGCCGCGGAAAAAGACGGCCATGGCCCAGGCGGATACCTGGTAATCCGGGATGGTGCCCGCCACGTAGCCGCCGATCAGGAATTCGATCTCTTCCCGCTTCAGTTCCGCTCCGGAACGTTTTTTCATGATGATGTCCACCGCGCGCATCGGATTCCTCCCGGTGATGTTCAGGATGTCGGATTCAGGCTGTCCCATGAAGCCGGACGCCGGCCCAGGGCCCCGGCGGTTATTTCAGTGACGATCGCCGCAACCTGGGCGGCCGAGGCGGCGTCCATGCCGTAGCGCAGGGCTTCCCGGGCTTCCAGGGTGTCCGCCTTGTCCAGCCAGCGCCGCGCGCCGGGACCAAAGTCCAGCAGCGAGGGCCGGTCGGAGCGCAGGAAGGGCGCGGCGCAGGCGGCGCACAGAAAAGCGCCCTCCGAACGGGAGTACCATACTACTTCATCCGGCGCCGGTCTACAAGCGCAGCGGGAACAGGACCGCAGATCCGGGCCGACGCCGAGCTGGCCGGTCCACTTCCACAAGAAACGGAGCAGGACGCGGCGGCCGGCTTCGGCGTCGCTGTCCGCCAGGCAATCCAGGGTTTCGTCCGCCAGGGCCAGGGCTTGCGGCCAGGCGCCGCCGCCGCCGTGGCTGGCGGTGATGGTCTCGGCTACGGCGCCGGCGGCGCGCAGGCGGTCGTAGCTGTCCCGCAGTCCCGGCCGCCAGGCGGCCACGTCGAAATCGCTGACCTTGCGGGTATTGCGCACCGGATCGCGGTAGACCCAGAGGGTCCCCCGGTTGTAGGGCGCCACGTAGGCCCGGAGCTTGCTCTTCGGCCCGCCGAACACGGTGGCCCAGATGATGCCTTCCTCGGCGGTCAGAAAGGCCGCGTCCCGGTTGGCTTCCCCGGAGGAGCGGACCTGCAGCACCAGGGCGGCGTAGGTAAAGCTGCGGGTCATGGGGCCGCACGGATGTCCAGGGCAAAGACCATGCTTTTCCGGTTGGCGTCGTAGAACCGCCGCTTGCGTTCCGGCAGGCTGGCTACCGGGACTTCCCGGAAGCCCAGCAATTCGAACCAGTCGTGGGTCCGGGTGGTGAGCACGAAGACCCGCCGGAAACCGGCCTTCGCCGCCCGGTCGATCAGGTAGCGCACGATGCGCCGGCCCAGTCCCAGGTCGGTATAGGCCGGGTCGGTGGCCAGGGCGGCGATTTCGCCCTGGCCCTCGCCCCAGTCGTGCAGGGCCGCGCAGGCGTGCACCGAATCGTCCACCTCGAAGACGGCGTAGTCGTCTTTTTTCTCCAGCACCTGTTCGGCGGAGCGGCGCAGCAGGATGCCCTTTTCCATCAGGGGTTCCATCAGCCGGAGCACCTCCGGCACGTCCCCGGCCAGCAGCGGCCGGATGGACTCGTATTCGTCGGCATAGACCATGGTGCCGACCCCCAGGTTGGAGAACAGTTCCCGGAGCACCGCGCCCTCGTCCCGGCCGTCGACGACGTGCACCCGTTCCACCCCGGCCCGGGACGCCTTGAGCGCCAGTTCCAGTTCCACCAGGGTGCGGTCTTCCCGAGCTTCGCCGTTGACGGCCAGGATGGCTTCGGCTTCCGCCGGGGTCAGCCGGGCCAGCCGGCCGTCGTCGGTGCGCTGCACCGTTTCGGGCAGCCGGTAGCGGGCGGACCGGATGCCCTGGTCCGCGGAGACGATGAAGAACTTGACCGCCCCCAGGGCCTTGCAGGCTTCCAGGGCGATCTCGTCGCTGGGCAGATTGTAGGGTTTGCCCGCGGCGCTCCAGCCGATGCAGGGCAGGATGGGCACCATGCCGCTTTCCATCATCCGCTTCAGGGGTTCCACCATGATTTTGTCCACCATGCCGGTGTGGCCGTAGTCCGTGCCGTCCACCACGCCCAGGCCCCGGGCGCGGACAAAGTTGCCGATCACCGCGTCCACCTGGGCGGCGGACAGTTCGGTCATGAAGCGGGTGGCCACGTCGAAGGCGGCCATTTTGACGAAGGGGATGGCTTCTTCCTCGGTGATGCGGACGCTGCCCCGGTAGCCGGAAACGATGTCGTATTCCTTGAGCACCGCGTCGATCCACTCTTTGGCCCCCGGGACGATGACCACCCGGATGCCGGTTTTGGCCAGCAGGGCCAGGTCCTTCATCAAGAAGGGAAATCCCGCGTCATCGGTGACCGGAAAATCCACCTTGAACACCATGGTGCTGCCGTCGAAGCGGCTCTGGTAATAGAAGGCTTCGCGGATCAGGTCCACCTGACCCCGGCTGGTATCGTTCATACCCGGATTCTAGTCGGTCAGCGCCGGAAAGTGAAGGCCCTGGGCGGAAGCCCATTGACAGCGGTTCCCGTATGCCGGTGCGGCTGAACTGTCGGGCCGCAAGCCATACCCCCGGCTCTCCGGATCCTCATCCGGGACAACGGGAGCTGGTCTTCAAACCCCCGGTCCACTCCCCGCAGGAGACGTCCCGTTAGGCCGTCTTGACCGTTGTTCTTGCCTTTTTACCCCACTTATGTGATATTTTAACCATGACTTTCCTATTCATTCCCCGAAAGGACGCTATTCATGTCTGAGCAGAGCATCATTCCCATCGACCAAATTTTACCCAATAAACTGCACCTGGTGGCCCTCATGGGCCGCCCCATATTCCCCGGCATCTTTACGCCCATCATGATCGGCAACCCGGTGGACGTCAAAGTGGTGGACGAAGCCGTATCCGGCGACGGCCTGATCGGACTGGTGATGCTGCAGAACGAATCCGAGTCGCCCACGATCGACGACCTGCACCAGGTCGGCACGGCGGCCAAAATCGTCAAGAAGATCAACCTGCCCGACGGGGGGGTGAACATCTTCATTTCCACCCTCAAGCGCTTCCGGATTAAAAAGGCGCTGAACGCGGTCAACCCCATCGTCGCGGCGGTGGAGTACCTGGAGGACGAAGAGGACGACACCAGCGAAGTCAAGGCCCTGACCCGGGCGCTGATCAGCGAGATGAAGCAGATTTCGGAGAACAATCCCCTGTTTTCCGAAGAAATGCGGCTCAACATGATCAACATCGACCACCCCGGCAAGATCGCCGACTTCATCGCCAGCATCCTCAACATCGAAAAATCCGAGCAGCAGCGCATCCTGGAGATGCTCAACGTGCGCAAGCGCATGGAGCAGGTCCTGGTCTTCATCAAGAAAGAGCAGGAACTGCTGCGCATCCAGAAAAAGATCCAGAAAGAGATCAACGAAAAAATCGAAAAAAGCCAGCGGGACTATTTTTTGAAGGAAGAGCTCAAGGCGATCAAAACCGAGCTGGGCATGACCACGGACGCCAAGTCCAGCGAGTACCAGCGCTTCAAGGACCGGGTGGACGCCTTCAAGTTCGAAGGGGAAATCAAGGAAACCGTGGACCAGGAGCTGGAGAAATTCAGCCTGATGGACCCGAATTCGTCGGAGTTCATCGTTACCCGCAATTACCTGGACGTGATCGTCAACCTGCCCTGGAACGAGCCGTCGCCGGAACACTTCGACCTGCGGGAAGCCCGCCGGATCCTGGAAGAAGACCACTACGGCCTGGAGGACGTCAAAAACCGCATCGTCGAGTATCTGGCGGTGCGCAAGCTGCGCAAGGACACCAAGGGCTCCATCGTCTGCCTGGTGGGTCCGCCGGGGGTGGGCAAGACGTCCGTGGGCCGGTCCATCGCCCGGGCGCTGAACAAGCAGTTCTTCCGCTTTTCCGTGGGCGGCATGCGGGACGAGGCGGAAATCAAGGGCCACCGGCGCACCTACGTGGGCGCCATGCCGGGCAAGATCATCCAGGGGCTGAAAATCGTCAAGGCCAAGGACCCGGTGTTCATGATCGACGAAATCGACAAGATGGGCGTCAGCTACCAGGGGGATCCTTCCAGCGCGCTGCTGGAAGTGCTGGACCCGGAGCAGAACTTCAGCTTCCGGGACCACTACCTGGACCTGCCCTTCGACGTGTCCCACATCTTCTTCATCGTCACCGCCAACACGCTGGACACCATTCCTTCGCCCCTGATCGACCGGATGGAGATCATCCAGCTGCCGGGCTATATCGATACGGAAAAGCTGGAGATCGCCAAGCGCTACCTGCTGCCCAAGAGCCTGGAGAAGAACGGGTTGAAGAAGACGCAGGTCAAGTATACCCGGGACGCGCTGCTGCATATCGCCAACGGCTACGCCCGGGAGGCGGGGGTGCGCAATTTTGAAAAGAACCTGGATAAAATCCACCGCAAGCTGGCCAAGCACCTGGTGGAGGCTTCCGAGGCGGCGTTGCTGAAGGCCGCCGAAGAAGGCCGGGCGCTGCCCGCCGAAAAAGCCGGCCCGGCGGAAAAATTCGCCATCGACAAACCGGCGGTGGAAAAACACCTGGGCAAACCGATCTTCGCGGAAGAAGAAGTCAAGCGCGCCGACCGGCCGGGCATTTCCGTGGGGCTGGCCTGGACCAGCATGGGCGGCGATACCCTGGTCATCGAAGCCGTGTCCACCCCGGGCAAGGAGGGCATCACCCTGACCGGCAAGATGGGCGAGGTTATGAAGGAATCCGCCACCATCGCCTACACCTATACCCGCAAGCTGACGGCGGAAAAGTACGGCGTCGGCAAAGAGTGGTTTGAACAAAACCACATCCACCTGCACATACCCGAAGGCGCCACCCCCAAGGACGGTCCGTCGGCGGGCATCACCATGGCCACCGCCCTGATCTCCCTGGTGATCAACCGGACCATCGCCGACCGGATGGTGATGACCGGCGAACTGAGCCTGACCGGACAGGTGCTGCCCATCGGCGGCCTCAAGGAAAAGACCATCGCCGCCCGGCGCAACCTGGCCAGGCACATCATCATTCCCAAGCAGAACCTGCGGGACCTGGACGACATCCCCGAACACGTCAGGAAGGGCATCGAGTTCCACCCGGTGGAGCGCTACGAGGAAGTCCTGGCCCTGGTGCTGCCGGATCAATAGGAACGGCGGCGCATGTACAGCCACGCCAAGCTGCGGGCCTTCGACGCCCAACTGCGGTCCCTGTTCGCCGAAGTCGACCGCCGTCTGGAGGATCGCTGGGGCGACGCTTTTTCCCGGCACCCCAACCGGCCCCGCCGGGGAGCCACCGCCGACCCGGAGATGGACGGCCTTTTCGAGATCGCCCCGGACTTTACCCCCGGCATCGGCACCGAGCTGGGCCGGGGCTACATCATCTCCCTGCGCATCGCCACCCTGGAAAAGGTGGACGCCGCCCGCTACGAAGACCTGATGGCCGAATCCGCCGCAGCCATTCAGGAACTGCTGCCCCGCTATTTTCCGGAACGGTCGCTGCGGGTAGTCCGGGACGGCCCCCGCTTCAAGATCATCGGCGACTTTGCCCTGGGCTTTGTCTGACCGCTGACGCAAGACGACACCCTTGTAAGGCTCTGATTTGTACGTATACTGGAACCGGAGGATACTATGGCCGCTAGCGCTTCCCCGGGGTCTTTTTTTGAACGCTTTTCCACCCAGGACCCGGATCTACGCCGGAAAGCCGCCCTGCTCCGGATGATACTGGCGCTGGTGATCGTCATCCTGCCGATCACCGCCCTGGCGGATTATCTGAGCGGCGATCCGGTCAACGCCGCGCTGGAAACCGGCGTGCTGGTGGTCATGATCACCTCCCTGCTGGTGCTGTACCGGGGTCACTACCACGTTGCCTCCCGCATTGTGGTCGGGACGACCTTTGCGATGATGCTGGTCATGTCCCTGCTCGTGACGCGGCCGGAGACCATGCTGCTGTTCCGCAACCAGGTGTACTATATTCTGGCCTTGTCCCTGGCGCTCCTGCTGCTCCCGGATTCCCGCGTGCCCCTGGTGATGGCCGTCGTCTACGCCCTGGCCCTGCCGCTGTTCGGCCTGTTGCGCCTGTTGCCCGCGGGACTGAAGTTGGCCCAGATCGCGGTGGAAACGGTGATGAGCCTGGCCACGTTCAGCCTGACTTCCTTCTTCATCATCAAGGCCGCCGGCCTGGCCCAGCAGCTGACCGGCGAGCTGCACGCCGAGCGGAACCTCAACCAGCAGCGGCTGGACCAGCTTTCCCGGGTGGTGCAGGGTACGGCATCCAACCTGAGTTCCCTGGGGACCCTCAATCAGCGGGTAGTCGATATCCGGCGGCTGGCGGAGGACGCCACGGTGGCCGTCCGGGCCATCGAAAGCCGGGTCGGCGAGCTGGAAAACTCGTCGCAAAAATCCACTGCGGCGGCGGAACGGATCGGCGACCGGGTGGGCGACCTGAACCGGAGCATTGAAGAAGAATCCGCGGCCCAGATCCA
Source organism: Treponema denticola (assembly GCA_020719845.1). Lineage (GTDB taxonomy): Bacteria > Spirochaetota > Spirochaetia > Treponematales > Breznakiellaceae > DYPP01. The sequence goes on along the minus strand of DYPP01000011.1, from coordinate 24,220 downwards.
GTCTTCGGCTTCCATCAACCAGATGGTGGCCTCCATCCGGTCGGTGGCCGATTCGGCTACCCGGCGCCGGACGGCGATGGAAATCCTGGCGGGCACCACCGACGACGGCATGATCCGCCTGGGATCCCTGCTGGAATACATCGCCCAGATCGAAGGCAGCATCGGGTCGATCCAGGAGATGGTGAAGGTGATCAACGCCATCGCGGGTTCCACCAACCTGCTTTCCATGAACGCCGCCATCGAGGCCGCCCACGCCGGCGAGGCGGGGCGGGGGTTCGCCGTGGTGGCCGAAGAAATCCGCAAGCTGGCGGACACTTCCGGCAAAAACGCCAAGGAGATCGGCCGCCAACTCAAGGAAGTCATCGCCATCATCACCCGGGCGGCGGACGAAAGCGGCCGGACCCGGGATTCGTTCCATGAAATCCGGACCGAAATCAACGGCGCCATCGACGCCTTCCAGGAAATAACCGCCGCCACCGGTGAGCTGGCCGAGGGCGGGCGTCAGATTCTGGAAGCCCTGCGGACGCTGAGCGAAATGTCGGTGCGGGTCAAGAACGGCGGTTCCGAGATGGGCGAAGCCCAGAAAACGCTGGAAAGCCTGCAGAAGAGCACCCTCAGCGCCCTGGGCGCCCTGCGCGGCGACGCGGAGCAGATCCGGGAAAAAGACGCCGCCATTCTGTCGGAGATGGACGCCGTAGGCCGGATCGGCGAGGAAGCCCGGGAAAACGCGGCCAAACTGCACCGGACCAGCAGTCTGGCCGGCAGCGAAGCCTAGGGCGTTCCCGTGTCGGTTCCGGTACTCATCATTCCCCTGCTGCTCCTGTCCGCAGGCCAGTTGTCCGCCGCCCTGTCCGGCCGGGCCATCGCGGCGGGCGCCTCCGCCCTGAACGTCTACACCCTGGGCGCCTACCTATTTCTGGGGCTCCGCGGCCTGAGTTGGGTGCTGATCGTGCGGAATTTCCCCCTTTCCCGGGCCTACCCGGTGCTGAGCCTGGCCTACTGTCTGGTTCCCCTGCTGGCGGCGCTGCTGCTCGGCGAAAGCCTGGACGCCCGGAGCCTGGCCGGCATGGCGCTGATCGGCGCCGGCGTGGCCTTGATCGCTTCCGGCGGGCTTGAGGCGCCGGACCGATGAACCCCCTGCTGCTGGTGGTGCTGCTTTCCGCCGCAGGCCAGCTGTTGGTCAAGGCCGGGGCGGACCGGACCCGGCGGAATTCCGCAGCGGTCGGGAACAAGAGCTTTCTGCGCCGGGCGCTGAACCCCTTTCTGCTGGCCGGCATGGCCTGCGTGGCCCTGGTTCCCCTCTTGTATACCCGTGTCCTTGCCGGAACGGCGCTGTCCCGGGCTTACGCCGCTACGGGGCTCAGTTATCCCCTGGTCATGATGGGAAGCGCGTTCTTTCTCAAAGAACGGATCCGCCTGAGGCAGTACGCCGGCGGGCTATTGATCCTGGCGGGTTTTCTGGTCTGGAGCGGCGGGCGATGATTTCGGTCTGCATTCCCAGCTGCAACGGCGCGGCGACCCTGCCGGCCCTCTGCGCCGCGACTGCGGCGGTGCTGGACTCTAGCGGCGAGGAGCGGGAAATCATCGTCGTGCTGGACGGCTCGACGGACGACAGCGAAGCCCGGCTTCAGCCCCTGCTGGCGGCGGGAACGGTGCAGCGCCTGATCGTGCTCCGTCGGCGGAACGGCCAGCAGCGGGCGACGCTCCGTGCCCTGGCCGCCGCCCGGGGGGACCTGCTGGTCACCCTGGACGACGACTTCGGCCATCCTCCCGCGGCGCTCCCCGGACTTTTGAACCTGCTGGACCGCAGCCTGGCCGGCGGGGACCTGCTGTTCGCCCTGCCGCCGACCGCCGGCCGATCCGCCGGCCGGAACCTGGGCGGCCGCTTGCGCAGCGCCCTGTTCCGCCGGGTGGCCCGGACCGCGCCGGACCTGGTGCCCTCCAGCTTCCGCCTGTTCACCCGGCCCTGCGCCGCGGCCCTGCTGTCTGATCCGGGTTCGTGCGCCTACCTTTCGGTGGAATTGGCGCGCCGCGCCGACCGGGCCCGGTCGGTGCCCTTGACGGAAGCCCCCGGCGCGGCTCAGTCCGGGACTCCTGCGCCGAGCCGGCACCGCGCCTGGTCCCTGGTCCGGTCGCTGGGGTCCCTGGCTCTGTACCTGCCCCTTTTCCCTCCGGCGCTGCGCCGGCTCTCAGGCGGCCTGGGCCGGGCCCCGGTCCGGGATATCCGGAAGCGGTCGGGCACGCTGCTGGTCGTCGGCGCCGGGCGGGGCCAGCTGGGCTTGATCCGCCGCGCCCGGGATCAGGGCTTGACCGTCGCGGTCAGTGATCGGGACCGTCAGGCGCCGGGCGCGGCCCTTGTGCCCCATTTTATCGAAGCCGACACCTTTGATCCGCCGGGAACGGTGGCCGCGCTCCGGCGGGCCGCCGCGGCGGGCTTCCGGATCGACGGCGCGGCCACCGCCGGGACGGATCAGCCCGTGCTGACCGTGGCGGCGGTGGCCGAAGCCTTCGGCCTGGGCGGGGCCCTGGCCTATCCGCTGGCCCGGGCGGTGACCGACAAGGCGGTCATGAAGCGGCTGCTGGATGAACTGGGCCTGCCCACGCTGTCCTGGCGCCTGGTGGGGCCGGCGGACGCGGGCGCGAACCCCGTCGCCGCCCTGGCTATAGGCGGTGCGGCGGTGGTCAAACCCGTGGACAGCCAGGGCCAGCGGGGCATTTTCTTGGTGCACAGCGACGCGGAGCTCTTCGGGTATCTGCCCGAGACCCTGGCCTGCAGCCGGCAGGATCAGGCTATGCTGGAACGCTTTTATCCCGCGGAAGAAGTCACTTTCAGCGGCTGGGTTCACCAGGGCATCCTCTACCCCCTGCTGCTGACCGACCGGGCTACGATGAGCTCCGGACCGCACATCGGCATCTGTCCGGCCCACCGCTATCCGTCCCGGCATTTCAAGGCCTATGGCCAAGAAATCCTGGCTATCTGCCGCCGCTTCGTCGCCGGATTCGGCATTCGGCAGGGGCCGGTGTACGTCCAGCTGCTGGTCGGCGCCGAAGGCGTGGTGATCAACGAAGTCGCCGGCCGCATCGGCGGCGCGTATGAGGAAGTCCTGGTGCCCCGGCTGACCGGCGTCGACCTGCTGGACCTGCAGCTGGAGCTGGCCCTGGAAGGCGTACTGAGCCCCGCTTCGGCGGCGGCCCTGGATCGGGCGGCCCGCCTCTGGCCGGCCCCGGGCTACGCCACGGTGCTGCTGGTTTTTGCCCGGGAAGGAAGGGTCCGGCGGGTAGGGGAGCGGGAGCGCCTGACTTCCCTGCCCGGGGTGGTGGACGCCGACTACCTGCTGGCGCCGGGCGCCGAGATCGGCCCGCTGGTCAATTCCACCGGCCGCGCCGCCTGGGGCATCGTCGTCGCCCGCCACCGGAGCCGGATCAACCGGCGCGTCCGCGCCTTCTACGACACCCTTGAAGTTCGCGGCGATTCGGGCGAAAATCTGGTGCGCGCTTTGCCCGCCGCCGCCCTGCACCGGCGTTAGTTCGTTTCCCGGAGGATCCATGCCCCAACGGCGCCCTGCTTTCCTGTTTTTCCCCGGTCTTGTATTGTTGTCGATGCTTGCCTCCTGCGGCAAGAAGCCGACGGCGCTGCGCGTGGCCGAACAGTTCGGGCTGGCCTACGCGCCGGTCACCATCGCCCGGGAACTCGGTTTTGTCGAAGAAGCCCTTGAGCAGGCGGGCCTGGACACCCGGGTCGAATGGCTGCGGCTGGCCAACACGGCCACCATCCGGGAAGCCGCCGTGGCCGGCCGGGTGGACGCGGCCTTCATGGGCATACCGCCCTACCTGATCAGCAAGGCCGGGGGCATGGACTGGCGCATCGCCGCCGGGCTCAACCGGTCTCCCCTGGCCCTGGTGACCGGCCGGGACCACATCCGCAGCCTGGCCGACATCCGACCCGAGGACCGCATCGCCCTGCCCCAGCCGGGCAGCATCCAGCACATCCTGCTGGCCATGGGGGCGGAGCGGCAGCTGGGGGACCCCCGGCGTTTCGACCGGCAGCTGGTGACCCTGAGCCATCCCGACGCCACCCAGGCCCTGCTGGCGGGAAGGGAAATCGCCGCCCACTTCAGCGCGCCGCCCTACCTGGCCCTGGAGCTGCGGCAGGCCGGCGTCCGGGAAGTGATCCGCGGGGACGAATGCTTCGGCGGCCCCTTTACCTTCATCGTCACCGTGGCGACCGAAGAGCTGGCCCGCAGGCGGCCCCGGGAATACCAGGCCTTCCTGGCGGGCATCCGCCGGGGCATCGCCTTTGTGCGCGCCGAGCCGGACCGCAGCGCCCGCCTGCTGGCCCCGATCTACGACCTGGACGCCCAGACGATCAGGACCCTGCTCACCGAAGCGGGCAACGAATACGGCGAAGCCGTGTGCGGGGTGGAGCGATTTGTGGATTTTATGACCGCCACGGCCTATCTGCCGCAAGACTTCGATGACGGCGACGCCCTCTTTTGGGACCCCGCCGTCCGGGAGCCGCCGCAGTGAGGGTGCTGCTGGCGGCCCTGTTCCTGGCCGGCTGGCAGGCGCTGGCCTCCAGCGGCCGGGTTTCCCCGATCTTGATCCCCCGCCTGCAGCTGATCCTGGCGGCGCTGGGCCGGGACCTGCTGCACGGGACCCTGCTGCGGCAGCTGGCGTTTTCCCTGGCCCTGGTCGGCGCCGGAACCCTGGCGGGGGCCTTTTTCGCCGTCCTGCTGGCGTTCGCCGCAGCGGTCGGCCGCCGGTCCCGGGACGTCGTGGGGCTGCTCACGACCCTGCTGCATCCCCTGCCGGGCATCGCCCTGCTGCCCCTGGTCGTGCTCTGGGCGGGGACGGGCACCCCCGCGGTCCTGCTGGTCATCGTCCACGCCGCGCTCTGGCCGGTGTACCTCAACCTGCAGTCCGCCCTGGATGAAATTCCCGGCCGCTACCGGGAAATGACGCGCAACTGGGAACTGCGGCGCCGGGGCACCCTGCTGCACGTGCTGGTGCCCGCGGTGTTCCCCAGTCTGCTCGCCGGACTCCGGACCGCCTGGGCCCGGGGCTGGCGGGCGCTGATCGCCGCGGAGATGGTCTTCGGCGCGGCGGGGCTGTACGGCGGCATCGGCTGGTACCTGTTCGAACGCCGGGTGTATATGGATAGCCCCGGCTTGTACGCCGGGCTGTTGCTGGTGATGCTGGCCGGGGTGGCGATGGACGCCCTGCTCTTCGGTACCCTGGAACGGTATACCGCCCGCCGCTGGGGTCGGACAACACGATGAATACCCGGACGGATGGCGGACGGATCGAATTCCGGGAACTCACTTTCGGCTACGGCACCGGGACGGCGCTGTTTCAGCGGCTCTCGATCACCCTGGAGCCGGGGTCTTTCGCGGTCCTGCTCGGCCCCAGCGGCTGCGGCAAGAGCACGCTGCTGCGGCTGGCCGCAGGTTTTTTGTTGCCCCGTTCCGGGGCGGTCCTTTTTTCAGGCCAAGCCGTCCGGCGGCCCGACCGGCGGCGCCTGCTGATCTACCAGGAACAGGATCAGCTTTTTCCCTGGCTGCGGCTGCTGGGCAACACCGCCCTGCCCCTGGTCTGGGGTCCCGAAGCCTGCCCCCGTTCGGAGGCGGAAGACCGCGCCCGGGCGGCTTTGGTCCAGGTCGGCCTCGGCGACCGGTTGGACGCTTTTCCCCACCAACTGTCCGGCGGCATGAAGCAGCGGGCGGTCCTGGCCCGGGCGCTGGCGGTCCGCGCCCCGCTGCTGCTGCTGGACGAGCCCTTCGCCAGCCTGGACGCCTTCAGCCGGGAAGGCCTGCAGGAACTGCTGGTGGAAAGCTGGCGGCGGCACGGATCCAGCGTCCTTTTCGTCACCCACGACCTGCGGGAAGCCCTGCGCATGGGCGCCGAAATCTGGTTCATGCATCCCGGCCGCGGCATCGGCGGCGCCGGCGGGATGGAACGTATTTTGCCGCCGGGGACGGCGCTGCGCGACCTGGATACGCCGGAAGCCCTGGTGCTGCTCAGGGATCTCCGGCGTCGCTTTGAACGCGGTACAGCGTGACCTTCCAGGCCTTTTTTCCGCTGTAGGCCACGATCCGCATCCCGTAGCGCGGGGAAGCGAAGCTCGCCACCCGCAGGCACCGGCCGTCCACGAAGCGGCGCAGGTCGGCGTAGTAGGCGGCGACGTTGCCGTACAGGATATTCCAGACCGGCCGTTCCCGGTAGATCACATCCATCTCTTCCGGATAGAGGATATGCGTAATCCCCCGGCTGCGGATATAGGCCGCGAAGTCGATTCCCGTCTTTTCAAGATGGTCCAGGTTCCGGAAGTCCAGCAGGCCGGCGTAGGGCAGGGCGTACTCGGCGTTCAGGTTGCCCAGCACGCGGATCGGTTCGTTCCGGGCCGGGAACAGCGCGATTTCCGGCGCCAGCGCGTCCCGGATCGACGCGGCGTAGGCGGCGTAGGTTTCCGTTTTACGCCGGGGGGCCTCCGTCAGGTTGTACGCCGCGCTGCCGCCCACCAGCAGCGCCAGGGCGACGCCGACCGCCGCCCCCGCGACGCGCCGCGTCGGGGCGTCGGAGCGGCTGAAGACCTGGGCGTAGACCAGGGCGGCGGCCAGGTAGCAGAGCGGCAGCTGCAGCGCGAAGAGCGGCGGTCCGTACTTGCCCAGGATGATCAGGGCGACGTTGAAGGCCGCCAGGGCCAGGCCGGGCAGCAGCAGGTTTCGGTCGCGGCGCCAAAAGCCCAGGGCGGTGCTGAGCACAGGGGCAAAAAGGTAGAAGGGAAAAAGAGGGCGCAGCTCCGGGATAAAATAGGTGCCCGAATGGCGGAACCAGATTTTTTGGTAATAATCGGGGAACCGGACCAGCTTGATGTACCCGGGCACGCCGACTTCGACGGCATCCCCGAAAGCCGCGTAGTCCCGGAAAAAATCGGGATTCATGCCCCAACTCAGCAGGACGAACAGCAGGGCGCCGGCGGCGGAAACCAGCGCCAGGCCGCCCAGGGCGGCAAAGCGGCGTCGGGAGACCAGCAGGGCACCGGCCAGCGCCGCGGCGACCAGAAAGATGGCCGGATGCACGCCGATCCCGACGGCCACGACGCCGCCGGTCAGGAGCCCCCGCCTGAAGCCGCCGCCCGGGGGCGGTTCCGCCGACCACACGTTCAAGCCGGCCAGCAGCAGGAACACAAGCAGGATTTCCTGCCGTCCCAGGTGGGCGGCGGCGATGAACTGCGGGTCCAGCGCCAGCAGGGTGGTGAACAGGCCGGCGTATCCGTTCCGGTTTATTTCCGGTGCGCGCCCCGACATGTCGCGCGCCGTCAGCCGTGTCGTCAGCCGGTAGAAGAGCGCCAGGGAGCCCAGGCCGAAAAGGAGCGAAACCAGCCTGGCCTGGAATATTCCGTAACCCGCGACGCTGAAAAAGGCGGCCTGAATACCGTGGAAAATGATTTTCAGGGCGTGGGGCGCCCGGGGATAGAGGTCGAAGAACGGTTCGGTCACCGTGACCGAGGCTTCGCGCAGCCAGGCGCGGCTCAGGCCGCTGAGCCAAGCTTCGTCGCTGTGCACGAAGGGGTAGTATGTCAGTATGGACATATTGAAAAAAAAGTATATAGATAAAAAAGAATAGATATAAAAAGTATTTAAGGGCTTGCGCGACCATTGATAATGGTGTAAATTCAACATGACAGTACTATAGCATATAACTAACAGGCTGTTGAAAATCGCGTATGCGATTGTTCAACAGCCTACCTTGATGTTGCATTTGTGCAGCGTTTCACTAGAAACGCGAACAAATGCGAAGGGTGTTGGAAAAGCAACCGGCTTTTTCAACACCCTGCTAATGATTGCCGGGGGAGGATGTTGGATGATGGTATTACACAAGGTACGATTGCCGTTCCTATTTCTGACCATAACCGTTTTATTTACCGCTTGCGGACCCGACTATTCCTCCGCCGGCAAGCAGATACTGGACGCCAAAAAAGCGCTGACCCTGATCTCCGCGGGCAATCTGGTCGTCGTGGACGCCCGCAACCCGGACGAGTACGACAAGGAACACCTGGCGGGAGCGGTCTGCGTTTCCCGGGCGGACATTACCGTCAATTATCCCTATCCCAGCCTGGTGGCGGACAAAACCCAGATCGAAGCCGTACTGGGCAGCCGGGGCATCGGCAACGACGCGACGGTGCTGGTCTACGACGGCAACCAGAACATGGACGCCGCCCGCTTCTGGTGGACCCTGGCAGCCTACGGGCATGATCCGGAAAAGGTGCTGGTGGTCAGCGGCGGCATCAAGGCGCTCAAGGCCGCGGGCGCGGCGGTGAACGCCGACCCGGTGCAGCCGAAAACCGCCGCCTACCAAGCCGCAGACCTGAATCCGGCCATGTTGGCCACCAAGGCCGAAGTCCAGGCCCAGGTGGACAACCCGGACCCCAAAACGGTCATCGTCGATACCCGCACGGACGAAGAATTTGAAGCCGGTACCATCCCGGGCTCCCGGCACGTCAACTTTACCCGGAACAACGTGGTGGAAGGCACCTATCGGCCGGTCTCCCAGATTCGCCTGATCTATCTTGACCAGGAGATCGATCCCGCCAAGACGGTCATCCTTTTCTGCAAAACCTCGATCCGGGGCGCCCAGTCCTACCTGGCCTTGTACAACGCGGGGTACCGCAACCTGAAACTGTACGACGGCGCCTGGGTCGAATGGTCCGACGCGGCGGGTATTCCCCAGGCCGTCCCGGTCCAGACCCCGACAGCAACGGAGCTTCCCGCCCTGACCGTTCAGGACGGATCCTAGTCAGCCAAGAAATTCGTATCCAAGGAGTGCAGCATGAATCTGATCAAACGTGTATTCGCCCTGTTCCTGGTAATGGGTTTGTCCGCCGCCCTGTCCGCGGAAAATCCCGCCACCAGCGCCCTCGCCGGCCAGAAGGCCAACGCCTACCTGGCCAACATGCCCGCGGACAGCTACAAGATCACCCAGGCCGACTTCATCGCCAAGGTCAAGGCTAGCGAAGACATGGTCATCCTGGACATTCGCTCCGCCGCGGACTACAACAAGAGCCACGTCAAGGGCGCCGTCAACGCTCCCTGGGGACCCTCGATGGGCGCGGTGCTGGAAAAGCTGCCCAAAGACAAGCCGGTTATGGTCTACTGCGTCAGCGGCCAGACCGCCGGACAGGCCGTCGTGCCCCTCAACATCGCCGGCGTGCAGGCCCGTTCGGTCAACCTGGGCTTCAATTTCGGCATTTCCAAGGTGGAAGGCGTGGACGCCTACCTGGAAACCACGCCCCGCAGCTTCCTGGGCAAGGATACCGCCTATGATCCGGCGCTCAAGCAGATCGTCGTCGATTACTTCAGCGGCCTGGGCAAGGTTGCGGGCACCATCTACGCCAACAACATCATCACCGAGGAAGACGCCAAAAAACTGATCGACGCCAAGGATCCTGCCATCCAGGTCGTTTCGGTCCGCAGCGCCGCCGACTACGCCAAGGGGCACATCGAAGGCGCGGTGAACGTTCCCTGGGCCAAGGGCATGCAGGCCGGATTCGCCAGCCTGCCCAAGAACAAGAAACTGCTGGTGTACTGCTATACCGGCCAGACCGCCGGCCAGACCGTCGCCGCCCTGCGCATCCTGGGCTACGACGCGGTCAGCATCCGCGGCGGCATCGGCATGCCCGTCAACGTGCCCTTCGGCTGGGCCAACAAGGGCTTTCCGGTCGTAAAATAGCGGGTTTGTCCGCCTGAACCGAAATGAAGGTCCGGAAGCCGAAAGGGTTTCCAGACCTTTTTTTTAGACCGCCGCCAGACCCTGTTCCAGATCCGCCAGTATATCGTCGATGTCTTCCAGGCCGATGGAAAGGCGCACCAGGTCGGGGGTCACGCCGCCGGCCAGCTGCTGCTCTTCGGTCAGCTGCGAGTGGGACGTGCTGGCCGGGTGCAGGGCCAGGGATTTGGCGTCCCCTACGTTGGCCAAGTGGGAAAAGAGGGTCAGGGCTTCGATGAACTTTTCCCCCGCCCGGCGGCCGCCCTTGACGCCGAAGACCACCATGCCGCCGAATCCTTTATCCAGGTAACGCGTCGCCGTCGGGTGGGCGGGATCTTCGGGCAGGCCCGGGTAGCGGACCCAGGCCGCTTTGGGGTGCTTCTGCAGAAAGCGGGCCACCGCCAGCGCGTTCTGGCTGTGGCGGTCCATGCGCAGGTGCAGCGTTTCGATGCCCTGGATAAAGAGCCAGGCGTTGTCCGGCGACAGGCAGGCCCCCAGGTTGCGCAACGGCACCGTCCGGAAACGGAGCGCAAAGGCCATCCCGGATAGCGCCGCGGGCAGATCGAAGGCCCAGCGCAGGCCGTGGTAGTTCTTGTCCGGCTGGGTAAACAGGGCGAATTTGGGATCCGACCAGTCGAAGGTCCCCGCGTCGGTGACGATGCCGCCGATGGCGGCGCCGTGGCCGCCCAGCCATTTGGTCAGGGAATTGATGACGATATCCGCCCCGTACTCGATGCTGCGCAGCAGGTAGGGGGTGGTGAAGGTTCCGTCCACCACCAGCGGCAGGCCGTGTTCGTGGGCGATGTCCGCGATGGCCCGGACGTCGGCTACGTCCAGGGCCGGGTTGCCGATGGTTTCGATATAGACCAGCCGCGTTTTTTCGTTGATCCCCCGCCGGAAGCTGTCCGGATCCTTGACGTCCGCCCAGCGGGTCTGGATGCCCATATCCGGCAGGATGGCGTCGAACATGGTGTACGTGCCGCCGTACAGGTTGGTCGCCGCCACCAGCTCGTCCCCGACGCGGGCGATGGTGACCACGGTATTGAAGACGGCCGCGGTGCCGGAAGCCACGGCCACCGAAGCGACGCCGCCTTCCAGCTCGGCCACCATTTTTTCCAGCACCTCGGTGGTCGGATTGCCCAGGCGGGAATAGATGTAGCCCAGCTCCTTGAGCGCAAAAAGGTTGGCCGCGTGTTCGGCGCTCTTGAAGACGAACGAGCTGGTTCGGTGCACCGGGGTGGCCCGGGAAAGGGTGGTCGGATCGGGCGTCTGTCCGCCGTGCACCGCGCTGGTGCCGAATTGCCTGCCTTTCTGGTCCTTGATCCGCATGGCGGCCTCCTGGTCTTTTATGAGTACGCCGGTCATATTAAACCATAGATCGGGAATCTTGCAAGTCCGACGCCGGGATCAGGCGTCGGTAAGCCGACGCACGGAATCCCGGATTTCCAGGTGCACCGGCAGCCGGACGTCGGCCTGGCCGACCGGCTCCCCGCGGATCAGGCGCATCAGCATGGCGATGGCCAGGCGGCCCTTTTCGCCCGAATCCTGGTGTACCGTGGTCAGCCGGGGGCGGACCAGGCGGGCAAAGATGTTGTCGTCGAAGCCGGTGACCGATACGCGCCCGGGAACCGGGACGTCCGCGTCCTGGTAAAAGGAAACCGCTTCGGCGGCGTAGTAGTCGGCGGAAAACACCAGCGCCGTATAGGGCGACGCCTGGTCGACCAACCGTCGGTACAAGCTTTCCCGTTCCCGGCGATCCTTGGGCAGCGGCAGGTAGCGGTCTTTGGCCAGGTCCCGCCCCCGTTCCCGGAACGCGGTCCGGCAGCCGTCGAAGCGCGCCGGATCGCCGCCGGTGAACAGGGGGTTGTTGGCCAGGAAGACGACGTCCTTGTGTCCCCTGGACAGCAGGTAGCGGGCGACTTCGTAGCCGCCGCGTTCATCCTGGAGGCCGATGTTGTAGTAGACCCGATCGCTGTCGGTAAAATAGCAGTCGATGTAGACCAGCGGGGTTTCGATGCTGCCGCTGATGACGCGGCAGATGTCGCCGGGCACCCACACCAGCACCAGTCCGTCCAGCTTCCAGGCTTTGGCCAAGCGTACGACTTCGTCCTCGTCGCTGGTGGTATGCAGCATCACGAAATAGCCGTTGTCCCGGATCTCCCGTTCCATGGCGCCCAGGATGGCCGAAGAAAAAGGATCTTCCAACACCGTTTCGTCGCGCCGGGGTTCCTGGAACATGATCACCCCGATGATCCGGGAATTGCTGTGCGCCAGGATGATGGCGCCCATGTTCGGGGCGTATTTTTCCGCGGCGATGATGGCCTGCACCTTTTCCCGGGTGGACGGCGATACTTTGCCGTTGTTTCCGTGCAGGACGTTGGCCACCGTGGTGGGACTGACCCCCGCCTGCTGCGCAATTCTCTTGATCGTGGACATTCGGGGTACCGTACCTAGTCATAGGGCGTTGTCGAACCGTGCCGGGGGCACCCCGCGCGGCAGTTCGCCGCCGGGGTCCCGCCTTAGCCGGTTGTCATTTCAAGTATCCGAGCCATTTTTGCTGCTGGTCGATCATCCGGTCCACCATCGCTTCCAGGTGGACCGCCTGGTGCACCACCGGATTGGCCAGCATCGCCTGCAGTACAAGCGATTTTTTGCCCCGGATAATGGCCTCCGCGGTCAGGTCGTAGACGCTGGTGTAGGACCGGAGCAAGGCCAGATAGCCCTTGGGCACGCCGGGCATCGGGATGCCCTTGACCCCGCCCTTGCCGATGATCGCCGGCACTTCCACGGCGATCCAGGACGGCAGGTCTTCGATCAGGCCGTCGTTGGGGACGTTGACCGCCGCTTCCTCGTAGCCCGAATCGTTGAGCATGCCGTCGATGATCGGCACCACCCGTTCGGCGGTTTCCAGGCGGATATCGTGCCGCGCTTCCTGGGTCAGCATGACCTTGTAGACGTCGTAGAAATCCAGGATACCCCGATGGTCGACCACGTCCCAGGCCCAACTTAAGTATTCGCCGAAATGACTGTCCGTGGTGATCGGCAGCAACTGATAGTTTTTGAGCATGAACTGGACCAGCCGCCGGTCCGCCCATTCGTAGGCGCTCGGGCGCACTTCCTGGCCCTTGTCGTACTTTTCCGCCGCGTCCAGCTTTCCGGTGCGCCGGAATTCGTCCAGCAGATCGCTGTAGCCCGGTTCGCGCAGGAAGAAGGCGTCGGCTTTTTTCAGTACCTCCGGGTACAGATCCTTGCCGTTCCGGCGGTCCTTCAGCTCCAGCATGCAGCTGAAGTGGTTCAGCCCGGCGGCGCGGAAGTGCAGGTCTTCCAGCTTCATGCCCAGCATGCGGGGCAGCCAGCGGCCCAGCCAGCCGATCTCGTGGCACATGCCGACGAACTTGGCCTGGGGATAGGCCCGGTGGACGGTGGTGCAGATCGCCGTCATGGGGTTGGAATAGTTGAACACCCAGGCGTCGGGGCAGATTTCCATGGCGTCCTTCATGATGTCCAGGATGACCCGGCCGATGCGCAAGGAATGGAAGATGCCTCCGGGACCGCCGTTTTCGCCGTACACCTGGTGCACCCCGTACTGCAGGGGTATCTTCCAGTCTTCGTCCCAGAGCTGGAAGCGATTGCCCACTTCGATGGACGAAATGATGAAGTCCGCCTTCTGGAACGCCGCCCGGCGGTCCGTCGTGGCGTTGACGGTGAATTTGAGGGCCTGCTGTTCGATAAAAGCTTTGGCGGTCTTCAGTACGCTCTGCAGAGCTTCGGCGTTGATGTCCAGCAGGGTAATCTCGCTCCCCGCCAGCGTGGGGCTGTTGAAAATATCCCCCAGCGTACCGTATCCGAACTGGACGCTTCCCGCGCCTACCAGAACTATCTTCATGTTTTCCTCCGATTGGTTTATTTGATGGAACCTTCCACCATGCCCTTGATGATGTAGCGCTGCGCAAAGAGGTAGAGCACGATGACCGGAAGCATGGCGATCAGGGTCGAGGTCAGGATCAAATCCCATTGCTTCAGGTAGGCTCCCGCAAAGGCGGTAACCGCGATCGGCAGGGTCTGCACCAGGCCGTTGGACCCGAGCATGAGCAGGGGCAGCAGGTAATCGTTCCAGATCCAGATGCCGTTGAGAATGAGCACCGTCACGATGATCGGCTGCAGCAGGGGGAACACGATCTCAAAAAAAGTCCGGCCCCGGGAACAACCGTCGATGGTCGCCGATTCTTCCAGCTCGTAGGGGATGTTCTTGATGAAGCCGTGAAAAATAAAGATCGAAAGCGGACTGCCGAAGCCCAGGTAGGCAAAGACGATGCCCGGGATGGTGCCCAGCAGGCGGAAGTGCAAAAAATCGCCGCTGAGGCGCATCCAGCGCACCAGAGGATACATCAACACCTGGAAAGGGATGACCATGGCGGCGACGAAGGCCATGAACAGGACCGCGGACCAGCGCGTCTTGTTGCGCACCAGCACCCAGGCGCACATGGATGAAAAAACGACGATGACCAGCAGGGAGAACAGGGTGATCAGGATGCTGTCCCCGAAGGCGCCCAGATAGTCGACGGTGGGGTTGTTGAAAATGAGCGAAACATTGACCGCCAGCTGTCCCCAGTCGGAAGGCAGGGCGATGGCGTCGAAAATGATTTCTTTGGAAGTCTTGGCCGAGTTGAGCACCACCATCCCGAAGGGAATCATGAACAGGATGAACAGGAAGACGGTGCCGATTTCCAGCAGCGCCAGGCCCGGTTTGAATGTCGGCCGGGGTTTGATCCGCGGTTGTTGGGGCGTGTTCACATCTCCACCTCTTTCTTTTTATTCACCGAGACCTGCAACAGCGAAACCACCAGCAGGGCGATGAACAGGACCACCGCCTTGGCCTGGGCTTCGGCCATGCGGTTGGCCGTGGCGGTATTGAAGATGTTCATGGCCAGCAGCTGACTGGCTTTGACCGGCACGTCCAGGAAGCGGGTAGCCGGGCCGCCGTTGGTCAGCGTCAGGTTCATGTCGAACTGCTTGAACGACGTGGTCAGGGTCAAGAAGAGAGATATGGTAAAGGCGTTGGCCATCATCGGCATCAGGATGTGGAAGACCCGGGAAAAAAAGTTGGCGCCGTCCACGCTGGCGGCTTCCATCAGCGAGGCGGGAATGCTCTGGATCGAGGCGACGTAGATCAGCATGATGTAGCCCGCGTACTGCCAGGTGTTCACCGCCGCCATGGTCCAGATGACCGAGTTGGGCAGGCTGAGGAAGGAGGTCTGCAGCACGGCGATGGAAAGGGAATTGCCCAGGTCGACCAGGATATTGTTCAGGATGAACTGCCAGATGTAGCCCAGGACGATGCCGCCGATCAGGTAGGGCACAAAAAAGCCGGCCCGGTAAAAATTGCGCCGCTTCAGCTTGCTGGTGACCATCAACGAAAGGCTGAAGCTGACGACGTTGACCAGGACGATGTTGATCAGCGTATAGGCGATGGTGATCAAAAAGGAATACAGAAAGTCCGGCGAAGAAAACAGGAGCCGGAAGTTTTTAAAGCCCACAAAGTTGACCGCGTTGTTGACGCCGTTCCAGTCGGTCATGGAATAGTACAGACCGAAAAAGAAGGGAATGATGATGATCATGGTGAACGCCACGACGCAGGGCGCTACGAACAGGATGTTGACCAGACGACTTTGCTTCATGTTTTTCCGCTCCCGATAGGGGGCGGAGGCCGCCCGGGGCTGCCTCCGCCGGCCGGGACCCGCGCCCGGCCGTGGCGCGGGCGGGATCCGTAGGTGCTGCCGTGCAGCGCGATCGTCCGCCGGACGGAAGTCCGGCGGACCAAGGCTGGCTACATTTTGGGAAGGTTGGCGACCGCCTTCTTCATGTCCGCGATGAACTGGTCCGTGTTGTCCGGGTTCTGGGCGAACAGGTCGAAGATGGGGCCGAAGACGTTCTGGCCGGCGCCGTCGGGCAGCATGCCGAAGAAGACGCCGTAGTTGCCGCCCCGGGCGTTGGCGGCCATCAGGGCCTGGCTGAGCTGGCCCGCGGGCTTGAGGGTGACCGACTTGAAGGCCGGGATCATGCCCGCCTGGTTGACCATGTAGTCATGGCCTTCCGGCGTGCCGGCGATGGAAGCCAGGAAGGCCTTGGCCGCCGTGGCGTTGGGGCTCTTGGCGTTGACGCAGTACCAGCTGGGCGCGAACAGGTAGAGGCCCTTCTCTTCAGCGTCCAGGAAGGCGTGGGGCGCGTAGCCGATCTTGAAGGTGACGCCGAGCTGCTTGAGGTTGGGGTCTACCCAGTTGCCCTGGTGCAGGAAGGCGGTCTTGCCCTGGGCAAAGGCGCCGACCTGGTCGTCATAGCTGCCGTTGAGCAGGATTTTCTTGTCCGCGTACTTGAACAGCAGCTGCAGGTACTTGGTGTACTGCAGGAACCGGCCATCGTCCAGCTGGCCCTTGAGCGCCTTCTCGATCACGCTGGTGTCATTGAAGCCCAGTCCGCCACCCCAGTAGGCGGCCAGGTTGTGCTGGGCCGCTACCCACCACATGCCGCCGGCCACGGACGCGGCCATGGCCACCGGCGCGTCGATGCCCAGTTCGGCCTTCTTGGAATCCAGCAGCTTGAGCGCCTTCTCGTAGGCCGCCCGGGTGGTCAGCGAAGCCGGATCGATGCCCGCTTTCTGCAGGATGTCGGCGTTGTAGGCCAGTCCGTAGCCTTCGATGGCCACCGGGAAGCCGACGACCTTGCCGTCGACCTTGAAGGACAGGTCCGTATCCTTGACCCAGGGCTCGGCGCTCAGGTCGGCGATGTAGTCCTTCCAGATATCGTAGCCGCCCTTGCCTTCGATCATGAAAATGTCCGGCATCTGTCCAGCCTGGGCCTTGGCCTTCATGGCGCCGCCGTAGTCGCCGCCGCCGCCGAGGGTTTCAACCTTGACCGTTACGCCCGGGTTGGCCGCGGTATATTTGGCCGCGTAGGCATCGATGGCGTCCTTGATTTCGACCTTGAGCTGGAACATGTTGACCGTGGCTTCTTTCGGTTTTTCCGCTCCTCCCGAGCAAAAAACTGCTGCAGGAACGGCAGCAAGCATGACGCCGATGGTCAGGGCTTTCAACACTGTCTTTTTCATCGTTCTAGTCCCCCTTGTATTGCGTTCGTGTTACGTACCCACGCCGGTAACGGCCTAGGTGTTACGTAACATCTCAGCCCAAGTATAGCATTTATTACCCCCCTGTCAAGCTAAAAACGGTTTGTCCGCACTTTTGGTGAACACGAATGCTCGACCCCCGGGCCGAAACTTCCGCAACCCGGAAGGCCGGTTTTGGTCTATACTGTAGGTATGTCGCGGATCAAGGGCAAAAAAAACAAACGGGCTGCGGCGGAAGACCGCTTTTATCAATTGGACAACAGCGCGGTCTTCATGGCCGCCATCGCCGGCGCGTCGGGGCCCTTCGTGTTTCGCCTTTCCTGCCGTTTCAAAGAGCCGATCCACGCCGCGGACCTGCAGGCCGCGCTGTCCGCCCTGCAGGGCCGGTTTCCGTACTTTTTTGTTTCCCTCCGGCCCGGCGTGTTCTGGCATTACCTGGATCCGGTGGCCTCCGGCGCCCGCCTGGAGCGGGATACGCCCTATCCCTGCGGCGGCATGGTCCGGCGGCACAACCGTCCCCTGGTGCGGGTGCTGGCCTACGGCGGGCTCCTGTCCTGCGAATTCCACCACGTGGTCACCGACGGCACCGGCGCCGCCGCTTTTCTGCGCGCCCTGGCGGTGGAGTACCTCCGGCGGCGCGGCATCGGCCGGGAGGTGGACGGGGCGGCCCTGGCGGGCATCCCGCGGCCCGGGCAGGCGGTGCCCCCGGAGGAGGAAGAAGACGGCTACGCCCGCTATTTCCGGCCCGCCGCCCCGGTCCCGGAAAAGACGGGCCGGGCTTTTCTGCTGCCCGGCCGGAGGCTGGACGACGGCTACCGGCTGATGCTGGGCCGCGTTCCCCTGGCGCCGCTCCTGGCGGTGACCCGGGAGCTGAAGGTCACCCTGACCGAATTCCTGTCCGCCCTGCACATCGCCGCCCTGCAGGACGTCTACCGAGCCCTTTCCCCGGGCCGCCGGCGCCGCGCCCGACCGCGCATCGCCCTGCAGATACCCGTCAATTTGCGGAAGATCTACCCCTCCCGGACGCTGCGCAATTTTTTTCTCTTTGCCGCGCCGACCATCGACCTGCGCCTGGGCCACTGGGAATTCGAAGAAATCCTGCGCCGGGTGCACCACCAGCTGCGCCTGGGCATGGAAAAGAAGGAACTGCTGCGCCAGCTGAAACGGAACGTCGGCGGGGAACGGAATCCCCTGGGCCGGCCGATCCTGCTGCCCCTGAAAGCCCTGATCCTGCGCCTCGTCAACCGCCTGATCGGCGTGGCCGCCTATTCGGGCTCCCTGTCCAACCTGGGCGTATTCGATCTGCCCGAGCCCTTCGCCGCCGTCGTGGATCGATTTGAATTCGTGCCTTCCCGGGCGCGGGGTACGGGAGCCAACGTCGGGGTGCTCACCTGGCGGGAAAATGTGTACGTTTCGGTGGGCAGCCTGATCGGCAACCGGGACTTTGAGCGCTTTTTCTTCCGCCGCCTCGCCGCCTTCGGTCCGGAGGTGCACGTGGAATCCAACTATCCCGATCATCCAGGAGTTGGGCCATGAAGTACTGCCCACGCTGCGGCGTCATTTTTGAGGATGACGTGGAACGCTGTCCCCTCTGCGACGACCCCGGCGCGCCCTACGCGGGGGAATCCGTTCCGGCGTATCCGTCGCCGGAAAAGGCCGCCCCTGCCGCCCTGCCGCCGGAAGCCCTGACCCGGGACGAGCGCGGCCGGATCGCCCTGGAACTGCTGACCGTCGCCTTCGGCATCGCCCTGGCGGTTTCCCTGCTGGCGGACCTTTTTTCCGCCCGGAGCTTTACCTGGTCCCGGTATTCCTCGGTGGTCCTCGTGGGCGCCTGGCTTTTTTCCGCCATGCCCCTCATTTTTCGCCGCCGCAGTTGGCTGAGCTTTGCGGTGCTGGCGCCGTCCCTGGTGCTGATGGTTTTTTTGGTGGACGTCTTCGACGGCCGGATCACCTGGTTTCCATCCTACGGGCTGCCGCTGGCGCTGGCGGCGGTCGCCGGCGTCGCCGGGGCGGGCGCCATCATCGCCGCCATGCACCGCAAGGGGCTCAACGTCATCGCCGTGGTCCTGTCCTTTGCCGCCCTGTTCTGCTTCGGCGTGGAAGTCATCCTCGACCTGCATTCCCGCTTTGCCCTGACCTGGTCGGTGGTCGTAGCTTTTGCCCTGCTGCCCAGCGCGGGCATCCTGTTCTACCTGCACTACCGCATCGTCCACCGGGCATCGCTGCGCAAGCTCTTCCGGCTCTAGGAGTCCCCCCCGGGCGAGCTTGAACCTTTGCCCGCCGACCTGCTATACATACCCATGCCGATTTCACGCAAAAAGGCGTATCGCCCCGACAATTTCCGCTGGTTCAACCGTCTGCTCCGGGTCAGCTATGGCTTTTACCTGCGCCACCGCTACCGGATCAGTTTTTCCGGCCTGGAGCTGTTCGAGCAGCTCAAGCCGCCCTACGTGATCGTGCCCAACCACGTGGCCATGCTGGACGCCTTCCTGGTGGGCAGCTTCGTGCCCACCCCGGTGTACTGGATCGCCAGCGACAGCAACCTGCGCACCACCATCCTGCGCGCCCTGCTGCGCCTGGTGGGCACCATTCCCAAGTCCAAGTTCATCCCCGACCTGGAAACCATCAACGCCATCGTCGACGTGATCCGCAAACGGCACGGCGTGGTGGGGATCTTTCCGGAGGGCACGGCGAGCTTCGACGGCCACACCCAGGAAGTGGTCCCGGCCACGGGCAAGCTGCTGCGGCTGCTCAAGGTGCCGGTGGTGGTGGTGCTGCTGAAGGGCGCCTTCTCGTCCATGCCCCGCTGGAGCTGGCGGCACAAGCGGGGCCGGATTGAACTGCAGTTCAAGGTAGCCCTGAGCGCCGGGGACACCAAGACCTTGGGGTCGGAAGAAATTTATACCCGCCTGGTGGCGGCGCTGGAGTACGACGAAGACCAGTGGCAGGAAGAGAACCGGATCCCCTTCTACGGCGCGCGGCCGGCGGAAAACCTGGAAACCGTCCTATTCCAGTGTCCGTCCTGCGGCAGGACGGACACCATGCGCAGCAACGGAGCGCGCTTCTTTTGCCGCGCCTGCGGCGCAGCCTATCGTCTGGACCGGTTCAATCATCTGCACGCGGTGGGGAAGGGCGTCGAAGCGGTCACCACCATCCGGTCCTGGTCCCTCCGGCAGTCAGAGGAGTTCCCGGCCCAGCTGCGCCGCCAAGCCGCGGCGGCGCCGGAAACCGCGTTGTTCGCCGACGACGGCGTGCTGGCGCTGCGGGGCCGGAAACTCAACCCCCTGCGCCGTTTCCGAGCCGGCCGCCTGAGCCTCTTTCCGGACCGCGTCGAGCTGCGGACGCTGCGCAAGGACACCGTGACCTTTCCCTTGGCCGAAATCGACGGCGAAGGCGTGTTCAAGCGCAACATGCTGGAATTCTACCACGGCAAAATGCTCTACCAGATTCACTTTGCCACCCGGCACGCGTCGGCCCGGCGCTGGATCATGGCCATCAAGACCCTGCGGGACCAGGCGGCGGTTGCCGCCGCCGGTCAGGTCGGCCCCGGCGTGGCCGCGACAAACTCCTAGTCGATCCAGACCGTTCCGGGTTTGGCCAGCGCTTTTTTGCGGGCCAGAATAAAGTAGCCGATCAGGGTCAGCAGCAGGTAGGCGGCGCTGATCAGCACCATGGCCCAGAACAGGGTCAGGTTTCCCGCCTGGCCGGCCTTGGCGGGCAGGTTGATGGCCAGGATGAAGGGAATGGCGAAAAGAAAGGTCAGCCCCGCGGAGACCATGTAGTCCGAGGTAACCGGCGAACGGAACTCCGGATCCAGCACCCGCAGCAGGGCCAGGCCGGTGGAAAGCGTCCCGGTGGAGACGCCGTAGATCATCATCATGCGCTCAAAGCGGTAATCCTTGAACATCCGGGCGGCCATCCAGGGGACGGTGACGGTGGTGAGCAGGCCGCCGAAAGTGGTGATCAGCAGAATTTCCAGCCAGTAGCGGCCCACGAAGACCAGCGATATGGCGGCTACCGCGCCGACCACCATGTAGTCCACGGCAAAGCCGGAGATCCGCGACAGGGTCAGGTCGTCCAGCAGGGTATTCACCTTCGCCCTGGTCATCAGGGAACGCACCACCTGGGCGGTCAGGGAAGAAAAAATAAAATTGATGCCCCACAGGTTCAGGGCCAGTTCCCGGCCGGCGTTGCCCGCGAAGGCGAGTCCGAAAGTCAGCGCCTTGAGGAATAAATAAGAAAGGAAGTAGGTGGCCGCGACCACGGCGGCGTGGAAGCTGAGCGAGTCGATGGCTTCCGAATCCGTGGTCAGCCGGGACCCGACGGGCTTTTCCGCGCCCCGGGGAATGATCCCGCTCATCATGCCCTTGTCCTGGAACAATTCCGCGGTTTCTTTGCTCAGCCAGCCCTTTTTGGCGCCGTAGCCGATCAAAAGGATGCCGGCGAAACAGGCCCACAGGTAACCGATGGCGGCAAAGGTCAGGCCGATGGAGGACGCGCCGCCGAAGCCCAGCGCTTCCCAGCCCCGGCCGATGGCAAAAGCCTGTCCCGGACCCAGGGCAAAGCCCAGGGGCAAGAACAATCCGAAGGCGGGGGACAGTCCGGGGGATACGGTGACGATCAGCAGGTAGGTGAGCAGCAGGCCCAGCAGGGCCTGCATGGCGTACTGGGACAGGATGCCGACCGTGGTGCCCAGCACGCCGCCGGATTTGCGCTGCGTCTGCACCGGCGGCGAGCGCAGCGTCATGGCGACGAAGGAGATGTTGAGCAGATGGTACACCAGTTCCCCCAGGCGATGGCCACCGTAGCCGATGGCCGGGAGCAGATAGTTATACAGCGGCAGCAGTAAAAAACCCGCCGTGATGGCGTTGGGGATCATAAAACGCTGAAGGAACCGGAAACGGGAGCGGATCAGCGTAGCCACGAGCAAAGCCAGGGAGACGCTTCCGGCGTCGATGATGATCTTCCATGAAAAGTCCATATGATCTCCTTAGGTATCCAAGATACCATCCAAGTCGCGGCTTGTGAAGTTTAGGACTCCCTTTTGACGGCTTATTCATCCTGATCGGCGCCGATCCTTGATTCGCCCGCGGGATTCATACCCTGCGATTAGCCGCGCCCTTCGGAATCGAGCCGGCCAACTGCCTTGCCAAAGGTTGCGGTACGGGGTTTGAATCCCGCATACAATCCATACCTTGCAGAACCAACATACTCCGCCCCAAGGGGCGGAGTATGTTGATCCTCAGGCGGTTTTGCGGGTACAATCGGCGGATCAATCTACGAACCAGAGGAGTCCGCCCCATGCTCGAGCGTATGCGCAACATCGGTATCATGGCCCATATCGACGCCGGCAAGACCACCACGACGGAACGAATCCTCTATTATACCGGCAAAAGCCACAAGATCGGCGAGGTCGACGACGGCGAAGCCATTATGGATTGGATGGAACAGGAACAGGAGCGGGGCATCACCATCCAGAGCGCCGCCACCACTACCTACTGGAAGGATTACCAGATCAACATCATCGATACGCCGGGACACGTGGATTTTACCGCCGAAGTGGAGCGTTCCCTGCGGGTCCTGGACGGCGCGGTGGGCGTTTTTTGCGCCGTCGGCGGCGTCGAGCCCCAGACCGAGACCGTCTGGCATCAGGCGGACCGGTACAAGGTGCCGCGCATCGGCTTCATCAACAAGATGGACCGCACGGGCGCCGACTTTTTTCAGGTAGTGGCGGACATTCAAGCCAAGCTGGGCGTCCAGCCGCTGCCGCTGCAGCTGCCCATCGGCAAGGAGGGCGGCTTTGAAGGCGTGGTCGATCTGGTCGACTGGCGGGAGATCCGCTGGGACGCCGGTACGGACGGCGAAACCATGCTCTACGCACCGGTCGCTCCGGAACGGGAAGCGGCGGCCCGCCAGTGGCGGGAAACCCTGATCGACGCCCTGTCTTCCCGTTCCGACGCCATCACCGAGCTGTACCTGGACGGACAGGACCTTCCCGCCGAGCTGATCCGCCGGGAACTGCGTTCCGCCGTGCTGGAGCGGGCCCTGGTGCCCATCCTGTGCGGCGCTTCCCGGCGGAACATGGGCGTCCAGCCGCTGATCGACGCCATCGTCGCCTACCTGCCCTCGCCGGACGAAGTCGTCCCCGCCCAGGGGCATCACCTCAAAAAAGAAGAGGACGTTTCCGTACCCTGCGACCCCAAGGGCACGCCCCTGGGGCTGATCTTCAAGATCCAGTACGACCGGGAAGCGGGCAGCCTCTGCTACGTGCGCATGTATTCGGGCACGCTCAAGCCCGGCGCGGTGGTGTACAACGTAGGCAAGAAAAAGCGGGAACGGGCCAACCGCATCCTGCGCATGCATTCCAACAAGTCCGAACCTCTGGACGAGCTGTCCGCCGGGGACATCGGCGTCATCATCGGCTTCAAGCTGGCCCAGACCGGGGATACCATCGGCAGCGAGGGTTGGCCGGTGGTGCTGGAAAAGATGCATTTTCCCGAACCGGTCATTTCGGTGGCCATCGAACCCAAGACCATGTCGGAACAGGAAAAACTGAAGGAAGTCCTGGACATCCTTTCCCGGGAAGACCCCACCTTCACCACCAAAGACGACGAAGAAACCGGCCAGCTGATCATCTCCGGCATGGGCGAACTGCACCTGGACGTGCTGGTGACCCGGATTCTCAAGGAATACAAGGTCGGCGCCAAGGTCGGCAATCCCCAGGTCACCTACCGGGAGTCGGTATCCCGGACGGTGGAGCATACCCAGGTTTTTTCCAAGATCCTGGCGGGCAGGGAAAACGCCGCGGCCCTGAGCCTGCGGGTGGAAAGCCTGCCCCGGGGCACGGGCAACCGCTATACCTGCGGCATAAGGAAGAACCAGGCGCCGGAAGAAATCTACGAAGCCGTGGAACGGGGGGTCAACGCCGCCTTCCCTTCGGGCATCGTGCTGGGCTATCCCTGCATCGACGTCGGCGTCACGCTGACGGACCTGAAGTATTCCGAGCTGACCGGGTCGGAGTTTGCCTTTGAAGCCTGCGCCAGCCTGGGCCTGGACGAAGCCTGCCGCCAGGCGGACCCCATCCTGCTGGAGCCGATCATGGCGGTGGACCTGATCTCGCCCAAGGATTTTGTGGGCGAAGTGATCAGCCTGGTGGTCCAGCGGGGCGGGATCGTGCAGAGCATGGACAGCAAAACCAGCGCCGACCACGTCAAGGCCCAGGCGCCGATGGCCAAAATGTTCGGCTTCATGACCGCCCTCCGCTCCGTCAGCCAAGGCCGCGCCACATTTGCGATGGAGTTTTCCCATTTCGAGAAAAAAGCCGACAAGAAC
>DYPP01000010.1 GCA_020719845.1 Treponema denticola | reverse complement strand
GCGGCGACCGACCGGATCGCGGCGACCGACCGGATCGCGGCGACCGACCGGATCGGCCGCGGAGCGGCGCCGAGCCCCGACCCCGGGGAGCCAAAAAAACCGGCGACGGCCCCGCCAAACCCGCAGCCCGCAAACCCCGGACGGTCAGGACGTTCCGTCGGGAGGACGGCAAAGCCGAAGACTAAAACTGCGGCGCTGGATGGGAGACGGACCGTGCTCGGCCAGGCGCGCAAAGTGCAGCCTGGTCGGATAGCCCTTGTGCTGTTCGTAGGCGTATTCCGGGTACAGCCAGGAGTAGCGGATCATCATCCGGTCCCGGGCGGTCTTGGCCAGAATGGACGCGGCCATGACCGCCGGTACGGTCGCGTCGGCCTTGACCAGGCTGCGGCAGGGTACGGGCAGCCGGGGAGCGTGCAGGCCATCCGCCACGGCTTCGTCCACGCGACCTTCCCCGGACAGGGCGCCGAAAGCCCGCTCCATGGCCAGCAGACTGGCCTTGAGGATATTGATCTCGTCGATTTCCGCCGCCGACGCCCAGCCGATGCCCCAGGCAGCAGCCCGGGCGTAGATCACCCCCATGGCGTACTCCCGCCGGGAGGCGGACAATTTTTTGGAATCCCCCAGAATTTCCACCGGAAAATCGGCGGGCAGCACCACCGCCGCGGCGCAGACGGGGCCGGCCAGCGGACCCCGGCCAGCTTCGTCCAACCCGCAGAGCACCACCTTACGGCTGCTTGGGGACGATCACCAGGCGCCCCGCCTGCCCCTCGCCGGCAGCGCCCATGAAGGCCGCGGCGACGTAGTAGACCTGCGCCGACCGGGGGGTGAACTCCAGCACTTTGGCCGCCTGGTATTCGACGTTGGAAGCGATCAGGGCCCCGGCCTGGTCGAATAAGGCCAGCAGGTACGGCCGCTCACCGGCGCCGTCGACGTAGATTCGATAGATCGCGTCGGGGTCGGAGGCTTCAAAGCGAACCAGTTCCGCCCCCGACGGAGGGACTTTTCCCGCCGGACCGTAGGGATCGATCGCCGCAAAGGCAAAACCGCCCTCCGTGGAGAGCAGGGCGCCGGTTTTATCCGCCATGGCCGCCAGGGGCCCCGCTTCGGGGCCGATCAGCGCCGCTACCGGGTCCGGCACCGGCAGGGCGGCGGGGGTCGACAAGGCGTACACCCCGGTGGACCCGTCGGCGTGCCGCAGGGTCAGCGTAGCGCCGGCTTCATCCACCAGCATCGGTCCCAGCGCCAGGTGGCTCATCGACCGGGTGGAGCGAAGCGTCAGGTCCCGCCGGTCCAGGACCACAAAGGCCGGTTCGGCGGTGGCCACCAGTACGGCGTCCTTAAAAACCACCGGCCCGGCCATGATGGCGAACGGCGCCTGCCAGCGGCCCAGGGGCCCGGAGGGGTACAAGAGGTCGTTGTCCGGCTCCCAGGGCGCGTCGGCCGGCGGCTGTTGGACTGCGGCAGCCTCGTGGACGCTGAGATTTTGGCCTTCCACGCTATACTTCCATCGCCCCGAATAAGCCGGTACCAGGGCGGCGGGCGGATCACCCACGCCGTCGGGAAGCGTGCGCGCGACCAAGGTCAACGACGCTTCACCCAACGTGCGGGCATAGGAAAAAAACCGCGCTTCCGTCCGCTCCGGCAGCACCTCCGGTGCCGGGGAGCCGGATGCAGATTGCCCGGCGCCGTCCGGCGCGTCCCGGGGCGTACAGGAAGACAGGAGCGACAGCGCCAGCACCAGCGGAGTCCAGGGAAACCTCATCGTTTTGGCCTCAATAAATGGGCGTACCGGAACCCGGAAGCCGAAAGTACGGCGTAACGCCGCAGGGCGGCGCCGGTTTCCGTCCCCGGCCCGACGGCCAGGGCGGCGGGTATGCCGTAACGCGCGGACAAGACCTCAAGCCGGCGATTGGTCCAGGCGTCCGCCACAACGGCGGAACCCAGATAGAGGTTCTGTTCTCCTACCAATAGCTGTTCGTCCGGTTCCAGCAGCCGGGCCGCGACCACACCGGGGGGAACCAGCACGACGGTTCCGCTGTCCAGCAGCCGGCGGGCGTTTTCAAAAGCCGGGCGGACCGTTTCCGGCGGCGGAACGGTCAGCACGGTCCGTCCGTCATCCAGCGTGCGGCGCAGGGCGACGGACGCCACCAGCGCCCCTCCGGGAAAGCCTGATTCCCGCCGGAATTCTCCGGCGGCGTCGTCTTGGGCGGAAAAAGTCTTGAGGATTTCGACCAGCCAGGAATCCAGCGCCAGGTTCAGCTTTTCCCGGACCGCTTGGTAGCGGAAGCCCCGCAGAAAAGCGTCCCTCCCGGCGGCATCGTCCTGAAGCGTCAGGTAGGCGTCCACCAGGGCGGAAGGGTCGTCGGTCCCGTTCAGGGCATCCGCAACCTGGTCCGCCCGCAGCACCGCCCGCAGATCAATTGCCGGGACCTTTTTGACGGTATCCGGCATCGCGACGTCCGTTGTCGCCGCTTTCGGCACCGGGGTATGGACCACAGCCCAGATGACGTCCAGCGCTGGACGCAACAGCTTGGCATCCAGGCCGAGCTCCGCCGCAAAACGTGCTTCTTGCCGCATCGACGCTACCCACAGGATGGAGCCCAGTTCGGCCAGGGTCTCCGCCAGGGCGGGGTCTTCCCGCGTCTGCTCCGCCAGCCGTTGTGGGTCCAGCAAAGCCGCATTCCGAAGCCAGGCTTCAATGGCCGGCCGCGCTTCCGCCGGAACCGGTTCGGCGCCGGCATAGACGTCGACGTACCAGCCGGCGGCGGCCGCCGCCGGCAGGGCGCTGCGCAGGGCGCCCCGCAACGCGTACGCTGCGGCAAACCGCTCCCGGGCCAACCAGTAGGCGGTTTCGGGTTCATCCGGGGCATCCGGAGAGACGGGAAGTTCCGCGGCCAGGGAACGCGGAGCGCCGCCGGCCAGCGCGACGCACCAGGAACGGTACGCCGCCGCGTCCAAAGCCGCCGCCCGCAGGCGCAGCTCGGCAAAAGCGGCTTTGGGGCAATCGGGATGCCCGGCGATCAGGTCTTCCAGAGCGGTGACCGCGGGGACCAGGCTTTTTTTGGCGGACTTGGCAATGCGTGCCGCGAAGAGCTCGGCCAGCGAACGCCCGGCGCGGCCGAGGCGTTCTTCCAGGGAAGCCGCGGTGACCAACCCCGCCTGCTCGACGTGGCCAAAGCGGTTTTCCGCCAGATCCCGGGCGGTTTCCCAGCGCAGGCGTCGGTTGAAGACCAATTCGTCCCGGGCGGCCAGGATGGAAAGATCGTTCTTGCCCATCAAGAAGGCGCCGATCCGGAATTGGTCGGGGGTATCGCCGTACGCATCCAGCGCGGCGGCCAGGACGCGGGCGTTGCGGGCGAAGGCCGCCTCAGCCGCGACGGCGGCGGTCCGATCCCGGATCATGGCGCCCAGCGCCTGCTCCATGGCCGCTGCGTACCTGGCGGCGGTGGTCCGATCCGCTTTGGGCAGGAACAGCAGCCAGGCGGGGACTTTGACCGCCTGGGCGGACGCGGGCAGGGACAGCAGCAAGGACAGCAGCAGCACGCCCGTCAGCCTGCTCATTCGGGGGCATCCTCCGGGTCCAGGCGGTTCTCCCGCCCCGGACCGGCGTAGCGGCGATTGAACCGATCCAGCTGATCCAAGGTGAACCGCGCGTCCAGCAGCTCCGTAAATCCGGCAAAACGGTTGCCGCTGATGCTGGCCGGTTCCGGGTCCAGGTAACGGTCGTCCGCCCCCCGGGCAGCCGAAGCACGGGCGGTGAAGGCTTCGGAACGTTCCGCTACGCCGCGGTACAGAAAACGGCTATCCCGCACCACCGGAAACAGCCCGCGGCCCTCGATGGCCCGACCGACAAAAGACGAAGCAAGACGAAAGTCGGCGGCGATGAACTCGCCGTCCGTCGCCTCCAGCACCGCCGCGACCACGTCCCGGCCCTCCGCCGCCAGCAGCCCGCCGGACCAGCGCAGCCGACCGCCGGCGGCATCCACGACGGAGGCGTAGTTGCCGCCTTGGACCGTGGCCAGGAGTCCGGACATAGATCCCGCCAGGTCGCGCAGCCATAACCCGATGCCCGTCCTGGAGCCCTCGACCTGGCAGACGCTGTCGATCAGCGCCAGGCTGCCGCCGCGTTGCTCCAGGGCTACCGCGTTGATTCCGGAAACCTGCAGCCGGGTGCGGCTGAGCTGGAGCGCCGTATTTTCCGCCCGCAAAACCACGATGCGGGCTTCCCCGGTGCCGGCGGAGTCCAGCAGGCTGTCCAGAATTTCGCCCTGGGCGGACTCGAACAGCAACAGCGGCCCCGGCGCGGATAGCTCGCAGGTCTGCATGACCAGCCGGCTGCCGGGGTGGACGGAGATCAGCGGCAAGGCTCCGTCCGCGGCGGACAGGGTCAGGCCGACCAGGGTCGCCTCGCCGGACCGGACGTGCAGCCCCGCTCCCGGGGCGGCGCTGATCCGGGACAACGCGCCCGAAGCCTGCCAGGTTTCGGTATGGTGTCCTTCGATCCGGATCCCCGGGGGAATTTCGGCGCTGGACCGCAGCTCGACGCCGCCGCCGACCCGGATTACCCGGCGCCCCGAAGTCTCCGCCCGGGCAAGGGCTTCTTCCAGGGTAGCGAACGGCCGGTTCCGGCTGCCGTCGGCCCCGTCCTTCCCCCGGGATGAGACGTAGATTGAATCCGAATCGACGGTAAAAGTACGCTGCAGGACGGGTCCGCGGTTGCCCGACGCATCCACGAGCACCGCCGTCACCACCACCGCAACCGGGCTTTCCGCCGGCGGGTCCAGCGTAAGGCCGCCGCTGCCGGAAAGCGAATCGCTGCGTCCCGAGGGATACGCGCGCACCGCCTGAACCAGGGCTTGGGCGTCCGCATCCCCGGCGCCGCCCTGCGCCCGGATCTGGACGGTGCCGGACACCCAGGAATCTTCCTCCGGCGCGGTCAGCAGCGGTTCCCCCGGCGCCAGCCGGTCCACTCGCCAGGAACGCAGGACCTGACCCGCTTCATCCACAAAGCGCCAGGCCATATCCTCGCCGTCACAGGCATCCGGAGCCAGCCGCGCCAGGTCGTCCCGGGTCGGCAGGACGATAGTGTCCAACTCCGTCCAGGACGACTCCCGGGACCGGTATTCAAAATGACCCCGGACGGCGTCTCCGGTTTTGGTTTCGGTTCCACCGGGCAACGCGGGCGGGATCGTCAGGCTGAAGGGTTCCCCGGCGACGACGGATGCTTCCGTCAACCACTGGAGCGTCCCCCCGGACGCGGATATCAGCACCGGCCCCCGCAGGTCCGTCCAGGCGCCGTCCGCGCCTAATCTGTAGCGGATGGCGTCATCGGTTCCCGGCCAGGTCGCCAGGAGGATGGGTCCGTGGCGCAGAATGGCCGGTTGCGGCTGATCCGCGGCGCTCTCGGCGAGGCCATCAAGCGGCACCGTCCCGGGAACGCCGCCGGCGGTTGCCGGAAGCGGCGCCCCGGCCTGGTCGGCCAGGAGGGTAAAAACGAACCGTTGGTGTCCGCGGGCGCCGGAAAGCTGCAGGGGAAGCAGACGGCTGCCGAAGGCGAAGGGCCGCAGCGTAACCGCGACGCCGCCGTTCAGCCAGCGTCCGTCGCCTAGGGCCCACAGATAATCCGGGGGAACGGTCAGCACCGTATCCGTCCGCAGCGTCTCCGCTTCCGCTTCGGCAAAAATCACAGTCAGCGAATCCGGATCGGCGGTCCCGGCGCTTACCGTATAGGACACCCGGCGTTCTTCCACCCGGCCGTCCGCCGCCTGAAGCGCGACCCGGACCACCACCTCCCCCGTCCGGTCCACCAGGACCGGGCCGGAATAGATCTGGGCTCCTTCCGCCAGGGGATCGCTGCCGTCGTCGGTCCAGCGCAGTTCCCGGGCGCCCCGGGAGCGCACCACCAAGCGCTGACGGTTGGCCCAGGTCCCGGACACCGGGTTTTCCAGCTCCAGGCGCAGGGGTTCGAACACGAAGGGCACGGGGGCCGAATAATTGCCCGCCCCATCCACGGTCCAGGCGGCCAGGTAAAGATCCTCGTCCCCGGCGACGAAGGTCCGGGATTGAGGGCGGCGCACGGGTCCGGAAGCCCCTTCGGCCGCCAGGATCTCGATTTCATCGCCGCCTGGGGCGGAGACGGTCAGCTCCCACTCCCCCGCCTCGTTGCGATGGGAGCCGAAGACCGGCGCCGCCGGCGCCCGGCGGTCGATGACCACCCGGTACGTCCTCGTTTCTTCAAGGGTGTCTTCGGGAGGGGCGGAACGGCGTTCGACGACCAGCGCGTACGCGCGTTCCCCCCCGGTGGGCGCGGAAAGCAAGGCCGCCCCGGGACCGGGACCGCGATACAGCTCCTTGTCGTCCAGAACCAGCCTGAGCCGTTGGCCCGGAGGCACGGAGAACCAGAAACGCTGATCCGCCGGGAACGAACCCTCCGACGCGTTGGTCAGGATACCGGTTGCATCCGGCCCCGTACCCCAGACGGACGTCAGCCACGCCAGTCCGACGAGTGCGATCAGGATGTGCCGATACCGCATGCGCGCCCCCGGGTTGCCTACTTGAGTCAACTCCAAAAACTTCAGTTTTTAGAGTTGTTCCGCTTACTTTATCGCATCCAGAACTGTTCTCAATTCCGGATCGTCCTTGTAATAATGGGTTTCCAGTTCGACCCTGGTCAAGCCCACCAATTCATGGCTCATGTAGTGGATCCACTGGTCCTCGTCGGTCACGGAAAGATCGTGCTTGCGGCACCAGTAATCCGGCTGCACCGGCAGCTGGTCCTTTTGGTCCCGAAAATACTTGTAGTCGTGCACCGCTACCTTCAGATCCTGCCGGGGAATTCCCTTTTCCAGGATAATCTCCACCAGGCGGTTGACGGTGCGGCCGGAATCGAAGATGTCGTCGATCAGCAGCACCTTGTCGCCGGTGCGCAGGTGTTCCGGCGCGTAGGTCCAGCCGTCCACCATGACGCGCTCCTGCTTGCGCACGTCCGTGTAGGAACGGGCGACGACTGCGGCGTAATACACCGGACGCCCTTCGGCGCGGATGATCTTGAAATATTCGCTGATGACATTGCCCAGATACGCGCCGCCCCGCAGGGATACGTAGATCACGTCGGGAATAAAGCCGTCCTGATGGATACGGTGCGCCAGCTTGAGGGCGTTGTTCCGCACCGTATCGTAGGGGAGGAATTCCTTGTTCATACCAAGACTGTAACCTAATTGCCGAACTTTTTAAAGACCGCGGGCGGAAATCGGAAAACTCAGGCGGTTTCCGCCCGCGCTGGCGCCGGGCGGAATAGAGTGCCGGGCTCAGCGCTTGTAGCGCATGGTTTCCAGGGTGGCCTCGCCGCGCTGGATCTGGAACCACAACTCCGAACCGCCGGTTTCATTGAGGGCGGTATAGAAGCCGGACAAGCTGGCCACCGGCTTTCCGTTGAGGGCGATGATGCGGTCGCCGCGCTGCAGCCCCATGATGGCCGCCGCGCTCTTGTCGATAGCCTCCACCACGTACAACCCGACGGCCTTGTCGTCCAGGCTGAGGGCTTTGCGGGTTTCGGCGTTCAGCGGGATCACCACGGCGCCGGGCCACAGTTTGCCGTTTTCTGCGGCCACGTCGTCCTTCCGTTCTTCGATGCGTACCGTCACCTGTTGTTTCTTGGTTCCCCGGATGATCGTAAAGTCCGCCTTTTCTCCGGCCAACAGGTCGCCTACCGCCAACACCAGCTGGTCCCGGTTCTTCATGTCCCGGCCGTTGAGTTGGGTGATGAAATCGCCGGGCATGACGCCACCCTTTTCCGCGGGAGAGCCCAGGAACACCTGGGACACCAGGGCGCCGTGCTTGCCGTCCACCTGCAGGTCCTGGGCGATGCCGTTGTCCACGTCGATCAGGGATACGCCCAGCCAGCCGTAGCTGATCTTTCCTTTGGCAATAAAATCGTTGAGCGCCTTCTTGGCGTTGTCGATCGGTATGGCGAATCCCAGTCCTACGGAACCACCCGAGGGCGACGCGATCCAGGTGTTGATGCCCACCACTTCGCCCCGGATGTTGACCAGGGCGCCGCCGGAATTGCCCTGGTTGATGGCCGCGTCGGTCTGGATAAAGTCGTTGATGTTGCCCGCAGGCCCCCCGGTCCGGCCGACGGCGCTGACGATGCCCATGGTGACCGAAGACATCAGTCCCAGCGGGTTGCCCACCGCGATGGCCCAGTCGCCGACGCGCACCTGGTCGGAATCGCCCAGTACCGCCAGGGGGAACGTTTCGGCGGATTCAAAGGAAACCAGGGCCAGGTCCTTGCGGGCGTCCTTGCCCACCAGCTTGGCCGGGAACTCCTGGCCGTCGTTGAGGGTGATGGTGATTTCTTCGGCTTCGCCGACGACGTGGTTGTTGGTCACCACGTAGTACACTTTGCCGTCCTTGCGGACGATGATGCCCGAACCCAGGCCCTGGGAGCGGTATTCCTTTTCCTGCCCGCCCTGGCCCTGGTCGGGGGTGCCGAAAAAGAAATCCCAGGGTACGCCGTCGAACCGGGGCACCTGCTGCTTGCTCACTTCGACGACGCTGATTTCCACCACCGAGGGGAGCAGCGCGTCCGCCACGGAACGCACGGCGGTCTGGATGCTTTCCGCCACCGCCAGGGCATCCGTCGGCACGGGTACCGGCGCGGCTTCGGCCCGGGCCGTCTTCAGCGCCGACGGGGTGGAACACGAAAAGGACAAAAAAGCCAGGGAAAAGCCAAAAATGGTCCCCAGCAGCACCAGGTTGAATACCAATATCTGTTTGGTCGACAAACGATCCTTCAAATTCATGCTGAAACTCCTGCAATGGAAGAAATGGCTGACTGGTTTTGTCGCGTGCAAAACTACAGTACCAATATAATAAAATTTTCGCCGAATGGTTACAAAGAGCGCAGGTGATAAACCGTGGTCTGCAGGGCCGGGGCCTCAGAGCGTCAGGATTTCGGCGTGGTCGGCCCAGATGGCTACGGTGTGCTCCCAGTGGGCGGAAAGGCGACGGTCCGCGGTGACCACGGTCCAGCCGTCTGCCTGGACGTCCACGTCCCCCGTACCCAGGTTGATCATCGGCTCCACGGCGATCACCAGGCCTTCCAGCATCCGCGGGTTGGCGCCGTGGGGGTGGTTGGGCACCTGGGGGTCCTCGTGGGGCGCAAACCCGACGCCGTGCCCGCAGTACTGGTGCACCACCCCGTAGCCGTGGTCCGCCGCGTGGGCGGCTACCGCCCGGCCGATCTGCAGGATGCGTTGGCCCGGGACCGCCGCCGCCAGGCCCTGCTGCAGGCACTCCCGGGTTATCCGGTTCAATTCATGCGCTTCCTCGCTGACCGCGCCGACTTCAAGGGTGCGCGCCATATCGCTGAAAAAACCGCCCAGGTCGATGCCGCAGTCCAGGGACACCAGGTCTCCGGCGGTAATCCGCCGTTTGGACGGAATCCCGTGGATGACCTCTTCGTTGATCGAGACGCACAGCGCCGCCGGAAAGGGGTTGGCGTCGTCGCCGTAGCCCAGGAATGCCGGCTTGCCGCCGCCCCGGGCGATCCAGTCCCGGACCCAGTGATCCAGGTCCCGGGTTTCAACCCCGGGCTTGACCAGCGGTTCCAGCTCGTCGAACATGGTTTTCAGCATCCGGCAGGAAGCGCGGATGCCGTCTATCTGCCTGCTGTTTTTCAAACGTATCATAATTACCTCTCAAACGCCCAGGGCGCGGCGGATCCGGACGATATTCGGCAGATCGGGGTCGCGCTGCAGCGCCGCCTGCAGCGCCGCAGCGGCCTCGTTGCGTTCGCCCAGGCGCAGCAGGGCTTCAGCGATGGACCGGAGCCAGCGGGCTTCATCCCGTCGAGAATACCCCACATCGATCAGTTCTTCCAGACAGTCCACCAAATCGGCGTCGTCCAGCACCCGGGGTAATTTGACCCGGGCCAAAGCCTTGACCAGGGCGTCCACCTCGCCGATGAAGTGCCGGAAATAAGGCCGCCGCCGTTCTTCCCTGACCAGATCCAGCAAAAGCTGGAAGGCTTCATAGTGCTCGCCCCGCTCGTCCAGTTCTTCCGCCAGGATAAAGGTACAGTCCATCCAGTCTTCCCGTTCCAGATGCCGGTCCAGGGCAAAATCCAGGCCGCCCTGCCGGCGCCAGACCGCCAGGGCTTCGTCCTCTTCCAGGTGCAGCAGGTCAAAAAAAATGAGCTTGGCCTGACTATCCGGGTCGTCGCCGTTTTCTTTTAAAAAAGCGCGATAGTCGAAGGTGTAGGTCTTGACGAAGCGGAAGTAGGCCCGGTCGTATTCAGCCCGCCGATCCTCGTCGGACAGGGTCTCGTAAGCCGTGATCAGGCGCCGCATTTCCAGCTGCGCCGCTTCGCCGGCGATATCCGGGTGCACCTTCTTGGCCCGTTGACGATACGCTTTTTTTATTTCCCTGGCGCCCGCGCTTTTTTCGACGCCGAGTATTTCGTAATAGTTTTCCACGCCGATCCGTTACGCCCCGATTCGTTTGCCGACGGCCTCCGCCTGCGCGGCGTTGACCAGAATGTCGAACCAATTGATGTACATGCCTTCTTTTTCCATCATCTTCATCAGATTGGCCAAGGCCTTGCCGGTCAGCGGCGTGGTCTTGCACAGGAAGGCGGCGCTCTTCTTGCCGACCAGGGCGCCGGTGCCGGAAAGCAGGGTGGCCAGCGCCACGGGCATCTTTCCGCCGAACAGGGAGACCGCTTCGGCGACCACGGCGACATATCCGTACCCCGGCAGACGCCCGCCGTCTTCGGTCCAGGCGTCCACCACGTCGACCCGGTGCCCCATGGCTTCCATCCCCTTGACCAGGGCCGCTACGCAGGGAACGGGTTTTCCCCGGGCGGACGGCGCGCTTACCACGGCGATTCTCATCCTGGACGCTCCGTCAGGCTTGCTTGTAGAGGGTATCGATATTGGGTTCCTTGACCACAAAGACCGAACACCGGGCGTTCACCATGATCTCCCGATGGGAATGGGAAATGATGTCCCGGGCGCTGCGGTCTTTTTCCCAACCGCCGAGCACGATCAGATCCGCCTTTTTTTCATCCGCCACGCTCAGAATTTCCGTGTACACCGCGCCCCGGCGCAGTTCCCGTTCCACCTTGACGCCCTTGACCCGGGCTAGTTCTTCGATGAACGAAAGATACCGTTCGCCGTTGGCCTCCAGGCTGCGCTCATATTCCTGGCTTTCTTCCTGGATGAATATCTTGCTCAAGGTCAGCTGGCGGATGGTGGCCGTATCCACCACGTAGACCGCCGACACCCGGCAACGGTACAGCTTGGCCATGATGATCGCGTACTTGGCGGCGTGGATGGACGCGTCGGAACCGGAGACGGCGACGACGATGTTGGAAAAGAGTGGTTTCATCATTCCTTGCCGGCCTTCCTTTTCAACAATTTGCTCGA
Source organism: Treponema denticola (assembly GCA_020719845.1). Lineage (GTDB taxonomy): Bacteria > Spirochaetota > Spirochaetia > Treponematales > Breznakiellaceae > DYPP01. The sequence continues at coordinate 38,229 of DYPP01000010.1, read as the reverse complement.
AAAAAACGACTCCCGCTCCCGTTCTTCCAGCGCGGCCTCGATAAAAGACCGGGTTTCCCGGGCGGTGGGAATAACTTGCTTTTCCAGGGCGTTCACCCGCCGCTGGGTTTTGCGTACTTCCCGGGCCAAACGCCAAGCAATGGTCCGCACGCCCGCCAGCTCGGTGAGAATCTTCAGCAACTGAAAGAATTCTACCACAGTTTCATCACATTCCGCAAACGAATTCGCCGGGGAATAGGCAAGTTCCGCCTCCGGCAGGCGAACTTCCAGGCCGGGCAGGTTCATTCCCGCCAGAACGACCCGCTTTTCGCGCATTTCAAAGCGGTAATGGACGTTCCGGGAAAGCCGCTGCGCCCGTTCCCGTCCGACGACCACCAGCATCCGTTTGAGCGCCGGATAGGCGGTTTCCACCCGGCGGGCCAGATCCCGTTCCAGCATCTTCACTTCTTCAACGGTGCGCATCAGTTCCATGACCAGGATCTCCCGCTTCTGCTCCAGCAGGTCGTAGCCCTGCTCGGCGGTGGCCAGCCGTTCCTTTACCCGGAGCAGGTTGCTCTTGGTCGGGGCGATCGCCTCGCGGGCCATTACCAGCCTCCGTGTCCCGCGCTGCGCAGCCGGGCGTCTTCTGGTTCTTCGTCCACCAGGTCCCTTTCGTCCCGGCCGGCTTGGGCCAGGTATTTCTCGATGAATTCAGGCTTGATGCGCAGCAGTTCGTCCCGGGGCAGGACGGACAGGATTTTCCAGCCCAGATCCAGGGTGCGCTCGATGCTGCGGTCCTCGTCGACGCCCTGGGACAGGAAATCCTGCTCAAAGCGCTCGCCGAAGGCCAGATAGCGCTTGTCCGCCGCCGAAAGCTCCTCTTCCCCGATGATGGACGCCAAATTGCGCACCGCCTTGAGCCGGGAATAGGCGGCGAAGAGCTGGCTGGAGACGTCCTTGTGGTCTTCCCGGGTCATGCCCGGACCGATGCCGTCCTTCATCAGCCGGGACAGGCTGGGCAATCCGGCCACCGGAGGATAGATGCCCCGCTGGGCCAGTTCCCGGTCCAGCACGATCTGGCCTTCGGTGATGTAGCCGGAAAGATCCGGGATGGGATGGCTGATGTCGTCGTTGGGCATGGTCAGGATGGGAATCTGGGTGATGGACCCGGAGGAGCCTTCGATCTTGCCCGCCCGCTCGTAGAGGGACGCCAGATCCGAGTACAGGTAGCCCGGATACCCCTTGCGGCTGGGCACTTCGCCCCGGATGGAGGAGACTTCCCGCAGGGCTTCGCAGTAGTTGGTCATGTCGGTCATCACCACCAGCACGTGCATGTTCCGCTCGTAGGCCAGGTACTCCGCCGCAGTCAACGCGCAGCGGGGGGCGACCAGGCGTTCGATGGACGGCGCATCGGCCAGGGACAGATAGACCACCACGTTGGCCAGCACGCCGGAGCGTTCAAAATCGTCCAGGAAGAAGCGGGCCACGTCGTATTTGACGCCCATGGCGCAGAAGACGACCACAAAATTTTCATCCGCGCTGCGGATTTTAGCCTGCCTGACGATCTGGGCGGCCAGCCGGTTATGCGCCAGGCCGTTGCCGGAAAAAATGGGCAGTTTTTGGCCCCGGATCAGCGTGTTCATGCCGTCGATGGCGGAGACGCCGGTCTGGATGAAGTCCCGGGGATAGGTCCGGGCGTAGGGATTGATGGGCAGCCCGTTGATGTCCCGCCGGTGGGAAGAAAATATTTCGCCGTAGCCGTCGGCAGGGCGGCCGAGGCCGTCGAACACCCGGCCCAGCAGTCCCGGGCCGACCCGCAGCTCCATGGGACGCCCCAGATATTCCACCCGGGAATCTTCGGCGGAAAGCCCCGTGCTGGAGCCGAAAATCTGGATCGCCGCCCAGTCTGCGCTCAGGTCCACCACCCGGCCCATGCGGCGTCCGCCGGAGCGGTCGTACACCGCCGCGACTTCGCCGAAGCCGACGCCGGCGCTGCGCTTGGTAACCACCACCGGGCCTTCGATCCGGGAAAGATGCCGGTATTCCACTCCCCTCATAGGGACTCCTTGGCGCGGTAGCCCCGCTCCAGCGTTTCCAGGGCTTGGCGCATGTCCCGCTCAAAGGCGGTCAGCGCCGCGTCGTCTTCGTTCGACACCTCGCTTTTGAGGCGGGAAAGCCGTTCCCGGACCGGCAGGGAGGCGATCTTGGTCAGGGGCGCGCCCAGCTTGATGATGGTCATGGCCTGCTCATGAAAAGCCATCATCAACTCCAAAAGACGCACCTGCTTGGCCGGGGCGCAGAACATGTCCACGTCGTCAAAGGAATTCTGCTGCAGATAGCCGTTCTTGACGATGTCGGCGCTGAGCAGGACCAGGCGTTGGTCGTCGGGCAGGGCGTCGGGACCGATCAGCCGGACGATTTCCGACAGCCGCTGTTCCTTCTTCAGCAAATCCAGGGCGGCCCGGCGCACCTGCGGCCAGGCGGGATTGACCCGCTCCCACCAATCCTGGACTTCTTCGGCGTATTCCGAATAGCTGTCGATCCAGCTGATGGCCGGATAGTGGCGGGCGTTGGCCAGGTCCCGGTCCAGGGCCCAAAAGCAACGGATGAAACGTTTGGTGTGCTGGGTGACGGGCTCGGAAAAGTCGCCTCCGGGCGGCGAGACCGCGCCGATGATGGTCACCGACCCTTCCACGCCGTTGAGCGTATCCACCCGGCCGGCGCGTTCGTAGAATTCCGCCAGCCGGGTGGGCAGGTAGGCGGGAAAACCTTCTTCCGCGGGCATTTCTTCCATGCGGCCCGAAAGTTCCCGCAGGGCCTCGGCCCAACGGCTGGTGGAATCCGCCATGATGGCCACGTGGTAGCCCATGTCCCGGTAGAACTCGGCCAGACTGACGCCGGTGTAGATGGAAACCTCCCGGGCGGCCACGGGCATGTTGGACGTGTTGGCGATCAGGATGGTCCGCTCCATCAGCGACCGCCCGGTGCGGGGATCGATCAGTCGGGGGAATTCGGTGAGCACGTCGGTCATCTCGTTGCCCCGTTCGCCGCAGCCGATATAGACGATGACGTCGGCGTCGCACCATTTGGCCACCGAATGCTGGGTCATGGTCTTGCCCGTCCCGAAGCCGCCGGGAATGGCCGCGGTGCCGCCCTTGGAAAGGGGAAAGAACACGTCGATGACCCGCAACCCCGTAACCAGCGGGCGGTCCGGCGCCAGCTTGCGCGCGCTGGGCCGGGCCAGCCGCACCGGCCACCACTGGGCCAACAAAAAGTCCGTGCCGGTGTCGCTGCGGCCGATGGGCTCGGTGATGGTGCAGTCGGCCTCGGCCTTCAATTCGGTCAGCAGGCCGCCGGCGCCGCCGGGGGGCACCATGATCTTGCAGGTAATGCTTTCCGTTTCTTTGACCGTGCCCAGGACCAGACCCGCGGTGGCGGCGATCTTTTCGCCCCGCCCCAGGCGTTCCGCCAAAGCCGGATCGGGCACAAAACGCCACAGCCGCTTGCCGTCCAGCGCTTCGCCCCGGGCGCCGGGCTGCAGAAAGGCGCCGTCCTGGCGGTAGAGGGCTTCCAGCGGGCGCTGGATGCCGTCGTAGATGGTGCCGATCAGGCCCGGCCCCAGCAGCACCGACAAGGGCCGCCCGGTAGAGCGGGCCGCAGCGCCGATCTTGAGGCCCGTGTCGTCTTCGTAGACCTGGATGATCGCTTCCTGGCCTTCCAGCCGGACGATCTCGCCGATGATGCGGTTATCCCCGACCTCGACCACGTCGAACAGCCCCGCGCTGCCCAGCCCGCTAGCCCGGATGATCGGCCCCGAGACGCGGCGAACATGACCTTCAATCATCGGTGGCCTCCGCTCCGAACAGCGCCGTAACCAGCTCGGCGCGCTTGTCGGCAAGGACATCCTCCACCAGCGCCGGGACAGAAGCGGTAACCCGCACGTCCGGCGCGTCCAGCTGCAGTTCCATGGGCCCTTCGGCGGTCTGGCTTTCGAGGCTCCACTGCCGGTCGGCCAGCGAACTTTCCAGGAGCGCCGCGGCTTCTTCCCGGCGCAGCCCGCGGGCATCGACCCGGATGTCCGCGGACGGCAAGGCGTCCCGGCGCAGCGCCAATTCACCGGAAAGAAGGGACAGCAGCTTTTCCCGGGGCAGCGCCGCCAGGTAGGAATCCGCGGCGGCCCGCAGCTTCCGGTCGGTCCGTTCGGAGCGGATCCGACGCTGGTCCAGCGGCAGCCGGGCATAGCCGTCCTTGGTCCGCCGGGCCATCCGTTCGGCGTGCAGGCGTTCCAGCTCGGCGACGGCGGCCCGGGTTTTGTTTTCCCCCGCCTCCGCGCCGGCGCGCAGCGCCTGTTCGGCGGTCTTGAGGATCCGGTCGGCCTTTTTGCGGGCATCCTCCAGGATTTCCCGGTCCAGGGTTTCGGTAGATCGCAGTTCTTCCATGCTTACACCCGTACTCCAATCGCTTCCCGGATGGCGTCCACCAGGGTTTTGCGCCCCGGGAGCTTGCCCATCAGGCCCGGGATCTCCACCACCAACGGATAGCGGCCGGACAACTGCCAGTCGGTCAGGGTTTGACCCAGCCAATCCGCCGCTTCTTCGGTCAGGATGAGGACCCGGCAGGACAGCGCGCCGGGCAGCACCGTTTCCGCGCCCTCCACGTAGCCTTCGGTCAGGCGGCGGAAAGCGGACAGGGCTTCAGCCGGGGAAGAGACCGGCGTACCCTCGATGCCGACAAAGCGGAAAGCCGTCGCCAGCTCGGCGTCGCCGATGCAATAATAATCCACGGCTCAGATGAGCAGGATAAAGAGCGCCACCAGGAAGCCCCAAAGACAGATCCCTTCCGCCAGGCCGGCGTAGGGCAGCGCCTTGCCGGAGAGTTCCGGGTTCTCGCTCATGGCGCCCATGGCGGCGGCGCCGATCTGGCCGACCGCCAGGCCGCCGGCGATGCTGGAAATGCCCACCGCCAGCGCTGCGGCGATATACTTCCAGGCCAGCACGGTGCCGGCGGCGGTCTGGGCGGCTTCCTGGGCGTGCGCCCCCGACAGGGCGAGCAAAGCAAGGGCGATGACGATAAGTGAACGTTTCATTCCTGAACCTCCCGGCGAAATCGGAACGGCGCGAATTCCACGCCCGTCTCGGTAAAGAATTTACTGAAGAACTCGTAATATTGCAGACGCACCACCTGGATGGCGACGATCATGCCCTCAAGCAGGATAATGATGGCGTTGCCCAGGAGCAATACCAAAAAAGAAAACACCGGGCCGCCGAAACCGGCTCCGGAAACCATGTCGGCCAGGCTGAACACGATGAACGACAGCACCGCGTGGGACAGGGCAAAGGCGCCCACCCGCAAAAAACTGACCGTATTGGACGTATAGGAGGTGACCGATTCCAGCAGCTCGACAAAGCCCTCCATCAAGAACACCAGAAAACCGTCCTTGAAGACCGGCCGTTCCCGGCTGAGCAGACGCCACAGGGCGGGGCCCAGAAATAGCGCCGTCGCCGGCAGGGCCAGGCCGACGGCGTCGAACCAGGCAAAAGTCCCGCCCAGCGCCAGGCGGACGCCCATGAAAAGGGCGTACCAGAACAGCAAAGCCCCGGCTAAACCAGTCTTGGAAAAAAACGCGTGTTCCCAACGGCGGAGCGTACACTGATTGATGATGTTGATGATCAGGCCGATGGAGTTGATCAGGACTCCCACCCCGACGGTGAAGGCGAAAAACAGGAACAACCGTTCCAGGTTGCCCTTTTCGGGCATCAGATGCAGGATGCGGTCCGTCGGTACGCCCGTCAGCAAGCCGGTGATGGCCCGGGTGGGACGGATCAGCAGGTGTTCGTTGGAAAAAACCTCGCCGTCCAGGAAGCCCACCACCATGGAGGCGATGCCCACCGCCTGCAGGGGTACGGAAAAGGTACGCAGGCCCGCCAGGGCCCGCCAGCCCCGCTTGCCCGCCAGGATTCCCAGCAGCAGGAGCACCCCGCCCTGGCCCATGTCGCCGAACATGATGCCGAACAGCAGGGTAAAGGACAGGGCGACGAAAAAGGTGGGATCGATGGTGCCGTACAGGGGGGCACCGTAAGAAAAAACCACCCCCTCGAACCCTTTGACGAAGGCCCCGTGCTGGAGCGAAACCGGCACCTTCTCGCGGCCATCCTGAATTTCTTTCCGTTCCTCCGGATCGTAGGCGCGGACCGCCAGCCGGCCGCCGCTGAGGCGCAGCAGGTCGGCGACCAGGCTTTTGACCGTATCCGCCGGCACCCAGCCGCTCAGGCTGAGGGCGTTTTTGGTGGCCTGAAGCCGGGACTTGAGCCGTTCGACGGCCATGGCCATGCGGTAGGAAGAATGCAGGCGCAGCAGCAGGGGGCCGTACTCGGCGGCGGCCTGCCGCTTTTCGGCCGCCAGCCCGGACAGCCGGATATCCAGGTCGCCCAGACGTTGGCTTAAGCCCGCAGTAAGCTCATCGGGCACGCCCATGAACCCTTCGGGAATGACCAAGGGGGTAAAATCCGAATTCTTCAGCTCCGTATCCAGGGCAAAGCGGCCTTTGCGGGATGCCGCAGCCAAGACCCGGTCCCCTTCCCCCAGGGGAATCACCACCGCCCGGTCGCCCAGGTTTTCTTGCAGGGACCGCCGCTTGTCCGGATCCAGACGCCCGATGCGCAGCGTCAGGTAAGAAAGCTGATCCAGCTCCGCAAAGGGCGCCTTCAGATTGGAAAAAGCCTGGGCTTCGCCCAGGGCTTCTTCCAGCTTCCTTTTTTCGTCCATGACCGCCAGTTCGTTCGCCCGCAGGGCGGCGATCCGGTCCATGATGCGGGTGGACAGCGCTTCATCCTCCGCCCCGGGCATCCCGACCTGGTCATCCATTTCTTCGGGAAGGGCGACGTCCAGATACGCGGCTTGGGAGGTTAACGTTTCGATCACCGCCGCCATCCGCCGCGCCGTGTCGCCGCCGTCTGTATTTTCCGCCGCCGGCTCTTCGGAGGACAGGTGCATCACGCCCCGGCGTCCCAGATATTCGATTATCCGGTCCGCGTCGTGGCGGAGCAGGGTCAGTTCCAGGCGTTTCATGCGGCGCGGCCGAATCATGCGCGAACCTCCAGCAGGCTCAGTACGTCCCGGGAAGATAGCCCCAGCGCCAGGCCTTCGGCGACGCTGGTCAGCAGGTTTTCTTCAAACTGCTTCAATTTGATGAAACAGGCCGTCGAATCCAGGGTAAAGGGGCGGCGGCGAAAATAGAGTCGGGCCTGCCGGTACAAACGGTTGGCCGCGGCGTTCTGGACGCAGCGTGGATCGACGCGCCAGGCTTCGCCGGGCTTTTCCGGATTCAGCAGGTATTCCCGGTTCCAGCCGCGCCACTCGGAGCGCTGATCCACCGCCCGGCTCAGGGTCGCCAGCGCGTCGTCCTGCAAGGAACCGCCCGAGTAGGGTAGATCCACCAGGTTCTTCCGGATTTCGGCTTCCGGATAGTCGTAGTACACCCGCAGCCGCAAAGCCCAGGCGCAATTTTTCAGGCTGATCTCTTCCGCCAACAGCCGCTCGGTATAGACGCGTTCTCCCCGGGGAGTCTTCCGCAGGGCTTCCCACAACGAATGGTAGTAGCGCTGGTCCAGTTCGGTCTGCACCGCCATCGCCGCCGGCGTCTGGTTTTGAGCTACCCAGTCGAATTCCGTACCCCGCAGCATGGCTTTCAGGTCCGGGTAGGCCGAAAAATCCACCGTCCCGAGACGGCCGAGGTCCGTCGACTCTGGCGGGGATATCCCATCAGCCGACCGGGCGTTGAGCGCGGTTTTTACATCCGCGTACTCCCAGGCCCGGATCAACCGCTCCAGCAGGTCCGGAAGCCGGGGATAGTTGGCGACCAAAGCCAGAATCTGTCCGATGGTACGGCGGCTGATCCGTCGCTCCAGGTCGACCAGCAGTTCCCGTTCCGGCAGTTCGACGGTTTTTGCGGCAAAAATCAGCCGGTCTAGGTCGGAGAGCCGCGCGATGCCGGCCAACCGGGCAATCCGGGGCCCGATAAAGGATTTACCCAGGATGCCGCAGGCCTTGGCGTAGGCGTAGGCCCGCTCCCCGGAGGTGGTCACCCTATCGGTCTCCCAAAAGGAATCGGCCCAGAAGCTCGGCGAAGCGTCGTTCGTCTACGGCGAGGTCTTCCTGGGCCCGGCGGTATTGATCGAGGGTACGGCGATATTCGGCTCCCGTGTCCGCCTCGTGGCGGAGATATTCGGCTTCCAGAGCCGCCAGGCGGGATCCGTACTGTTCGTCATGCGTCTGGCGTACTTTTTTTTCAGATTCCGCTATCCGGCGATCGGCTTCTTGCTGGGCGTCGTCCACCAGAGCGGCCGCGGCGGATTCCACGGCCAACAAATGCTGCAGTACATCCTGATCATCCATGATATCCCGCTTCAGTCAAGGGCGATGAGCACGTCCTCGTATTTTCGGATTATGTTATGCGCCGCCGGGGCGTCTTTCTGACTCAGCAGGTCGGTGTAGAATTGGGGGTTGTCCAGAATTTCCGCCAGCCGCTTGAGCAGGCGCAGGTGCTTTTCCGTGTCTTTCTGGGGCGCCAGCATCATGAACAGCAGGTAGACCGGTTCTCCGTCCAGGGCGTCGTAGTCGATCCCTTTTTTGGATACGCCCAGGATGCCGTATACCCGGTCCACCGCGTTGGTTTTGCCGTGGGGAATGGCGATGCCCTTTTTGATGCCCGTGGACATCTTGGCTTCCCGGTCGCGCACCGCGGCCAGAATTTCCTCCCGGGCCTCGGAATGGGCGGCCTGGCAGAAAAGGTCCACCAGCTCCTCAAAGGCTTCGTCCTTGTCTTCCGCTTCCAACCCGACCTTGATGAATTCGACGGGAAAGGTTTCGTGTAGGAGCATCGACGTCGGCCCTCCGTTTATTTGTATCGCTGACCCGAGCGGAATCCGGCCCTACTTGGCCGTTTCGGACGTGGTTTCGCCGGGAGCCGCTTCGGGTGCCGGCACCGCTTCGGCGTCCGCCCACCACTCGGACGTGGCCGCGCCGGTCTGCAAGGACTGGGCGGCGGCTTCGACGCCGGTATCGCTGGAAGTTCGGTTGATCATGGCCAGCCCAAAGCTCGAAAGCAGGAACAAGGCGCCGAGAATAGAAGTCGTCTTGGTGAGCACGTTGCCGGACCGCGAGCCGAAGGCGGATGAGCTGCCGCCGGCGAAGATGCCGCCCAGGCTATCGCCTTCTTCGTTCTGCACCAGCACGATGAGCACCAGCAGGACGGCGACGATCACAAAAACAACCAAAAGCAGAATTCCAATAAGACCCATATATGACGCTCCATCTACGAATAAATACTGCCGGTCATTTTATCGAATGCCGAAAAGATATGCAAGGGCGTATCGGTCCGGAAAGCGGCGGATACCCGTACACGGGGTATCCGCCGGAGGGATCAGAATTTGGCGATGGGTACGAAGGTTTCCGGCTTCAAGGCCGCTCCGCCCACCAGGGCGCCGTCAATGTTGGGCTTGCCCATCAGCTGGGCGGCGTTGTCGGCCTTGACCGAGCCGCCGTACTGGATGCACAGCGCCTTGGCCGCCGCGTCGCCGTACAGACCGGACACCACCTTGCGGATGTAGGCGTGGATGGCGTCGGCGTCTTCCGGCGTGGCGGTCTTGCCCGTGCCGATCGCCCAGACGGGTTCGTAGGCGATGGTTACGCGCTTCAGGTCCGTCGCGGATACGCCCGCCAGGCCTTGGACGGTCTGGGCTTCGCAGACCGCTTCCGCCTGGCCCGCTTCCCGCTCCGCCAGCAGTTCGCCGACGCAGAGGATCACCTCCAGGCCGTGCTGGAGGGCCAGTTTGACTTTCTTGTTGATCAGCGCGTCGTCTTCCTTGTAAACGTGCCGGCGTTCGCTGTGGCCCAGGATGAGCACCTGCACGCCCAGATCCTTGAGCTGCAGCACCGAAACTTCGCCGGTATGGGCGCCCTGTTCCTCGGCGGCCATATTCTGGGCGCCCAGCAGGATGTTGGAACCCTTGACGATGGGCGCCACCGTCTCCAGAGCGGTAAAGGAAGGCGCCACCAGGTATTTGTGCTTGCCATCCTTGAGCTGGGCGACCAGCGCCTTGGCCAGTTCCGCGGCTTCGGCCCGGGTCTTGTGCATTTTCCAGTTGCCGGCGATAAAATAATTACGCATGGTTGCTCCTACCTACAGACTTCGATACCCGGAAGCTTCTTGCCTTCCAGCAGTTCCAGCGAGGCGCCGCCGCCGGTGGATACGTGGCTCATTTTTTCGGCCAGGCCGAATTTGTTGACCGCCGCCACCGAATCGCCGCCGCCGACCACGGTCACGGCGCCCCGGCCGGTGGCTTCCGCCACCAGCAGGGCTACGTCCTTGGTCCCCTGGGCGAAATTCTCGAACTCGAACACCCCCACCGGCCCGTTCCAGACGATGGTCTTGGCCTTGGCCAGGACGGCCTTGTATTTGGCCACCGTCTTGGGACCCACGTCCAGTCCCATCAAGCCTTCGGGCACGTCCAGGGAATCCACCGCCACCGGAACAGCGCCGGCGTCGAAGGCCGCAGCGCAGACGTGGTCTACGGGCAGCACGATTTCAGCGCCCGCTTTTTGGGCCGCCGCCAGAATGCTCTTGGCCGTATCGATCTGGTCGTCCTCGACCAGGGATTTGCCTACCGTATGGCCCTGGGCCTTCAAAAAGGTATAGGCCATGCCGCCGCCGATGACCAGGGCGGAGGCGTTCTTGAGCAGGCTTTCCAGCACGGCGATCTTGGAAGAAACCTTGGCGCCGCCGATGATGGCCACCAGCGGCTTGACCGGGCTGACGACGATGGGTTCCAGGTAGGCTACTTCTTTCTGCATCAAAAATCCGCCCACCGCTACCGGGACGAATTTGGCGATCGAGGCGGTGGACGCGTGGTCCCGGTGGGCGGTGCCGAAGGCGTCGTTGACGAACACTTCGCCGTAGGTGGCCAGTTCCCGGGCCAGCTTGTCCCGTTCCGCCGCGTCTTCGCTGGTTTCTTCCTTATGAAAGCGGGTATTCTCCAGCATCACCACCGTGCCGTCTTTCTGGCTGTCGATGAAGGCTTTCTTGCCGAAGCAAGAATCTTCGCCGGCAAAGGCGACGGGCACGCCCAGTTTGCCCTGCAGGTAGGCCGCCACCGGGGCCATGCGGTGCTTGCCGGCGATAAAAGCCGCTTCGTCAAAGGTTCTGCCGTCCTTTTCCGCCTTTTCCCGGGCTTTCTTGGCGTCTTTTTTGGGATCCCCCAGATGGCTCATCAACACCAGACTCTTGGCGCCCTGGTCCAGGACGTATTTGATGGTCGGAATGGCCGCAGTGATGCGGGTATCGTCCTGCACCTTGCCGTCCTTCATGGGGACGTTGAAGTCCACCCGCATGACGATCCGTTTGCCCTTGAGACTTACATCCTTTACGGTCTTGATCATGTCTTCCTCCGATAACCGTGGAACTGAAAAAAAGGCTCCGGCCGATGATGGACGGAGCCCGCGGGAATCATTCAGCCCCGGCGGGGCCGCTCGTTTCCGGCAACGATCAGCGCTATTTGGCCATGTAGCGGAGCAGGTCCACGACGCGGTTGGAATAGCCCCATTCGTTGTCGTACCAGGAAACCACCTTGAAGAAGCGCTTCTCTCCGGGCAGGTTGTTCTGCACCGTAGCCAGGCTGTCGTAGGTGGAGGAGCTCTTGTCGTGGATGAAGTCGGTAGACACCAGCTCTTCATTGGTGTACGAGAGCACGCCTTTCAGGTACGTTTCGGAAGCCTTCTTCATCAGGGCGTCGATTTCTTCAATGGAAGTATCTTTTTTGGAAGTGAAGGTAAAGTCAACGACCGAAGCGTCCAGCGTGGGCACCCGGAAGGACATGCCCCACATGATGCCCTTGACTTCGGGAATCGCCTCGCCCACCGCCTTGGCGGCGCCGGTGGTGGAAGGTATGATGTTGATGGCCGCGGCGCGGCCGCCCCGCCAGTCTTTCTTGGATACACCGTCCACCGTCTTCTGAGTGGCCGTGGTGGAGTGGATGGTGGTCATCAGGCCGCGTTCGATGCCGATGCCTTCCTTGAGCAGCACGTGGACCAACGGCGCCAGGCAGTTGGTGGTGCAGGAAGCGTTGGAGACAACGTCGTTCTTGGCGGGATCGTACTTGCCCTCGTTGACGCCCATGACCAGGGTGGGGATCTTCTTGGTCTCGTCGGCGCTCTTGGCCGGCGCGGAGATGATGACCTTCTTGGCGCCCGCTTCCAGGTGGCCCCAGGCTTTTTCGTTGGCGAAAAGGCCGGTGGATTCGATGACGTATTCCACGCCCAGCTTGCCCCAGGGCAGATTCTTCAGTTCCTTCTCCGCCATGACGCACTTGATCTCGTGGCCGTTGACCACCAGGATATCGTCTTCAGCCAGGGAGGGGTTGCTCTTTTTTGATGACAGATCGGCTTTCATGCGGCCGTGGACGGAATCGTACTTGAGCTGGTAGGCAAAATACTTGGCGTCCGTAACGATGTCCACCACCGCCACCACGTCTATCTTGTCCTTGCCCAGCAGGTTCTGGTCGACGATGGCCTGAAAAACCAGGCGGCCGATGCGGCCGAAACCGTTGATCGCTATCTTCATTCGAATACCTCCAATCGGTAAAATTATAATCAGACAATAAGAGAAATACCCAAAAGAGTCAATCGCGGTAAAGGATTGCCGGTCTATGCCGGCTTTTGGCAAGAAAACGCTTTTTTTTCAACCCCCCGGGCTGCAGCGCGCCTAAAACACGCAGCTGACCAGATAGCGGCGTCGGCTGGCGACCAGGGTTTCCAGTTCGCCCAGCATGGCGACGTTGATCTCTTGCGCGATGGGGTAGATGTAGCGCTCGGTTTCGTCGCTGTAGCGGGCGATGAATTCCGTATTGGTCACGAACCCGAGGCTGATCATGTTGGAGATGCGGTCCGCCACCTTGAGCACCTTGGCCTGCTGGGTACCCTTTTCTTTGATGCGGGTCAAAAATTCGGCCTTGGTCTCGTCGGGGCGGCGGGAGACTTCCAGCACCAGGTCGTAGACTGCGGGGCTTTCGTAATCGATGGACAAGAGCAGGTTGTGGTTGAAATCGGGCAAATCTTCGACCAGGTCGTGCACCACCGACGCCTTGAGCAGCACCGAGTCGATGTAGCCGTAGTCCAGCAGGGTGGCCATGGTGTCCAGCTGGTGGCGGAACATGTTGCCCCCGCCCTCCCGGCTTTTGCCGATCAGCAGCGTGGCCAGCTGCATGTACGGCGCGATGTGCATGCTCTTCAGGCGCAGCATTTCCTCGGTATTCATGGCTGCCGCTAGCCCAAATCCCGGATATAGGTCTGTACTTTCCGAATCCGGTCCCGCAGGTCCGGCAGCTTGGCCCGTTCTTCCGCGACCAGATCCACCGGGGCGTTGCGGACAAAGTTCTCGTTGGCCAGCTTGGCTTCCAGCACGGACAGGAATTTCTTGTCCTTTTCCAGGTCCTTGGTGAATTTCTGGGCCAGCAGCCGGGTATCCACCGCGTCGCGGATGAATACGAAGGCGGAAAACCCCTTGCCCGCCACGCCGATGGCGCCCTCCTGCCGGCCCGGTGGGGACGCGGAAAGCGACAGTTCCGACACGCCGGCCAAAAGGACGATCAGGCCCCGGTTGCGGTCCAGAGCGTCGGCGTAGGCAAATTCCGGCTGGGTGAATACGGCCACCCGGATTTTCTTTTCCGGGGGGACCGTACATTCGCTGCGCAGGGTGCGCACCAGGCGCGTCAGTTCCTGCACCGCGGCAAACTCGGCCTCCGCCGCCGGGTCCGCCCGTCCGGGGATGCCCTCGGGGAAGCGGGCGTTGATCAGCAGGCCCCGGGCGTTGGGCAGCTTGCCGTAGATTTCTTCGGTGACGAAGGGAATCAGGGGATGGATGAGCTTGAGCGATTCCGCCAGCACGTCCAGCAGCACCGCCGTCGCCCGATCCTTTTCCGCCTCGCTCCCGCCGCGGAAGGACAGCTTGGTGGCTTCCAGGTACCAGTCGCAGAAATCGTTCCAGAAGTACTCGTAGGCGGTCCCGGCGGCGTCGTTGAAGCGGTAGGAACGGAAGGCGCCGGCCATGGCGGCCGCGGCGCCGTCCAGACGGGCGTAGATCCAGCGGTCGATGGGGATCAGCTCGGGGTTCCGGATTTCCGCGCGGCCTTCCAGGTTCATCAGGATGTAGCGGCTGGCGTTCCAGACCTTGTTGGCGAACTTGGAGCCCAGCTTGAACGAATCCTTGTCGATCAGGATGTCCTGGCCCTGGGCGGCCAGAAAGGCCAAAGTGAACTTGAGCGCGTCCGCGCCGTATTCCTGCACCAGCTCCAGCGGATCCAGCCCGTTGCCCAGGCTCTTGGACATCTTGCGGCCCTGCTTGTCCCGCACCAGGCCGTGGATGTACACGTCCCGGAAGGGCGCCTTGCCCGTAAACTCGAGTCCCGCCATGATCATCCGGGCGACCCAGAAGAAGATGATGTCGTAGGCGGTGACCAGGGTCGTGGTGGGATAGTACTTGCGGAAATCCGCCGTATCCTTGGGCCAGCCCAGGGTGCTGAAGGGCCACAGCCAGCTGGAGAACCAGGTGTCCAGCACGTCCGGGTCCTGTTCCAGCTCGGTGCTCTTGCAGTAGGGGCATTCCAGGGGCTCTTCCCGGGCGACGACGGTCTTGCCGCAGTGGGCGCAGTACCAGGCGGGAATGCGATGCCCCCACCAGAGCTGGCGGCTGACGCACCAGTCGCGGATGTTGGCCAGCCAGTGCTCGTAAGTGTTTTCCCATTTTTTGGGATAAAAGACGATATCCCCGTCCTTCCAGGCTTTGAGCGCCTTCTCCGCCAGCGGCTTCATGCGCACGAACCACTGTTCCGACAGGAAAGGTTCGATCACCGTATGGCAACGGTAGCAGTGGCCGATGGCGTGGTGTATTTTTTCCTGGCCGACAAAGAGCCCCGCGGCTTCCAGGTCGGCCACCACCAGCTTGCGCGCCGCTTCCACGGTCAGGCCGCGATATTTTTCCGGAACCGCGTCGTTGAGCCGGCCGTCGGGAGTCAAAATATTGATCACCGGCAGATCGTGGCGCTGGGCCAGTTCCCAGTCGTTCTGGTCGTGGGCGGGGGTGATCTTGACCGCTCCGGTGCCGAATTCCCGGTCCACGTAGGCATCCGCCACCACCGGGATGGTGCGGCCCGTCAAAGGCAGAATAACGCCGGTCCCGTGCAGGCCCGCGTAGCGTTCATCTTCGGGATGCACCGCCACCGCGGTATCCCCCAGCATGGTCTCCGGCCGGGTGGTGGCTACCTCGATAAAGCCGTCGCCCCCGGCCCGGGGATAGCGGATATGGTACATGGCGCCGTCCACGTCCTCGTGCTCCACCTCGTCGTCCGACAGGGCGGTACCGCAGGAAGGACACCAGTTGACCAAGTATTTGCCCTTGTACAGCAGGTTGCGCTCGTAGAGGGTGACGAACACTTCCCGCACCGCCGTGGACAGGCCTTCGTCCAGGGTAAAGCGCTCCCGGCTCCAGTCCACGCTGGCGCCGATCTTGGCCAGCTGCCGGCTGATTACTTCGTGATGTTCGTTTTTTACCTTCCAGGTTTCTTCGACGAATTTTTCCCGCCCCAGGTCATGCCGGGATTTGCCTTCTTTTTTGAGTCTTTTTTCCACCACGTTCTGCGTGGCGATGCCCGCGTGGTCCGTACCGGGCACCCACAGCGTCGGTTCGCCGCTCATGCGGTGAAAGCGGACGATGATGTCCTGCAGGGAATTGTTCAAGCCATGGCCCATGTGCAGCACGCCGGTGACGTTGGGCGGCGGAATCACCACCACGAAGGGTTTTTTCGGCTTTTCAGTTGCCGGACCGGCAACGGGCTGAAACGAGCCCGAGGACTGCCACAGGGCGTAGACGCGGTCTTCAAAACTCGGAGGATCATAGGCTTTAGCCAGTTCAACCGCCTTCATGGACGACTCCTTGACGAGAAATAAACAGCACCGGAGAATCGATGATAACTGATCGGCATGAACAATTCAACGACCCGGTTTCAATTGAGGCTGTCCCGTAACTCAGGGAGTTACGGGACAGCTACCTTAATCTTGTATTTTTGCAGGATTTTGGCGGTTTTACCTGGTTTTAGCAACACAAACCGTTTAAATCCGCCAAAATCCGAGAAAATACTGAGGCTGTCTGATAACTGACCGAGTTATCAGACAGCCTCAATTCGGGAGGGACAGCAGCCGCGCTTCTACCCGGTCGATGACCGCGTCCGGGGTGGAAGCGCCGGCGCTGAGTCCGACCACCGCGTAGGCGCCGATTCCGGCGGGCAGCTCGGCTTCGGTTTCCACGTGCCAGGCGGGCTTGCCGCTCTGCAGGGCAAGCTCGTGCAAGCGGCGGGTATTGGCGGAATTCTTGCCCCCCACGATGACCAGGGCGTCTACCTTGGCGCAGAGCGCCCGCAGGGCGTTCTGCCGGTCCTTGGTGGCCCGGCAGATGGTGTCGTAGACTTCCAGGTCGGGGAACACGGAGCGGAGGGCGGCGGCGATGGCCGCGAATTCCTCCTGCGAGAGAGTCGTCTGACCGATGAGCGCGGTTTTCAACCCTTCGTCCTGCCGCCGCAGCGCCAGGGCTTGTTCCCGGGCTTCCTCCGCGCCGGCCACCACCAGACAGTCCGGCGCGTAGCCCTGGATGCCGACGATTTCCCCGTGATGGCTTTCCCCGGCCAGAAATAGGCGGTACCCTGCCCCGCTCAGCAGCCGGGCTTTTTTCTGGCTCAGGCGCACCCGGGGGCAGGTGGCGTCCACGATCCGGGCGCCCGAATCTTCAAGGCGCCGCTGCACCGCCGGCGCGACGCCGTGGGCGCGGATGACCACCGTCGTATCCGCCAGGTCGGCGGCCGGTCCGACGTCGGCCAACTCATCCACGCCCTGTTCCCGCAGCGCCGCCAGAGCCTGGGGATTATGGATCAACGGTCCCATGGTGGCCACCTTGGCCGTCGTCGCCGAACCGGCTTCGGCGTAGGCCATATCCACCGCCCGCCGGACGCCCATGCAGAAACCGTATGACTTGGCCCGTAGGACTTTCACGTGTGATCCTTGCAAAAAAGGCCCAGCCATGTGGCTGGGCCCCAAAACAATCGTGTTCTGCGGCGGGTTCAGGCCTTGGCCGTAGCCGGTCGCAGCGCCCGTTTGGCGGCCTGGGTCTTCCAGAAGTAGACAAAGGCCGAAGCGGCAAAAATGGTGGAGTATACGCCGCTGGTCATGCCGACCAGCAGGGCCAGGGCAAAATCCTTCATGCTGCCCGAAGTAAAGATGAAAAGCGACAGGACCGCCAGCATGGTGGTGACGGTGGTGATGAAAGTCCGGCCCAGGGTTTCGGTGATCGCCCGGTTCATGTTCTGCAGAAAACTGTCGTCCGGGTAGAGCCGGACGGTTTCCCGGATACGGTCAAAAATGACGATGGTATCGTTGATCGAATAGCCCAGGATGGTCAGCAGCGCCGCGATGGTGGTGGTGTTGAATTCCATCCGCGTCCAGGCGATGAAGGCGATCATGATCAGCGCGTCGTGGGCGGTGGCCAGCACCGCGCCCAGGGCGAATTCAAACTTGAAGCGGAAGGACGCGTACACCAGGATCAGCAGCAGCGTCAGCACCACCAGCAAACCCGCCTGGTCGGTCAGGTGCTTGGAAAACCGGGCACCCACGTAGTCGGTGCGGGCGATGGCCACCTGATCCTGGCCGAAAGCGGCCCCCAGGGCGGTTTGGATCTGTTCCGTCGCCGTCTGGGCAAAGCCGGACTCGTGCCCCTGGTCCTCAATGCGGATCATGAACTTGCGCTCTTCGCCCTTGCCCAGCATCTGCACGGACGCGGAGCCCACGGATTTGAGCGCCTGCCGCACCGTATCGATGGCGATGGCCGGCGACCCGGGGGGCAAGAAATGGACCGTATAGGGCACCGAGCCCAGCCGCGGATTGCCCTGGGCGCTCTGGATCAGGTCCACGCTCTGGCCCGCCCGGTCGCCGATGGGGGACACCGTCAGGGCTTCCACCGCCTGCAGCCCGTCGATCAGGGCGCCCACGGTGGCGTAGGAAGCGTAGGGAAAGGAAAAGGTGGCTTTTTCGACGTCCGATCCGGAAATGACGATGTCCAGCTGCGTCTTTTCCATGGAAATGGACGCGGTGCCCTTGCCCGTGTAGGTCAGGGAGAAGGAAGCCGGGGCAAACTGTACTTCCTGGATCAGGCCGGCCTGGAAGTCGACGCCCAGGTTGAAGCCGCCGTTCACGAAATAGCCGACGATCCCCGCCAGGATCAGGACAAAGGACAGGATCGTCGTGGGGAGGAAGTATCTGGAAAAATTGATGATGCGCTTCATTTACTTGATCCTCCAGCTGATGGAGACCTTCTTTTGACCCAGCACGTCGGTGCCGAAGTCGAAGATCAGACGGGAAACGAAAAGGGCGGTGAACACGGAGGATATGACGCCGATGGCCAGGCTGACCGCGAAGCCCTGGATCGGACCGCTGCCCAGCTGGGACAGGAAGATGGCGGCGATGAAAGTGGTGATGTTGGAGTCCATGATCGCCCAGAAGGCCTTGTCGAAGCCCGCGTCCACCGAAGCCTTGCGGCCTTTGCCCAGGCGCAGCTCTTCCTTGATGCGCTCGAAGACGATGACGTTGGCGTCCACGGCCATGCCGATGGTCAGGATGAAACCGGCGATGCTGGGCAGGGTCAGCGTCAGGTTGAAGGCCGACAGGATGCTGAGCATGATGAAGAGGTTGAGGATCTGGGCTACGACGGCGTTGACCCCCGCGCCCTTGTAGAATAGCAGCATGAACAGCATGACCGCCGCGATGCCGCCGAGCAGGGCGTTCAAGCCCCGGCGGATGGTGTCCTCCCCGAGGGAAGCGCCGATGGCCTGCTGGTTGACGGGCTCCAGTTCCACCGGCAGGGCCGCGGTGCGCAGGATCAGGGCGATGTTGTTGGCCTCGTCGGCGTCGAAACCGGTCAGGCGGACCTGGTCCCGGATGGCTTCCTGGATGCGCGCCCGGGACTTGACCTTGTTGTCCATGACGATGGACAGGGATTTGTCCACGTTGGCGGAGGTCAGCTGGTAGAAGATTTCCCCGCCTTCGGCGTCGAGGATGAAGGTGACTTCCGGACGTCCGGTCACCGCGTCCCGGTCCACCAGGGCGTTCTTGATGTGGTTGCCGTCCAGGCCGACTTCCTTCTTGATGGCCGTGTAGCCCACCAGCTCGTCCAGACCATAGCTGTCCTTTTCATAGACGCCCCGGATGACCACGTCCGCGGGCACGATGGTCGGATCCAGCAGGTTGCCTTCGCCGTCGAAGGTGTTGGTCGGGTAGTTCTGGTAGTAGCTCAGAAAAGCCGCGGTGGCTTCGTCGTCCACGATGTGGAAGGCCAGGTTGCCCTTGCCCATGATGATGGAGTTGATGCGGTCCGGATCGGCTACGCCGGGTATTTCCACGTAGATCTGGTCCGCACCCTGCCGGCGGATGACCGGTTCGGTCAGGCCGAACTTGTCGATCCGGCTGTTGAGCACTTCCAGCGCCCGGTTGATGGCGTCTTCCTGGTCGTCGGCGTTGAGCGCCCGTCCCAGGCGTTCCGCCAGGGAATCCAGGTTGGCCTGGATGACCACGCTCATGCCGCCGGACAGGTCCAGGCCCAGCTGTATCGCGCTCTGGTGCAGGTCTTTGAGTTTGAGGATTTCATCCCGATATTTGGTTTCGATGCCGTCCAGGGCTTCTTTTTCCCCCGCGAAGGCGGCCAGTACCGCTTTGGCATCCCAGGTTTGGGGCGCGGTCATCTTCATCAACTTGTAGTTGGCTTTGGCGGTGCCGGTCAAAAAGGAAAGGCGCTCCGGCATGGCGCCGCCGGAACGGGCCAGTTCCTTGAGTTCCTTGATATCCGCCTGGGCCTTGCGGTTGGCGTAGACCTTGATCTGTTCCCGGGAACCCAGCGCCAGCGCCTGGTCTTCTTTGGGAACCGTAAAGTACCACCGCAGGGTCGGCGAAAGAAACGCCAGGCAGACCGCTACCGTGGCCAGGATGATGAAGAACCGATACCTTTTACTCATGCCGTTGCTCCAATAATCGAGGTGTACTGCTATTTTGCGGATTCTTCAGCCGCCGGGGTGGATTCTTCCGTTTTTTCCGCTTTGGCGGCCTTGGTCTTCTTGGACGCGCTGCCCTTGGCCTCTTCGGCCTTGGACGGATCGGCGACTACCGAGGCGATGGCGCTGCGGGAAAACTCAATCTTGGTGTTGTCGTCCACTTTTACGACCACGCTGCCGTCCTTGAGGGCGCTGATGGTCCCGTGGATGCCGCCGATGGTGACGATCTGGTCGCCCTTCTTGATGGCCGAGAGCATGCGCTCCGTGTCCTTCTGCTTCTTGTTCTGCGGCCGGATGATCAAAAAGTAGAAAATCAGGATGACCAGACCGAAGGGCACAAAGGTGGAAATGAGGGAAGCCGGCGAACTGGAAGCGCCGCCGACGTCGGAGGCCCCCATCAGAAGCTGCGCGCCCTGAAAGAGCGGAGAAATAAATGAATTCATTCGGAAACATCCTTAATAAGAGTATTCTCCGTAAAGTACCACAGGCCCGGAACTCGGTCAAGGCGCCTTAAACCGGCAAAATCGCGCCCGGAAACGGATCCTCCGCTTCAGAGCACGATGGATTTTTTGACGTCCACCGGAAAAACGCCGAAAAGGCGGTCAAAGGCGTAGTCCCGGGTATGCGAAGTCCCGGCAGAGCGGTTGTAGATTTCAATCAACGTGTCCAGTTCCCGGTCGTTCTTGGCGTAGACGGCGGAACAATAGGCCGCCCGGAACAAGCCTTTCTCAGCCAGTTCCCGCGTGCCCAGCGTCCCGTAGCGGCGCTTGGCCTGGCCGTCGACCACCGCGGCGGGTCCGTCGTAGCCGATGGTGAAAATATAGTCTTCCCGTGAAAGCATGCGTGTCTCCTATAAAAAAGGCCGTTCCGCGCGGCAAGGGCGCGGAACAGCCCAAGATCCCCCGCCTCGGATGTCAATCAGTCCACGGGGGAAAAATCATCCTTGCCGGCGCCGCACATGGGGCAGACCCAGTCGGCGGGCAGCGCTTCGAACGAGGTTCCCGCACCGACGCCGCCGTCCGGATCGCCCTGGGCGGGGTCGTAGATATAGCCGCACACGTCGCAAACGTATTTCTGCATCCGATTCTCCTTACGCAGTAGTGTAGTGCCGAAAGCTCACGCTTTCCAGAGGCCGTGGAGGTTGCAGTATTCCCGGGCAACCACCGTTTTGGCGCTGACCGCGAATTCCGCCACCGGCGCGTCTCCGGGCTTGAGATGCTTGCGGTGGCTGACGCCGTCGGCGATCAGTTCGATCCATTCGATATAGTGCTTTTCTTCCATAGGGTGCGCCACGGAACCGACAGAGACCTTGTAGCCGGCGACGGTTTTTTCGATCACCGGCACGTGCTTTTCCTTGGCCGCGTCCACCGTATTTTCTACGATCAGCTTCATGGGCTGTCCGCAGCAGACCAGATCGCCGGCGCCGCCGTGCAGGACCTCCACGATATTGCCGCAAATCTCGCACTTGTAAATTTCGTTCTGCTTGGCCATCATTTCCTCCTCTATTACCAATTCTCGCTGAGCACTTCAAAATACGCCTGGGGATGCGCGCAGGCGGGGCACATGGGGGGGGCCTCCGCGGCTTCCATGATGTAGCCGCAGTTGATGCAGCGCCAGACCGTCTTGGCTTCCCGTTTGAAGACCTTGCCCGAATCCACGTTGGCCTTGAGGTTTTCGTAGCGCTTGGCGTGCTGTTTTTCCGCCACCGCGATGGCTTCGAATACCGTGGCTATGGCGCTGAAGCCTTCTTCCCGGGCCGCTTTGGCAAAATCCGGGTACATGGTTTTCCATTCGTAGTTTTCGCCGCCTGCGGCCTCCAGCAGGTTTTCCGAGGTGGTTCCGATGACCCCCGCCGGGAAAGTCGCCTCGATCCGGACTTCTCCGCCTTCAAGAAACTTGAAGAGCCGCTTGGCGTGCTCTTTTTCCTGATCCGCGGTTTCGGTAAAAATCTGGGAAATCTGGAAATACCCTTCTTCCTTGGCCTTGCTGGAAAAGTAGGTATACCTGTTGCGGGCCTGGGATTCCCCGGCGAACGCGGTCAGCAGGTTTTTTTCCGTCTTGGTGCCCTTCAGACTGTTCATCGACACGCTCCTTGCTCGTGGTTGCGGCATTCCGCGGGAAAGCGACGGAACACTCCTGCCCCCAGTGTGCTACCGATCGGCGAATTTATCAAGAGTTGAATCGCCCTTTTTTGTCATAATCGAAATTGAGGCTGCCCCGTAACTCAGGGAGTTACGGGGCAGCTACCTCAATGTTGTATTTTTGCAGGATTTTGGCGGTTTTACCTGGTTTTAGCAACACAAACCGTTTAAATCCGCCAAAATCCGAGAAAATACTGAGGCTGACTGATAACTAACCGAGTTATCAGACAGCCTCAATTATTATTATCATCATTACCGGGTTCCCAAAAGCCCGATATACGCGGTTCGGTACTTTTGCAGGGTGGGATTGTCCGGCGCCAGAGCCAGGGCTTGCTTGAGGTAATACACCGCCCGGCGCTCATCCTTGCGCTTGTCGTAGACCTCCAGCATGGCGATCAGGGCGTCCAGGTTGCGGGGATCTTCGAACAGGCTGGAACGCAGGTCGTTCATGACCGCCTCTTCGTCGGTCTTCATCCGGCTCCGCAGGTAATAGTACCGGCTTTTGACGCTGCCCCCGGGCAGCGTGGACAACCGTTCGTCGATCATGCGCCCCGCTTCTTCCCGCCGTCCCGCTCCGATCAGGGCGGCGATATAGGTGGAGACGCCGGTTTCATCCCCCGGGTCGCGGTCGTACAGTTCCTTGGCCGGCGCCAGGGCGGCGGCGTTGTTCCGCAGCCCCCGCTGCACCGTGTAGGCGTTGACCAGGTCCGGGGCGGAACGGCGCTCCAGCAGCAGCGTTTCCACGTAGGGCAGCGCCTCCTTCCAGGCTTCCCGGCGGATGGCGTCCCGCAGGGCCAGGTCCAGCACCGCCGGCGCCGGCGCCGCGGTTTTTAGAAGTTCCGCCAGCAGGCGGCGGCCCTCTTCCTGGTCCTCCGGTCGGGAGGACCCCATCAGCAGGCGCGCGGCGAATACCGCCGCCTCTCCATCCTGGGGATCCGTGCGCAGGATGGAACGGAGATAGGTCAGCGCCGCGTCGTCGTTGCGGTACGCTTCGGACTGGATGCGGGCTTTGAGGAACAGGTACAAGCGGTCCACGGCTTCCGTCGCGGCGTAGGCGTCCAGCAGGGGCTGGGCTTGCAGGAATTGACCCTGCTCCACCAGAACATGGGCGCGCATGAGCAGAAAAGCCCGGTCCTTCGGGTTCCGCTGCAATATTTCCGCCAATGCGGGTCCTGCCCGGGACCAATCCCCCGCCTGGTAATACGCCAACGCCAGGGAGCGCTTGATGCCGTAGTTGTCCGGATACCGGGACACCAGGTCGGACAGCAGGCGCACCGCTTCCGGTATCTGTCCCGCGCCGATGTACACCCGGGCCATGCCCAGCGCCGCAGGGTAGCAATCCGCCGACAGGGCGTAGGCGGCGGCGTAGAACTCCCGGGCTTCCCCGGGAGTGGCGGTGCGTTCCGCCACCAGGCCCAGAAAATAGGGCGCCAGGACCGAACCGGTATTCAACACCGCGGCCCGGCGCAGGTCCGGCAGGGCGCGGGCCAGACGCTCGGACCGGGTTTCATCCAGCAGGGCAAAAAAGGGCAGCACGTGTTCCAGAAAATCCTCGGACCCGCCGGCAGCCGGCGTATAGGCTCCCTTTTGCGCGTCCCGCAGGATGCGGGCGTACCGTTCCGTGGGCGGCGGGTCCGCCGCGGGCAGGTCCGCGGACACCTCGGGGTACAGGCTGCGCAGGATGGTCACCGCCACGGCGCTCATCACCCGGCCGAATTCGGTCTGGCCCAGGTCCCGGCTGCGGATAAGATCCAGGGCCCGCAGCAGGGATGGCGGCGTCCCGGTCTCCACCAGGGCCTTCAGTTCGTCCGCTATCCCCGGAGGGCGGTCGGCCGGCGGGGGCGACGTTCCGTCGCCCTGCAGGGGTACGTCGGGTACCGGCGCCCGGGGAGCCGTCGCGCAGGCACCAAAACCCAGAGCGGACAGCGCCAGCACGCACGCCGCCGCCCGCCCGTACGCGGGGCGGGTCACTTTCCTTCATCCCCCACCCTGGCCGGAGGGCTGAAAGACAGCACCGCCAGAATAAGTCCGGCTATGACCAGCAGCAGCGGCCACCAGAGCAGAATGAAGGTCTTGAACGAAAAGGGAGCCATGCCCAAAGAAAAAACCAGCAGCACGATCCCGAGCAACAGGAAGGCGGCTGCGGGAATGACGAATTTGACGCTGAAACCGGCAAAGCGGCTCCACCCGGCGGGCAGCAGGGCCAGGCCCGCAAAAACGGAAGCGAAGGGCCACAGATCCGCCGGGGACGCGGGAATCGCCTTCATGGCCACCAGCAAGAGCAGAATGCCCGTCAGACTAAAAAAAACGGAAAGAAAGATGTACAAGGAGCGTTTGTTCAGTTTGATGGCTAGAACGGCAAACCCGGCGCCGATAATGATGGCAAGGCTCGCGGGCAGGATCGCCAGCCGGGGCAAGCCGGCCAGGGTGGCCACCATCAGCACGCTGCCCAGCAGCATCAAGGAGAGTCCGAAAATAAATGCCAGCTCCGCCGCCAGTCTGCGCATTGGTTTGTCGCCCATATACTTCCCAGTATAGCGGGAGCACCCTTCTCTTGCCAATGGGATACCCCTGTGGTAGTATCCGACCGTGAGGATCGGTACATCCCCCAGAATTCTGCTGGTTATCATTTCCCTGTCCCTCGCCGTGTCCTGCCGGGCGCGTTTTTCCGGACCCTTGGCCGGGTCCTCCGGCGCCTACTACCTGACCGGGAGCGGGCCGGACCGGGAGATGCTGAATGATCTCTTTGCGCTGCTGGCCGCCGAACCCCAGGCCGGGGAGGAACAGTTCTCGGTGGTCCGGGAAATAGCCAACGAGATGCTCCGTCTGAAGCAGTACGGCAAACTGGCCAATTTTCTTACCGAGTGGGTTTCCCGGCACCCGGATGATCCCTACAACGCCTACCTGCTGCTCATGACCGCCTACATCTACGTCCAGCAGGGCGCAAAACCCGTGGCGGCCCTGTATTTTGACCGGATCGTCAAGAATTATCCCGATCTGACCGTGCGGGGCGAATCCATCCACCTGGTGTCGCTCAACAAGCTGCTCGGATTGGTCGACAAGCCGGAGCAACGGGTCTGGTATTACCAGGAACTCATTTCCCGTTTCCCGGACAAGGTGGATTTGGGTCAGAGCTATTTCATGCTGGCCCAAGCCTACGAACGCATCGGCGCCTGGGATTCGGCCATCCAGACCTACACCAAATTCATGCCCTACTATACGAGCACCATTCCGGGCTTTCCCGACGCCCTGGGCTACGCCAAAAAAATCGTGGACTTCTATAATTCGCCCAAGGATTGGACCTTTGAAAGCCTGGATACCTTGATGTCTGCGGTTAAATCCGCCCTGGACGCGGGCAGCAGCGTCCAGTTGCGCAAATACCGGGCCAAAGTCAATTTTTTTGCCAAGTCCTGGGAACAGGAAGATGCGGATACGACCAACATGGCCGAATTCAACCTGTCGGATTTTATGTCGGGCAACCGCATCCGTTATGCGCCGACCTTGGACGCAACCTCCAACGCCAACGAAGCCTATCTCCGCACCTGGGGCTGGTCCCAGCGAATTTCCACCTGGTACCTGTATTTCCGTAAAATCAACTTTCCCGAAGATCCGGAGATACACGGTCGTTGGGAATGGGCGGGTGTTTACTATGGAGAAAAATTCTGATGCCCCAAACCGGACGCAGGCTTGATTCCGTCCTCAGGATCGCCCTGACCGCCGTCTTGGCCCTGTCCTTCGGGGGGCCGCCGGCCGGGGCGGAGGAAGCCGCCGGCACAACACCGCCGGTGGAAGCCCGCCCGGAGATCGCCGTCCCCAGCGGTCCGGGCCGCTGGGCGCGCCGCGATCCCGCCGGCCGGACGGCGGAGGCCGCGTTGCCCCGGGCCCTGGTCTGGCATGGCGCGACGCCGGCGGAACAGACCATCTTGGGCCGGGATACGCCGCTGGAACGGCGCTATCTGGCGCAGTACGCGTCCCCCGGCGGCCTGCAGTGGCTCAAGGCGGTCCTGGCCCGGGGACAACCCTACCTGCCCTTTATCCGCCGGGAAGTCGAGCGCCGCGGCTTGCCGCCGGAACTGGCCTACCTGCCGGTGCTGGAATCCGCCTACCTGCCCACGGCGGTCAGCAGGTCCGGCGCCGTCGGACTGTGGCAGTTCATGGCCAACAGCATCGCCCCCTTCGGCTTGCGCGTCGACGACTGGGTGGACGAACGCCGGGATTTCTGGAAGAGCACCGACGCGGCGCTGCGCAAACTGGAAGAGAACTACCGTTACTTCGGCGACTGGCCCCTGGCGCTGGCGGCGTACAACGCCGGGCTGGGCGCCGTGGACCGGGCGGTCAAAAAGGCGGGGACCAGGGACTACTGGGTCCTCTGCGACCGGAAACTGCTGAAACCCGAAACCATCCAGTACGTGCCCAAGTTCGTCGCCCTGACCCGGATATTAAACCGGGCCGGCAGCTACGGGCTGGACCTCGGCTGGCCGGAAAGCGTCGAATGGGAGCGCGTGCCCGTCGGCAGGACCGTGGACCTCGGCTTGCTGGCCCAGCAGGCCGGCCTGGACGCGGCGCTGCTCAAGCAGGCCAATCCGGAGCTGCGCTACGCCGTCACCCCGCCGGGTCCGGAGTACCGGCTCAAGGTCCGCCGGGAAGACGCCGCGGCGGTCAGCGCCATCCTGGCCGACCAGACGGCCAAGTTGATCAAATACTACTTTCATACCATCCGTTCCGGCGATACCCTTTCGGCCTTGTCCCGGCACTACGGCGTGGCGGTGGAGCAGATCCTGAACGTCAACCCGGGGTTGAAAGCCCGATACCTGCAGCTGGGCGCCCGCATCGTCGTGCCGGCCTTCAAGGAAGTCGGCCCCTACGAGCAGGTGCGCCGCGCCGACCCGGCCTTGCGCTTCGACGGCACCCACCTGGTCAAGAAGGGAGAAACCCTCTGGGCGATCGCCCTGGCCTACGACGTGGACCCCGAAATCCTGGCCCAGGCCAACGGAATGGATCTTTCCACGCTGCTCAGGGAAGGAAAAGTGCTGAAGACGCCGATACTGAAGGCGGGGGGACCGCTATGAAACGCCTCGGACTGGTCGCTGCTATCGGAGTAAGTCTTTTTTCGCTGCTGCAAGCCCAGGACGCCAAAATCAGCCTCCGCGGCCACGTAGCCTGGGACCAATTCCGGCTGCACGCGACTTCAAGTCTGGATCTGGCCGCTGCGGGGCTGTCGTTGCCCACCGGCCGGGCCCAGGCGGAAGAACTGGCGGCGATGGAGTTCCCCGATCTGGTGCTGGCGCCCCTGCTCCGGCTGCCCGTGGATTCCGCCGACGACCTATCGGATTTGATCGACCGGGGCGAATACGCGCTGCGGGATCTGGGTTCGGTATCCTCGGGCGCCCAAAAAGCCGCCCCCTACCTTTCCGTCGACCTGCAAACCCTCAACACCGCGTACGCCGTGGACCTGCTGCCCCTTCAGGCGGCGTTGATCCGGCACCGGACGGCCACTGACGTGCCCCGGACGCTGATGGACGTACCCAGCCGCCCCTATACGGGAATCATCATTTTGGCCGACGATCCGCTCCCCGTGCACGGCAAAAAAACCGTCGCCCGGGGACAGCCCTGCTTTTTCCCCAAAATTTGGGACAGCGACATGAACCTGCTGTACGAACGGAACATGGTGGACCCCCTGCGGGCCAAGTCCGCCGGGATCGTCCGCTACGCCGCCGCCCGCCGGGTACTGGCGTCCACGCCGACGGGACTGGATGACGACCTCCGCGCCCTGGTGGGCGACCATCCGGCCCGCATTCTGGCCCGCGGCTTCTTCGGCGTGCGGCCCACGGACCCGATCATCGACCGGAACGACGCGCTGGAACTCATTTCCCGGGAAGAAAACCGGCGCCTGCTGCGGGAAGGCCGGGTGGTCATCGTGCTGGCCGAGGAAGTTCTGGCCTTCTCTTTCTAGCCGGAAGCTGAAAAACCCGCCGGCTTGCCGGCGCCCGCCCAGCCGGGCAGCTCCAGGATAAAACGGCAGCCCCCGGATTCCCTGTTTTCCAGGGCGCAGGACCCGCCGTACCCGGCGGCGATGCTCCGGACGATGGCCAGGCCCAGACCGGAATGAACCTGTTCGCCGGATTCGCCCCGGTCCGAATAGAACCGGTCAAAAACCTTGGACAAGCTGGCCGCGCGCACCCCCGGACCGGAGTCTTCGATCCGAATCCGGAAGATCGGCTTGCCTTTCGGCGACCCTGCCTCCAGATGGACGTCGACCGGCGAGCCGGCGGGCGAAAAAGAAAGGGCGTTGTCCACCGGATTGGTCAGCGCCTGCACCAGCCGGTCCGGATTGACCCGCACCAGGGCGGGTTGCCCGACGTGGTCGTGGAAACCGACCGCGGCGCCGGAGTCGGAACGGTCGGGATACCGCGCCAGGATCAGGGGAATCGCCTGCCCGAGGTCCAGCACGTCCGCCCCTTCCCGCTCCAGCAGGTTGTCGATCTGGCTCAGCTCCCGCAGCCGGAACAGCAGCCGCTCCATGCGCCGTTCTTCCGCGCCGATGCCGGCCAATAGGCGCGCCTCTTTCCCGGGTGAATCTACGGCCATCTCCACCGCGCCCCGGATCGCCGTCAGCGGGTTCTTGAGCTCGTGCAGCAGGTCGGCGATGAAGCGGTCGATGAAGCCGATCCTTTTTTCCAGCTTGGCCGACAGGCCGGACAGCGCCCGGGAAAGGCTGCCGATCTCGTCCCGACGCTTCAGTCCGGTAAAATGTCCGCCGAAACGGCCCGCCGGATCCAGGACCCGTTCCGCCTCCTGCTGCAGGCGGCGGATGGGCATGGTGATGGTCAGGGACAGCACCAGCGACAGGACAAGGGACACTACCAGAGAAAAGACGAAGATGCGGATGATGTCCAGCCGGAAGACGTACAGGTTGAGCAGGATGTTGTAGGTGGAGCGGGAAACCAGGACTACCCCGCGGATTTCTTCCGGCGTCGCTCCGGGAATCGGGATCGCCGAATAGAGGTTGACCGAGCGCTGCCCCCCGGTCGAAAGCCGGGTCGCGGCGCCGTAGCGGCCTGCCAGGGCAGCCAGCACTTCAGGTCCCAGCAGGACGGTTTTGCCGGAATAGTATTCCCCCGTATCGTAGGCCGGCGCGGGGGGAAAGAACAAACGCCGGAACAGGTTCAGCGGGTATACGGCCAGACGGTAGAGAAGCTGGTCCTTGGCGGTTTCGCCCCGACGCGAATCATCCCGGCAAGCGCCGGCGCCGGTGTCCGGCGCAGCCGTTTTTCCGGCCGCCGAGTCGGCCAGCAGGCGCCCGTCCCGATTGACCACCCGGATGCGCGCATCCACCCGGCCGCCCAACCGCTCCAGGATCCGCTGGGCGTCGGCGCCCAGGTCGCTGCCGGACAGGGCGGAGCTGAAGATGCGGCCCTGCTGGATCAGGGACGCTTCCTGGGCGGCGAGCAGCTGCTTTTCATAAGTATCCACGTAGAGCAGGCTGGCCAGGGGCAGAAAGAGCAGCAACAGGTTGAAGATCAGCAGCCGGGCGGAAAGGCCCTTCATCCGGGCAACCGGAAACGGTAGCCCAGACCGTAGACGGTTTCCAGGGCTGAAAATTCCGGATCCGCCGCGCCCAGCTTCCGGCGCAGGCGCTTGAGGTGGCTGTCCGCCGCCCGGTCGTTGGGGTAGCCGTCTTCGGGAAAAGCCCGGCGCATCAACTGCTCACGGGTTTTGACCACCCCGGGTTGTACCGCCAGCGCGTACAGCATCCGGAATTCGGTCACCGTCAGGTCGACGTCGCGGCCCTTCCATTCTGCCATGCCCCGGTCCTCATCCATGCGCAGCGGCCCCCGGACCAGGGAAAAAGCCGCGTCCGCCGCCGGTTCGAACCCCGAACCGGCGTTCCGGGGCGACGCGCGGCGCAGGGCTGCCCGGATGCGGGCCAACAGTTCGCGCATGCCGAAGGGTTTGCAGACGTAGTCGTCGCCGCCGGATTCCAGCCCCAGTACCCGGTCGATCTCTTCGTCCCGGGACGACAGAAAAACGATCGGCGTGGCCACGCCCCGGCCCCGGATGCGCCGGCACAGCTCCATGCCGTCCATGCGGGGCATCATGATGTCCAGGACGATGCAGTCCGGGTAGTCCCGTTCAAATGAAGCCCACGCTTCTTCGCCGTTGGCGTATTCATCCACCGCATAGTTTTCCCGTTCCAGGGCAAAACGGATCATCTCCCGTATGTTTTTTTCGTCATCCACCACGGCGATGCGGTTCATCCTAGGAGCCTGTCGGACTTGGGATTTTGACCAGGCGAAGGTGATCTGCGAGTGAAAAATTGGTGAGGATTGAGGGCCATACTTCCTGTATGGCCCGATTGACGAGCCGATTTTGCGCCGCAGAGCGCCGAGTCCTGGTCAAAAAGCGCTGGACGGAGGCATATTGGGTCTTTGTTTGTCTCATTGCCTTCATTCACCCTTCCTTGCGTTCACAAGTCCGATAGGCTCCTACCTAAAATACCACAGGGACTGGGGTTTTTGTACACCCGGTGCCGGTGCGGACCCGCTTTGCCGGAATTTTGCCGCAATTCCGGCGCAAATCAGCCCCAACCCTGGAATAGAGTTGATCCCAGCACCAATATGAAGGAGTTCTCCGATGAACAATGTGCGCAAGTATTTCAGCGGTTTCGGATTCAAGGCCCTGCTCTTGGCCTTCCTGATCCTGTTCATGCTGGTTCCCGTGAGCTTTGTCCGGGAATTGGTTCGGGAAAGGGCATATCGGTCGGAGGAAGTGGAAGCCGAGCTGGTTGCCGCCTGGGGCGGGTCCCTCAGCCTGGGCGGACCGCTGCTGCGCATTCCCGTCCGGCAGTGGGAAGAAGTACGGGCTACCGACGCCCAGGGACGGGAAACCCGGGAGCTGCGCCCCTGGGTCTACGACTTCTGGATCAGCCCCGCCCGGACCAGCCTGGACGTCAACCTGGAAACGCTGGTCAAGAAACGGGGCATCTTTTCGGTGCCCCTGTACAGCGGCACGGTGCTGATCGACGGTCGGTTCGATCTGGAGGAAGCCCTGGCGAGCCTGGCGGAAGATCAGAGGCCCCTGCTGGACCAGGCGGAGATCGTGCTCAGCCTGGCGGACCAGAAGGGACTCGGCGCCGTGGAAACGGCCCGCTGGGGCGATGCGGAGCTGGTTTTCAAGCCCGGCAACCGGAGTCTGGGAGCCCAAACCGGCGGCATCCACGCCCCGCTGGTCCTGGACGGCACGACGGACTTCCCTTTTCAGATCCGGCTGGCCGTCCAGGGGAGCCGGTACGCGCGCTTTTTGCCCCTGGGCAAAGAAACCAGCCTGCGCATCCGCTCCAACTGGGCTTCCCCTTCGTTCCAGGGCTACTACCTGCCGACGGCCAGCGCGCTGGACGAAGCCGGTTTTGACGCCCAGTGGCAGAACAGTTACCTGAGCCGGGGGATTCCCCTGTACTGGCGGGACACGGAGGAGGTGGACCAACTGCTGGCGTCGGGCTACTACGGCGTCGATTTTGTGACCATCCTGGACCAGTACGCTTTGAACGAACGGGCGGTCAAGTACGCCCTTTTGTTCATCATCGTACCCTTCCTGACGCTTTTTTTGCTCGAAATGCTCAAGAAAAAGGAAATCCACCCCGTCCAGTACCTGTTGGCGGGTATCGGCAACGTCGTTTTTTATCTATTGCTGCTTTCCCTCTCCGAACACCTGGCCTTCAACCTGGCTTACCTTGTTTCGGCGACGGCCCTGACGGCGATGATGTACGTCTACGGCCGGTCCGTGCTGAACGGCGGTCCGGAGACCTGGTATCTGGTGCCGGTGATGATCGTTTCCTACCTTTTCATGTTCATCACCCTGCAGTCCGAAGACTGGGCCCTGCTGATCGGCTCCCTGCTGGCCTTTGCCGTGACGGCGCTGGTGATGTTCGTCACCCGCAAGGTGGATTGGTACGGCCGCCGGTCCCGGGCCGCGGACCCGGACCCGGATTAATGCGGCGGGGCAAAACGCGCCGCCCGGACAAAAAACTCCCGGCGGTTGGTGCCCAGCTGGATGGGCGTCAGGTCGTGGAAACCGAGTTCTTCCAGCCGCCGCAGGTAGGCGGGGATTTCCGGGACTAGACGCCAATCGTTCAATTTGAGGGTCAGAAAGCCCTGGCGCAGCCTTAGTCCGGCGCCGAAGCGGGTCCGCAGCAGCTTGAGGGCGTGGGTAAGCTCCGCCAGGGCTTCCCGGGGGCTGATGCCCATGTCCACCACCAGCCAGTCGGGGTTCAGGTCGGCCAGGTCTTCGGCGGTCAGGTACTTGACCGCCTTGCGCCGATGGATAAAACCGGGACGCGCGGCCACGCGTTCATCCAGGTGCTGGGGGTCCACACCCAGCACCCGCAGGCCCCGGTTGAGCAGGGCCGTGGTGGCGCCGCCGGGCGCGCAGCCCAGCTCCAGCGCCAGCTGGCCCTTTTCCAGCGGCGGCCGGAAGCGGCTGAAGGCTTCTTCGAGCTTGAGGTAGGCCCGGGACGGCGACTCGGGGGGCAGGCGCCGATCCGGCAGGTTGCCCCGGCGGGTCAGCATAAAACCCGCGTGGCGGTGCCGGCCCAGGAACACCAAAAAGTCATCCACCCAGATCAGGCTGTACACCTCGTCCCCGATGCGGGGCGCTTCGTTGAGCCCCGGACGGTCCTTGAGGATCCCGTCGATATGCAGGTGGCGCACAAAACCCAGGGGCTCGTCGCCGGCCAGGTACAGATCCCGGTCAAAGCCGTGCACGATGCTGCCCGCGGGTATGAGGGCCAGCAGGTCCGCCAGCCCTGCGGGTTCCCGGGCCTGGCCCAGGACTTGGCCCCAGAGGCGGGTAAAAATAGCCCGCTCCAGCTCCAGGGCGGGAGCGGCATCGTCTTCTTCCTTAAAAGTAACGAATCCGGGACGTGAAAAAGCGAACCGTAAGCCCGGATGCTCGCCGGTGACTTCCTGCTTGACGACCTTTTCCGCCCCGGTCTGGCAGACGGCAAAATAAAAACGCGGCTTCATGGATGAACCCCCTGCAAAACTATGGAAAAAACGCGGTGGAACCGGAGGGTCAGTATTCCAGTACGGCGGCGGCTCCGCCCAATTCGAACCGGGCGTTGAGCGCCGCCTGACCGGTGAGCTCCCGGCTCCGGGGATCGCCCTGATGGCCGCCGACGCTGAGCGTATAGCGCCCGGGCACCCGCCGGCGGCGTCCAGCTTCATCGATCTGGGAAAGCGCTCGTTGGTCCAGCTCAAAAACCAGCTCCGCCGCCGCCCCCGGCTCCAGGTGGACCCGGCGTACGCCCCGCAGCTGCCGCAGGGGCTGGCCGGCGCCGGCGCCGGGACCCGACAGGTATAGCTGGACTACTTCGTCCCCCGCCCGCTCCCCCGTATTCCGTACCCGCACCCGGCAAGACAAGCCGTCGATGCGCAGGTCTTCGTAGGCAAAACGGGTGTAGGACAGGCCGAAGCCGAAGGGGTACAGCGGCGTGCCGGTAAAATAGCGGTAGGTGCGGTTGGCCATGGCGTAGTCGGTAAAGGGCGGCAGGTCGGCGGCGCTGCGGTAAAAGGTCACCGGGAGCCGGCCGGAGGGCGAATAGTCGCCGAAGAGCAGGGCGCCCAGAGCCCGGCCGCCTTCGGCGCCGGGATACCAAGCCTGCAGTATGGCGGATACGTGCCGGTCCGCCCAGTCCAGGGCCAGGGCGCTGCCGGAAAATACCGCCAGCACCACCGGCTTGCCCGGCACGGCGCGGACGATGCCTTCCAGCAGGGCTTGCTGGGAAGCCGGCAGGTCCAGGTCCGGCTTGTCCCCTGCGGCGTACTGATTGCCCGGATCCCCCTCCTCGCCTTCGATGTTCGGGTCCAGGCCCAGGCAGAGCACGACCGCGTCGGCGCGCTGCGCCGCAGCCACCGCCTCCGCCAGGCGATCCTGGGCTTCGCCCAGGTCCTCGACCCTGTCCTTGTAGAGGTGGCATCCTTCGGCGTAGAGGATGCGCGCCTCCGGAGCGGCGGCGCGGATACCCTCCAGCGCGGTCAAAGCCTGGGAAGGAGTACCGCAATAATTGCCCTTCAAAGCTTCCAGGGATGTAGCGTTGGGGCCGATGACCGCCAGCGTCCGGACGGCGGCGCGGTCCAGGGGCAGGACACCGTCAGCATTCTTGAGCAGCACCAGCGCCTTCTGGGCGGCCTCGAAGGCCAGGTCGCGGTGCGCGGCGCAGTCTACCAGTTCGTAAGGTGTGGCAGCGTAGGGAACTTCCTCCGGGGGATCAAAGAGGCCCAGCTTGATGCGGGTGACCATCAGGCGCACCGCGGAGCGGCGGATCGTGGCTTCGGTCACCAGCCCCCGGTCCAGGGCGTCCATGATTTTCCCGTACAGCTGACCGCAGTTGAGGTCGCAGCCGCTGTTCAGCGCCAGGGCCACGGATTCTTCCGGCGTGGCGCAGACCTGGTGGTTTTCGTGGAAGTCCTTGATCGCCCAGCAGTCGGACACCACATGGCCGGCAAAGCCCCACTCGTCCCGCAGGATGTTACCCAGCAGGGTCGGGCTGCCGCAGCAGGGTTCGCCGTTGGTGCGGTTGTAGGCGCCCATCACGCTTTCCACCCCGGCTTCCCGCACCAGGTCGCGGAAGGCGGGCAGGTAGGTTTCCCGCAGGTCCTTGACCGACACCCGGGCGTCGAAGCTGTGGCGCAGGTTTTCGGGTCCCGAATGGACGGCGTAATGCTTGGCGCAGGCCGCGGTCTTCAGGTAGCGCGGATCGTCGCCCTGCAGGCCGCGGACGAAGGCCACGCCCAGGCGGCCGGTCAGCCAGGGGTCTTCGCCGTAGGTCTCCTGACCCCGGCCCCAGCGGGGATCCCGGAAGATGTTGACGTTCGGGGACCAGAAGGTCAGCCCCTTGTAGATGCCCCGGTCGCCCTGCCGGCAGGCTTCGTGGAACTTGGCCCGACCTTCCGTGGCGATGACCTCCGCCACGGTGCGCACCAGGTCGGGATCAAAGGTAGCCGCCAGGGCGATGGCCTGGGGGAACACCGTGGCCGTACCGGCCCGGGCCACGCCGTGCAGGGCTTCGTTCCACCAGTTGTAGGCGGGAATCCCCAACCGGGGCAGGGCCGGCGCCTGAAAGAGCAGCTGTCCCGCCGCTTCGGCCACCGTCATCCGGGACACCAGATCCCGGGCCCGCGCGTCGACGGTCAGGGAACAGTCCAAGTACGCCGCCGCTCCGGTTTCAGAAATCCCTTCCGCCATACCCACCCCTTTGCCCGCAGCGGGCGACGGCATTATTGTGCCCCGTCAGCCGAAGGTCAACCCGTCGCCGGCGCGGTCCACGGTGACCGTGGCGCCTTCCTTGAAAGCCCCGGCGATCATGGCTTTGGCCAGGGGGTTCTCCAGTTCGGCCTGGATGGCCCGCTTGAGCGGGCGGGCGCCGTAGAGGGGGTCGTAGCCCCGTTCGGCCAGAAAGGCCCGGGCGGCGGGGCTGACCGCGAGGGTCAGCTGGCGTTCCTGCAGGCGCCGGGCCAGGCGGTCCAGCTGGATGGCCACGATCTGGGCGATCGCCCCCTGGCCGAGGCGGTTGAAGATGACCGTCTCGTCGATGCGGTTGAGGAACTCCGGCCGGAAGGCGGCCTTGAGCACTTCGCCCAGGGCGTCGCGGATTTCCGCGGCGTTGCGGGCCTTGAGGATCAGGTCCGAGCCCAGGTTGCTGGTCATGATGATGATCACGTTCTTGAAGTCCACCACCCGCCCCTGCCCGTCGGTCAGCCGGCCGTCGTCCAGGATCTGCAAAAAGACGTTGAACACTTCGGGGTGCGCTTTTTCCACCTCGTCCAGCAGCACCACGCTGTAGGGCCGGCGGCGGACCGCCTCGGTCAGCTGGCCGCCCTGCTCGTAGCCCACGTAGCCCGGCGGCGCTCCCAGCAGGCGGCTGACAGAGTGTTTTTCGCCGTACTCGCTCATGTCGATGCGGGTCAGCGCTTTTTCGTCGTTGAACAGGAATTCCGCCAGCGTCTTGGCCAGTTCGGTCTTGCCCACGCCGGTGGGACCCAGAAAGAGGAAGGAACCCAGGGGCCGGGCGGTGTCGGACAGCCCCGCCTTGTTGCGCCGGATGGCGTCCGCCACGGCCTCCACCGCCGCCTCCTGGCCGACGACGCGCTTTTCCAGCACCTTTTCCAGCTCCAGGTACTTCTGCAGTTCCCCGGAAAGCATCTTGGACACCGGAATGCCCGTCCAGGTGGAAACGACGGCGGCGATGTCTTCTTCGCTGACCTCTTCCCGCAGCAGCGTGCTGTCCCCCCGTTTGGCCTCCATGCGCGCCGCCAGGTCCGCCAGGCGGCGCTGGGCCTCGGGTATCAGCCCGTGCTTGACCTCCGCCGCCTTGCTCAGGTTGCCCTCCCGCTCGTAGCGGGTCTCGTCGATCTTGAGTTCCTCCAGCTTCTGCTTGAGGGAACGCAGGACGTCGATGTCCTTTTTTTCGTTTTCCCAGCGGGAACGCATGGCGTCCCGTTCGGCGGTCAGGTCGGCGATCTCCCGCTCCAGCCTAGTCCGCCGTTCCACCGAGGCGCCGTCCACTTCCCGCTGCAGGGCCTGCTTTTCGATGGAAAGCTGCAGCAGCCGGCGTTCCAGCTTGTCCAGTTCCGTGGGCCGGCTGTCCAGCTCCATCTTGAGCCGGCTGGCGGCTTCGTCCACCAGGTCGATGGCCTTGTCGGGCAGAAAGCGGCTGGTGATGTAGCGGTTGGACAGCAGCGTCGCCGCCACCAGGGCTTCGTCCTTGATGCGCACGCCGTGGTGCACCTCGTAGCGCTCTTTCAAGCCCCGCAGGATGGCGATGGTGTCTTCCACCGTCGGCTCGGCGCAGTAGACCTGCTGAAAGCGCCGTTCCAGGGCGGCGTCCTTTTCGATGTGCTTGCGGTATTCGTCCAGGGTCGTGGCGCCGATGCAGCGCAGTTCGCCCCGGGCCAGGGCGGGCTTGAGCAGGTTGGAAGCGTCCGTGGCGCCTTCGGCGGCGCCGGTGCCCACCAGGGTGTGCAGTTCGTCGATGAAGAGGATGATGCTGCCCGCCGCGGCCTGCACCTCGTGGATCACCGCCTTGAGGCGTTCCTCGAATTCGCCCCGGAACTTGGCCCCCGCGACCAGGGACCCCAGGTCAAGGGACAAAAGCTTCTTGCCCTTGAGGCCCTCCGGCACGTCCCCGGCGACGATGCGCCGGGCCAGGCCTTCGACGATGGCCGTCTTGCCCACCCCGGGCTCGCCGATCAGCACGGGGTTGTTCTTGGTCCGCCGGGACAGCACCTGCATCAGGCGGCGGATTTCTTCGTCCCGGCCGATGACGGGGTCCAGTTTTTCCTGCCGCGCCAGGGCGGTCAGGTCGCGGCAGTACTTGTCCAGCACCTGGTATTTTTCTTCCGGGTTCTGGTCGGTCACCCGCGTATTGCCCCGGACGGCCTTGAGCGCCGCCAGCAGGGCGGCTTTGGTCACCCCGGCCTGCTTCAACAGGTCCGCGCTCTTGCCCTCGGATTGCGCCAGGGCGATCAGCAGGTGTTCGGCGGAGACGAATTCGTCCTTGAGGGCCTGGGCTTCGACTTCGGCCTTGGCCAGGATCTTGGTGACCCCGGGTGAAAAATAGAGCTGCGCCGCTTCACCGAAAACCTTGGGCTTGCCCGCCACCAGGGCGCGCAGCCCGTCGGCCAGGGCGCCCGGATTGCCGCCGACGCGTTCGAGCAGCGGATAGACCAGGCCGTCTTCCTGCTCCAGCAAGGCCAGCAGCAGGTGCTCCGGCTCCACCTGGGTTTGATCGTGCTTCTGCGCCAGGCTGGAAGCAGCCTGCAGCGCGTCCTGGGCTTTGATGGTCAGATGTTCCATGTTCATGATCATAAAATACGATCGAAAAGGGTCGAATGGCAAATTGAGGCTGTCTGATAACTCGGTTAGTTATCAGACAGCCTCAGTATTTTCTCGGATTTTGGCGGATTTAAACGGTTTGC
>DYPP01000180.1 GCA_020719845.1 Treponema denticola | reverse complement strand
GACGCCGGAGGCGCGGATGCGGACGCATGTTTTTCGAATGAACGCGGGCGAACTGATTCTCAAGCCCGGGTTGACCCTCAAAAAACTGTACCTGGAAATTTCTTCCCGGTGCAACTTCAGCTGCCCCATGTGCTTCAAGCACGCCTTTACCGACGGCGAAGGCCACCTGGACAAACAGCTGTTTTACCGGATTCTGGACGATCTGAAGGAATTTCCCGCTCCGGTGCACCTGCTGTTCGGCGGCATCGGGGAATGTACGGTGCACCCGGATTTCGACGAGCTGGTCGCGGCGGTCAAGGACCGGGGGCACGCGCTGACCATCGCCACCAACGGCTACCTGCTGGACGACAAACGGATCGCCCTGCTGCTGGACGCCAAGGTGGACGAGATCGTCGTTTCCGTCGAAACCGGCGATATCGGCCACGCCAGCTTCCGGCACGTGCAGGGCCTGGTCCGGCGGCTGGAAGCGGCCAAGAAGGAACGTGCCGCAGACCGGCCGGCGGTGATCATCGAGACGGTGCTGACCAGGGACAACTATGCGGATTACGGGCGCATCGTGGACGCCCTGTCGCCGCACGGCGTCCGCCGGGCGGTCATTTCCAATCTGGTGCCCACCAGTCCCCGCTTCGTCGGCCTGGAGCTGTACGGCCACGACGTCTCCCGGGGGGCGGAGCTCCGCAAGCACCTGACCGACCTGACCTACGCCAAAATGTACGCCGTGATTCCCCAGTTCACGCTCAACACCGAGCGGCACTGCAACTTCGTGGACCAGGACGCGGCGGTGGTCCGCTGGGACGGCGCGCTGGTGCCCTGCTACCGTTTTCTGCACGACGGCGTGGAATACGTCTATGGCCGTAAAAAAGAAATAAAGGCCCACAGTTTCGGCAGCCTCAAGGAAAGCAGCCTGGCCGACTTGTGGACCTCCCGGGATTACGCCCTGTTCCGCCACCGGGTGGGCAACGCGCTCTTTCCTTCCTGCACCGACTGCGACCTCAAGGACGGTTGCCAATTCGTGGAAACCACCGAGCACGACTGCTGGAGCAATTCGCCATCCTGCGCCGACTGCCTCTGGTGGCGGAACATCATCATGTGCCCCTGATTCAGGCGGTTCAGTAGCGGGAAAGCTGGTTGCGGAAGGCCCGCAGATGGTTCTCCGAGCCCCGCTTCAGGTTTTCGAACACCGCTTTGAGGTCTGAGTGCTGGGCGTCCTTGAACAGGGGGCTGGCCAGAAAGCGGTCGTACAGGGCGATGTTGTCGACTTCAGCCTGTACGCCGGTCTCAAACGCCTGCTTGAGCGCCGCCGGCAGAACCACGTGCGCCGCGCCCTGGTCGGCGGGCACCGGCAGGCTATAGTCCGCAAAAGCGTCGTTCAGCCAGGCGATGTGGGTGCTCTCGGCCTCCCGGATGTTGGAGAAGGGCCGGGCGGTGCCGAATTTGGCCATGATGGCCGTGTATTCGGCCCGGGCCAGGTATTCGTCCTGGATGGCGTAGGTGAGCATGTCCGGAATGGTCAGATCCTGGTCGGCCTTGGCCGCAGAATTGCCGTAGAGTCCGGTTGCGTCCGCCGCGAAGGCGTTGCCCGTGGCCAGAACAAGCCCGAGAGCTACGAGGGTACCGTAAAAGCGTTTCATTCTGTTGACCTCCTGGTCTGCAGATCACTAAGCATTAAGCATTAAGCATGCCAAAACAGGAGAGAACGTCTTTTTACTGTTAGAAATATGGTTAAGTGTATATCTGATATATAGATGTAAAATTAAAATTATCGGATTTTTCCGGAGGTCCCCATTTTTTTGCGATCCAAACCCCGAGAAGCCGCGCCGGACCAAGGGTCGGGACGGGCAATAATTTCCCCTTCGTGGCCCGGTTGTAGCCGGGGTCAATCTCTATTCAGTATCAAAAATGAATGGTATTTTATGACCATGAATTTTAAACTGGACAGAAGCCGCATGGTCTTGAACACTGCCGAGGAATTGGACAAGGATGACGAACGCTACTGGGCTGCGGCGAGCATCAAGGAAAAACTCCAAACCATGACTTACCTGCGGGAGTGTTTTTATGGACCAGAGGCAACTACCGGAAGACTTCAAAGATTTTATCAGATTCTTGAACAAAAATGACGTCTGCTATCTGCTGGTAGGAGGCTGGGCTGTCGGTATATACGGCCATCCCCGGGTCACC
>DYPP01000179.1 GCA_020719845.1 Treponema denticola | reverse complement strand
CGGCGGAGGGGCAAAAGCCCTACAGCCCGCTTTCCGGCGACATTTCGATGTTCGCTCCGGTTTCGCTGGAATTGGTGGAAAATCCGCGACAACGGGAGCTTTTCAAGGAGCTTCTCAGCCGGCACCACTACCTGGGGTACGCGATGCCCTATGGAGCGCGGCTTCAGTATCTGGCCTACGTCGAGAGACCCCGGCGAGAGCTGGTGGGATGCATTCAGTATTCGAGTCCGGCCTGGCGCATGAAGGCCCGGGATCAATGGATCGGCTGGGACGACGCGACACGCGGACTGCGCTTGCAGCACGTGGTGAACAACAGCCGCTTTTTGGTCGCGGCCGATATCCGCAACCTGGCCAGCGCCATCTTGGCGCGGTCCCTGAAACGGCTTTCCCGCGATTGGCGGAGGCGATATGGAGTGACGCCTTTGCTGGTGGAGACATTGGTGGATGCGAAGCGGTTCCATGGGGGCTGTTACCGGGCCGCCAATTTCCTGGTTCTGGGGGAAACGGCCGGTCGCGGGCGCATGGACCGGGAGAACCGGCGCCATGGAGAGTCGGTCAAGACCGTGATGGTGTATCCCCTGGTCCGGAACGCCTGCTGCCGGCTCTCGGAAGGGA
Source organism: Treponema denticola (assembly GCA_020719845.1). Lineage (GTDB taxonomy): Bacteria > Spirochaetota > Spirochaetia > Treponematales > Breznakiellaceae > DYPP01. The sequence continues at coordinate 1,595 of DYPP01000179.1, read as the reverse complement.
TGTAGACGATGAGCGCATCGGCCAGGCTTTCCCTTCTGGAACAGGCCTATGAACGGTCGCGGGCGGAATTTGAACGTATGATCGATTTCTTGAAGAGCAAGGATGCGGCCGCGATGACCGAAAGCGAGCTTGAACGGGCGATTGGGAAAAGGGGCCTTGAAATGATGCGTATCCTCATGCAGGAGCACATCGACGGTCGCGGTCCGGGACTGTGCGAGCAAGACGTGCGAGGGGCCGATGGGGTCGAACGGAGCCATGTGCGTCTGCGGAAGCGAAAAATCGAAACGGTTTTCGGTTCCGTCGAGGAAAACCGCGCGGGATATGGCTTTCCGGGAGTCGACAGTCTGCATCCATTGGACGCCGAATTCAATCTTCCAAAGGAGCGTTACTCCCTCGAACTGCGCCGCCGGGTGGCCTTGGAGGCCGCGGCAAGCTCCTTTGACGAAACACTTGAAACGATCCGCGGCGCAACGGGCGCCCATATTGAAAAGCGCCAGATCGAGGAATTGACGATTCGCGCCGCCCGGGACTTCGACGCCTTCTATCGCCTTCGCCGGGTGCAGGCCGCCGAATGTCCTTCCGGCGGATCGATTCTGGTCATCAGCGCGGATGGCAAGGGGGTGGTGATGCGCCCCGAGGATCTTCGGGAGCATACCCGGAAGGCGGCCGAGGCGGGCACGCGAAAGATGGATACCCGGCTTTCCAAGGGCGAGAAGAAAAACCGCAAGCGCATGGCCACCGTGGCGACGGTTTATACCATCGCGGCCTTTGCGAGACGCCCCGAGGAGCTGATCGCTAAAAACCGCCTTCATGCCGCCGGGCTTGCCCGCCCTCGTCCCGAGCGAAAGCGCGTCTGGGCCAGTCTCGAAAAGCAACCGGAAGACGTCATCCGGGAAGCATTCGAGGAAGCCCGCCACCGGGACCCGGGCGGTGAAAAGACCTGGGTCGCGCTGGTCGACGGGAACAGGGATCAAATTCGAATCATGGAAAAGACCGCGAAAAAAAATGGGCTTCATCTGACGATCATCGTCGATCTGATTCATGTCATCGAGTATTTGTGGAAGGCCGGCAGGGTGTTTCACTCCGAATCCGGTCCGGAACTGGAATCCTGGGTCGAGCATCGCCTGCTCAAGATCCTCAGGGGGAAGGCCGGTTTGATGGCGGCAGGCATGCGCCGCAGCGCGACTCGTCGAGAGATTTGCGTCGAGGATCGGAAACCCGTCGACACCTGCGCCAGCTATCTTCACAGCCACGCCCCCTATCTTCGCTACGATCGCTACCTGGCCCAAGGATTGCCCGTGGCCACGGGCGTCATCGAAGGCGCTTGCCGGCATCTCGTCAAGGACCGCATGGACGTGACCGGCGCCCGCTGGAGCCTGACCGGCGCCGAGGCCGTGCTCCGGCTTCGCGCGCTCAAGTCCAGCCGCGATTTCGAGGAGTATTGGACATTCCACGAGGCTTGTGAATACGAGAGAATCCATAAAAATCTATACGCGGGTGGAAAGGTCCCTGCCGTCATCTCCCCAAAGCAAAACCAAAAACGCGATTACCTGAAAGTAATCAAATAAGAAACTCCATGAAAAATGAGAGGGAAA
>DYPP01000178.1 GCA_020719845.1 Treponema denticola | reverse complement strand
AAATGGGTTTATTCCGGCGCCTGCTTTTTCCGCTGAAACAGACCGCTTTGGTATGAACGCCGGGGTTGGGGCAATGGATTACGACCCTGCCGAGATGTTTGCCGATGTGATGAAGACCTTCCGGGAAGTGACCCAGCCGAATGGTGTGGCACCGGTAGCGGTGGATGCCCAGGGCTGGCCGCTGGCCGATTGCCGCTTCCTGGTCTGGCACGGGATCACGCGTCCCGCCGAGACATACCACATGAAATTCACCGGCAGCGCGGCCTCCATCACTTCCACAGATGCGACCATCGGGAACATACACTATGACGCCGCCACCAATACCACCAGCGCCGATGTGACCCTTGCGGGTATTAACCAGTTGTATCTCACCTTCACCGGCACCAGCGGCGGGGTGAAGGATGTAAAGTTGATGCTGCCCGGTCACACCTTCGGCGAGACGTGGAACCACGCCTTCCTCGCCGCGCTCGCGCCAGTCAAGGTCATCCGCCTGATGGACTTCACCGCCACCAACTGGAACCAGGAAGTGAACTGGTCGGACCGCACCCAGGCCGACGCCGCCACTCAGCAAAGCACGGGGCCTGGTTACGGCTGGCAGGGCAAGGGCATCGCCTGGGAATACGCCATTGACCTGTTGAACGTCACGAACAAGGACGGCTGGATCAACATCCCCGCCGAGGCCGGCGAAGCGTACATTGCCAGCCTGATCGACCTGATCAAGAACGGCGGCAACGGATTTCCCGCACTTGAAGGGGAGCGAAAACTCTACATCGAATACAGCAACGAAGTCTGGAACGGCGGGTTTGACCAGACGCAATATAATCATGCGCAAGCCGTTGCCGAGGTAAACGCCGGCGGTTCGCCGCTCAACTTCGACGGTGAGGCCAACGATTATTACTGGGGCTGGCGGCGGGTGGGCAAACGCATCGTTGAGATCAGCAACCAGTTCCGCTCCGCCTTCGGCGACGCGCAGATGATGACGCGTTTCCGTCCCGTTCTCGCCTGGCAGCAAAACAACGGACAGGCGACCGCCTCCAATCAACTCAGCTTCATCCAGAAATATTACGGTACGAGCAAATGGGGCTACGCCGACCCGCACCCGGTTAATTACTACCTGTGGGGCGGCGGCGGCGCGTTGTACTATCACAAGAAGCCGGTGGCGGAAGACAGCGAATGGCAGGAGACGGTCATCACCGATTCCAAATACGCCTCCGCCTACGGCATCCACTTCTGCAACTACGAAGGCGCGATGTACTTCGACAGCGACACCGACCCCGACTGGTACGCGGCCTGGGTCCCGCAGCGCATGCTTGACCGCCAGCAATTCTACGAGGAACACGGCGGAAGCCTGTTCATGTTCTTCACGCTGGCCGCCACCTGGGAAAACGGCCTCGGCCATGTCCGCACCATCCGCGACCTGAACACGCCCAAGTACAACGGCGTCATCCAACTCTCCCAGCAGGCGCAAGCCTGGGAAAATACCTTCGGCGCAACCCTGCCCATGCACAAGGACGGGAAAGACTTCTCCCTGATCGCCGGAGATTGGGAATCGCCCGGAACCGGAGCGACCACGATTTCCGCAGGCGCAATGCGTGCCTACCATTACGACGCCGACTATGAAGGCATTTACAAAGTCCGGATCGAGCATAGCTCGACCGCAAACATTGACCTGAACATTTACGCCGGCAGTGAACTGGTGGCAACGATAAAGGACAACAGTGGCGGCAACCCCGCGGTCTCACCTGAATATCTGTTCCATTCGCCGGACGGATTGCAAGCCATCCGCATCGAAAACCTCGGCGCTGCCGCATTCAGCCTTGTTGCCGTGCATGTGGAATTGGTGCAGGCGACTCCTGCCGCCTTTAACAAGTCCGCGCCCGCGCCCGGCACGACCAACCAGTTGCGCAATCCGACCCTGGCGTGGAACGCGAGCGATGGCGCCACCGGCTACGAGTATTGCCATGACACGATCAACGATGATAGCTGTAACGGGGCATGGATTGCCGCCGGGGCCACTCTGTCTGCCCGCCTTTCCGGTCTGCGGGCCAATACCACCTATTATTGGCAGGTACGGGCCACGAATACCCTGGAAACAATCTCCGCCAACGGCGGACAATGGTGGGCCTTCAAGACCGGCGGCCATCCGTTTCTTCTCTACAATCATCTGTTTTCCCCTCGCCGGCACGGGGCTGATTGAGCGGCTTATTCATCTTTGA
>DYPP01000177.1 GCA_020719845.1 Treponema denticola | reverse complement strand
GCCGCAGATCATCAACGTGCGGGTGACGGGGTTTGTGGAAGGGGAAGAAGAGGAGTAGGGGATTCCGGGCCGGGGCGCGGGTGCGTCGGAACGCCCGCCGCCCGTTCAGGCGTCGCCGGATTCCGGCGCTTCGGGGGCGCCTTTTTTGGCTTCCGCCGCCGCCTTGCGCTCATCCGCCGCCATTTTCCGGCTCATCATGAACAGGACGATGGCCACGATGAAGATGCCGTCGAAAATCTGCTTTTCGATCTGGTCCCCGAGGGTAAAACCGGTGAATTGCCGGACCAGGGTGTAGAGGATCATGAAGACCCCGATGCCGCCGGTAATGCCCAAAAGCCAACTGCGTTTCATTTTCATGGCCCCACTATAGCAGGCGCGGCGTCTTTTTGCATACCCGCAACCCCGTCGCCCGGCCCCCGGGGGATATGGCGCCGGACCGGGGAAACAGGGTATCATGGCGGGCATGCATACCAAAGGATCAACAACGCAGTTTGATATAGGGGCGATCAGGGCGGTGGCGGTGGACTTGGACGGCACCACCCTGTTGCCTGATTTTACCATGGGCGACCGGACGGTCCGCGTCCTGCGGGCCTATCTGGACCGGGGCATCCCGGTGATCATCAGCACCGGGCGCAGTCCGGTGTCGGCGGAACCCTTCCGGGCGGCCATCGGAACCACCGGACCCATGGTGTTCTACAACGGCGCCGTAGTCATCGACGCCCCGTCGGCCACGGTTTTGGCCGGCACCCTGCTGGCCGGGGACATCGCCGCTGCCTGCGCCCAGCTCGGCCGGGAGATGGACGTGTACTTCCATACCTTTCTGCCCGGCGACCGGCTGGTCTGCGACGGCGAGCGGCGGGAGGCCAAAATATACGAAGAACGCACCCAGGTCAGGGCGGAGCGCGCCGACCTGCACGCCCTGTTCCGCTCCGGCGGGCCGCAGGAAGCGGGCTGCATCAAGGGCATGTTCATGGCCGAGGAGGGCAAGCTGGATCTGGTGGAAAAGGAACTGGACCGGCGCTTCGGCGGGCGCGTCTACCGCGCCCGGTCGTACAGCACCTTTCTGGAAGTGATGGCCGCCGGGGTTTCCAAGGGCCACGCCCTGAAGCTGGCCCTGAAGCTGCGGGGCATCGACCCGGCGGCCACCCTGGCCATCGGGGACGGCGAAAACGACCTGCCCATGCTGGCGGCGGTGGGCTTCAGCGCCGCCCCGGCCAACGCGGCGGAAGACGTGCGCCGCGCCGCCCAGGTGGTGATCGGCTCCAGCGCCGACGAGGGTCCAGCGCGCTTTCTGGAAGACCTCTTAAAATAGGATCAGCTTGGCGCCGAAGGTCCACTTGAGGGGCAACGGGTTGAAGGGCATGATGTAGTACGTTTCACCCGGCGTGCCCAGCAGGCTGTCCGAATCGTACTCCCCTTCCACCGCCTCGTCGATCATGTTGTTCAGGTTGACCTTGGCAAAGACGCCCAGTCCGCCTAGGTTGATGCCCAGGCCGGCGCCCAGGTCGGTATAGGCGGACGCCAGCAGGGGGTCGTCGTCGTCGATGTACGGAGCCACCTGTTCATCATCATTCAAGTCGTCCTTGTTGGCGTAGTCGAAGGCGTACATGCCCAGGCCGGCTTCGACGAAGGGGTCGATGAAGGCGTCGCCGCCGAAGAAGTGGTAGGTCAGGTAGATGTTGAAGTCGTAGGAAACGAGATCATAAAGAGCGTTATATTCGCCGGTAAACGGGTCGGTACCGTCAACCAGGTTGTTCCAGTTGAAGGACAGGCCGAGACCCAGGTGCCGGCCGATGATCTCGGCGAAGCCGCCGTAGTAGACCAGGGTATCGCCGTCCTGCAGGTCGTTCCAGGCGTCCGCGGGGGAGGGGAAGTTGCCCTCTTCGTCTTCCTGATAATACTGGACGGCGCTGACGCCGAATACCAGTTCCGCAAAAGCGCCGCCGGCGACCAGGGCACCCAACACCACGACTGCCAAAAGCTTCTTCATATTCCTCTACCTCCAAATAACATCGACCAACACCCTGCGGTCCGCGGGAAGGGAACCAGCCAAAAACCGGATTTTGGAGATTCACTAAAAGTAATATAGCCCGGATTGCGGAAAAAGCAAGGGTCGGGTTTTTAGTTTTAGGTTAACTCCGGCTCCGGCGAAGCCGATCGACGGGCAATTGAGGCTGTCCCGTAACTCAGGGAGTTACGGGACAGCTACCTTAATATC
>DYPP01000176.1 GCA_020719845.1 Treponema denticola | reverse complement strand
TCCGCAACCAGGCGGCGGAAGAAAAAAAACACTACAACTGGTTGTTGTCCTATTACCATGAAATGCTGGCCGGTACGGTCCCCAACCGCAATCTGGCGGCTGAGGTTTTTGCCCTCACCCAGCGGGCGCCCTTTGTCAATGAAACCTTTCTGCGCCGGGTCGGCGAAAGCCAATACCTGGTGACTGCGGTGGCTTCGGCGGTGCTGCTGGAATCGAACGCGGTCCGGCACTACCGGGCGGCGGCTGATGCGGCTTCCCAGCCGGAACTCAAGGCCTTTTTTGAAACCTTGGCCGCATGGGAAGAAAAGCACTACGAGGATCTGCTGAAGATCCAGGATGAATCCCGGGAATACTGGTTCGACGTGCAGAAATTCGAACCCTTCTGACGGGTGCCGCTAACCCGGCGCGACGGTTTTTTTACCGCTTTTCAGGCTTTGAGCCGGAGCACCGCCAGCTCCGCCGCGCCCTTGAGTTCGGCCACCGAAGCGCGGCGCAGGATGACCAACCGGAAGATGGACGATTCGATCAAGCCGTAGAGCAGGTCGTCGGCGACGCGCACGTTGACCGGGATCAGTTCGCCGGCGCGGATGCCGTCGATGACGATGGTGGCCAGGATGTGCCGCAGCCGGACCGTGCGCCGGCGGACCCGATAATCCGGATCGGTGCCGCTCTTGGAGAGGTGGAGCAGGTAATTGAGCACCACCGACAGCAGGCGGCGATTCTCCTGCAGGCGGTCGATGATGGTGCCCAGCACCCGGTTCAGTTTGCCGATGGAATCGAGGCCGGCGTCCGACTTGACCGTGATCAGGTCCCGCTCCACTTCGGCCATCAGCTGCTTGATGCTCCAATTGAAGATTTCACGCTTGTTCTTGAAATAAATGTAGAGGGTGGTCCGGGTTATGCCGCAACGGTCGGCGATTTTTTGAAAAGTGGCGTCCTCGAACCCTTCGTCCATAAAAACGTCCAGGGCCCGTTCCAGGATCTCTCGGCGGCGCTTGTCATGTTCCACGACGATGGACATCGGTTTTTCTCCCTAATCGTTCATAGTGGTATAGATAGGTGCGCATGGCTCCGTTGGTCATTTCCCGCACCGCGTCCGCGGCGTGTCCAAAGTGGGATTCAAAGCCCGGGTGGTTGGTGACGACTTCCAGCCGCCAGCCGTCAAAGCGGTCGTGCAGGGTTTCCATATCCCGGTACACCCCTTCCGATTGTTCCTTGTCGCCCAGCCGTTCCCCGTAGGGCGGATTGGTAATCAGGAAACCTTCGCTTTCGGGGGCGCGCAGGCTGCGCATGTCCTGGACCGAAAACTGGGGCAAGCTGGGTTCGTCGCCGCCGGAAAGGCGGATTCCCCGACCCGGAACCTGGCCTCGGGCCAGTTCCAGGGCGCGCTGGGCGTTGGCTTTGGCTATGGAAACGGCGCGGACGTCCGTGTCGCTGCCGAAAAGCCGGACCCGGCGGCTGAAGTCTACGCGGCCCGCCAGTTCCTCCCGAATGCCGCGCTCGACTTTATCGTCCGCCAGGGCGGTCCGGGACAGGGCGAAGCTCCGGCCCAGGCCGGGGGCGGCGTCCCAGGCGTACAGGGCGGCTTCGATGGCGATGGTTCCGGAACCGCAGAAGGGATCGTAGAGCGGAAATTTCCGCTTCCAGCCGGACAACAGCAGGATGGCCGCCGCGGTGGTTTCCCGCAGCGGGGCGGCGCCGCCTTCGGTCCGGTAGCCCCGTTTGAACAGCGGTTCGCCGGAGACGTCCAGCAGGATGGCCGCCTGGTCTTTTTCCAGGTAGACCCGCAGCTCGGCGGCGTCGCCGTAATCCGGCAGGCGCTGGAGGCCCCAGGCGGCGCACAGCCGCTCCGCCGCCGCCTTGTGGGCGACCGACTGGATGCTGGTGACCGCGGTCAGCCGGGACCGGTTGGTGCGCACCTTCTCGATGACCACCCGGCTGCCCCTGCCCAGGTAGTCCTCCAGCGGGATGCGGCGCAGGCCTTCAAAGAGGGCGTCGAAGTCGGGGGCGGGGAAGGAAGCAAGTTCCAGCAAAACCCGGTCGGCGGTGCGCAGGGACATCAGCGCCCGGTACAGACCGGGCACGTCGACGGTAAAACGAACTTTGCCGTGCAAGGCGTCCAGTACGGAAAAGTCGAGTTTGCGTATTTCGTTGGACAGCGCCCGTTCGGCGCCCAGGGCGCACAGCGCTACCGCAGTAATCATGGTATTCAATCTAACAGTATATCATCGATTGTTCAATTG
>DYPP01000084.1 GCA_020719845.1 Treponema denticola | reverse complement strand
CAGTTCGCCCGCGTTCATTCGAAAAACATGCGTCCGCATCCGCGCCTCCGGCGTCCCTTATAAGCCATCCGGCGCCGATTGGATAGTCCCGTCCCCTTGCATGGCCGACATCCTTGGGCTACAGTTGGGCTATGGACGCAAGCGCGGTGCGGCAGATTGCGGCGGGAGAGTTTGTTTTCCGGGAAGGCGACGCGGGGGACCGCATGTACATCCTGCTGGAAGGCGCGGTGGAACTGAAGATGAAGGTCGACCGGGGCGAGACGGTGCTCAAGACCATCGACCAGGCCAACGAATTCTTCGGGGAAATGGCCTTGATCGACGGCCGTCCCCGCTCGGCCTCGGCCATCGCCGCCCTGCCGTCCAAGCTGATGGCCGTGGACGGACCGACCTTCGAATCCCTGATCCTTTCCAACGGCAAATTCGCGCTCAAGATCATCAAGATCCTGGCCGAGCGGATCCGCCGCTCCAACGACCGGGTGGAGGAACTGATCGAAACCACCCCCAAGGAACGGGTCAGGTACGGCATGTCGGATTTTGCCCACAAGGGCGGCGAACGTATCCACGACGGCAGCTTCAAGGTGCAGGTCGAAGACATGCGCGCCTGGATCAACGGCCGCCTGGGGATTCCCTTTGACGAAATCGACGCCTGCCTGTTCAAGCTGGTCAAGGGCGGCAGCGTCGCCTACGCCGCCACCAGCGCCAAGACCAGGGAACACCTGCTGCTCAGCCCGCGTTTTGTGGAAGAAAACGACCGGCGCAAACAAGGATAAGCCACTATGGAACAGTACGTCGTCGGTTTGGACAACGGCGGGACGGTCATCAAGGCCGCGATCTTCGACACCCAGGGCCACGAAATCGCCGTGGCGTCCCGGCAGACGCCGCTGCTCACGCCCCGTCCGGGGTACACCGAACGGGATATGGAAGACCTTTGGCGGAGCAACGGCGCCTGCATCCGGGAAGCGGTGGAAAAATCGGGCCTTGCGGCGGCGCAGATCGAAGCGCTGGCGGTCAGCGGCCACGGCAAGGGCCTGTACGCCTGGGGCAAGGACGGCCAACCCGCCGCCAAGGGCATCGTCTCGACGGACAACCGGGCCTGGCGGATAGCCGAACGTTGGCGGAACGACGGAACGGCGGACGCCCTGTATCCCCAGCTCTGCCAGCAGCTGATACCCTCCCAGCAAGCCGCCCTCCTGGCCTGGATGAAGGAAGCCGAACCGGCGGCCTACGATTCCATCCGCTAGGTCTTTTCGGTCAAGGACTACGTCCGCTTCCGGCTGACCGGCGAGGCGTACTGCGAAGCCACGGACCTTTCCGGTTCCGGCCTGATGGACGTCAAAAACGCCCGCTTCGACCGGGACCTGCTGGCCCGGCTGGGAATTCCGGAGGTCTACGACAAACTGGCGCCCCTGCGCTATTCCAGCGACGCCTGCGGCGTCGTCACGGCGGAAGCGGCGCTGATCACCGGCCTCCGCCCGGGAACACCCGTGGCCGGGGGCATGTTCGACATCGACGCCTGCGCCATCGCCATGGCGATTACCGCTCCGGAACAGCTGTGCACCATCACCGGCACCTGGAGCATCAACGAGTTCATCTCTCCCCGGCCCATCCTGGGCACGGACATCGCCATGAATTCGCTCTACGCCATCCCCGGCTACTATCTGCTGGAAGAATGCAGCCCCACCAGCGCGGGCAACCTGGAATGGTTCATCCGGGAAAACATGAAGGATCAAGCGCCGCCGCCGGGCAAGAGCCGCTACCAGTACATCGACGACCTGGTGGTAGCGGTGGATCCCGGTTCCTCGGACGTATACTATCTGCCCTTCCTCTACGGCTCCAACGCGCATCCCCTGGCCAAAGCCAGTTTTGTGGGCCTGACCAGCTATCATGCCCAGGCCCACCTGCTGCGGGCCCTCTATGAAGGCGTGGCTTTTTCCCACAAGACGCACATCGACAAACTGCTTTCCGTCCGGCCGGCGCCGCAGGCGATCCGCATGGCCGGCGGAGCGGCCAACTCCCCGGTCTGGGTGCAAATGTTCGCCGACGTCCTCGGCCTGCCCGTCGAGACCGTGCAGGGCGTGACCGAACTGGGCGCCCTGGGCGCGGCCATGGCGGCCACGGTTTCATCCGGCATCTACGCCGACTACCAACAAGCCGCCCGGGCCATGGTGCGGGTAAACCCGCCGGTCCAGCCGGACGCCGGGCGGAACGGTATCTACGCGCAGAAATATCAAAAGTACGCGGCCATCCGGGACGGGATGGATAAAATCTGGGATATGTTCACCGTATAATCCGATCATGAAGGAGTCAGACCATGCTGGAAGCGCTCAAGAAGGCGGTGTTCGAAGCCAACCTCGAACTGCCCAAACATCAATTGATTACCTTTACCTGGGGCAACGTTTCCGGCATCGATCGTGATAAAGGCTTGATCGTAATCAAACCCTCGGGGGTGGAATACGCGGACCTACGGGCCGAAGACATGGTGGTGGTGGATCTGGCGGGAAAAAAGGTCGAAGGCCGCCTGAACCCTTCCTCGGATACGCCGACCCACCTGGAGCTGTACAAGGCCCTGCCGGCCATCGGCGGCATCGTGCACACCCATTCCCGGTGGGCGACCATATTCGCCCAGGCGGGCATGGGCATTCCCGCCTACGGCACCACCCACGCGGATTATTTTTACGGCGAAGTGCCCTGCACCCGGCGGATGACGGACGCGGAAATCGCCGGCGCCTACGAAAAGGAAACCGGCACGGTCATTATCGAACGACTGCGGGAAGGCAATCCTGACCAGGTCGCGGCGGTGCTGGTCCACAGCCACGGCCCCTTCTGCTGGGGAAAAAGCGCCCTGGACGCGGTGCACAACGCGGTGGTGCTGGAAGAGATCGCCATGATGGCCTGGCACGACCAGGTGCTCACCGGCCACCGGCTGGCGCCGATGCAGCGGACGCTGCTGGACAAGCACTACCTGCGCAAGCACGGCGCCAACGCCTACTACGGACAGGGCAAGCATGATGCCCTTAAATAAAACGGATCCGGACTACCTGCTGGGCCTGTACGAAAAAAGTATGCCCGGCACGCTGACCCTGGCGGACAAGCTGGCCGAAGCTGCCGACGCCGGGTTCGACTATCTGGAGCTCTCCATCGACGAGAGCGACGAAAAACTGGCCCGGCTGGCCTGGAGCGCCGACGAGATCCTGGCCCTGCGCCGTGCCCAGGAAAGCTCAGGCGTTCCGGTCAAGTCCATCTGCCTGAGCGGCCACCGGCGTTTTCCCCTGGGGCATCCGGACCCGGCGGTCCGGGAAAAAAGCCTGGCCATCATGGCCGACGCGGTGCGGTTGGCCGCCGCGCTGGGCGTACGGCTGATCCAGCTGGCGGGCTACGACGTCTACTACGAGGCCTCCACGCCCGAAACCCGGGCTTCGTTTACCGCCAACCTGAAGCGCTGCGCGGCCATGGCCGCCCGGGAGGGGGTCATCCTGGCCTTTGAAACCATGGAAACCCCCTTCATGAATACCGTGGCCAAAGCCATGGCAGCGCTGAACGCCGTCGGGTCGCCCTACCTGCAGGTCTATCCGGACGTGGGCAACGTGGCCAACGCCCTGGACAACGACCCGGCGCGGATCAGGGCGGACCTGGAAAGCGGCCGGGGACACCTGGCGGCGGTGCACCTCAAAGAAACCACGCCGGGCATCTTCCGGGAAGTGCCCTACGGCAGCGGACAGGTGGATTTTCCCGCCGCCGTCGCCACGGCCTGGCGCCTCGGCGTCCGCCTCTACGTCGGCGAGTTCTGGTATACCGGCCGGCCGGACTGGAAGAGCATTTTGCGGACCAACGGCGAATTTCTGCGCGACGCCATCAGCCGGGGACGGACCGGGGCATGAAGCCCGCGCGGCGTCCCGGCCACGCCGGACCCGCCGCGCGCGGCGACGCTGCGGGTTTCGCTTGCTTCTTCTTTATGTTTTGTATATATAGTATACCATGAATGTAACCCGCCAATCCTTCTACAACGGCCCCTTTAGGCTGGTCGCGCTGGTTTTTATCCTGGCGGTCGCGGTGGGGGGCTATTTTTTCCCGCTGGTCGGCCTGGCGGTGCCCGGCCTGATCGTCCTGGCCCTGGCCACCAACCTGGGCTCCCGGCGTTTCTTCTGCGGCCGGCTCTGTCCCAACGGACGCCTGTATTCCGCCGCCCTGCACCGGGCTTCCCGACGGGGCACACTGCCGGATTTTCTCCGTTCCCCCCACGTCCGGCGGGCCATCTGCGGCTTTACCTTCTTCTGCGCCGTCAACCTGCTGGTCCGCTACGGCGGCGGCATCGCCCAGGTGGCCCGGGTTTTCTGGGCCATCTACCTGGCCTCCATCGGCTTCGGCTTCATCATGGGCTATTTCTTCAAGCCCCGCGCTTGGTGCGCCGTCTGCCCCATGGGCACCCTGCAGGACACGGTGTCGTTCCGGCCCGCACCCCGGGCAACCCGGCGGATCGCCCCGGATTCGGCCGAATAACCTCCCCGCCTACTCCCACTCGATGGTGGCCGGCGGTTTGGAAGAAATGTCGTAGGTGACCCGGCCGACGTCCGGGACGGTGTTGGTGATCAGGGTCGAGATTTCCAGCAGATCCTTCATGGGAAAGGGATAGACGTCGGCGGTCATGCCGTCCTCGCTGACCACGGCCCGCAGGGCCAGCACCCAGCCGTACTTGCGCACGTCCCCGGCCACGCCCACCGACCGCAGGGGCAGCAATACCGAAAAAGCCTGCCAGATTTGGTCGTAGAGCCCGCGCTTCTTGAGTTCCGCGATGTAGACGGCGTCGGCTTCCCGCAGCAGGTCGCATTTTTCTTGGGTGACTTCCCCCAGGATGCGGACCGAAAGTCCCGGGCCGGGAAAGGGGTGCCGCTTGACCACGTCCCCGTCCACGCCCAGGATGCGGCCCAGGGCGCGCACTTCGTCCTTGTAGAGCCGGTCCAGGGGTTCGATGATCCGCCCGGCGCTGCGCTTGGCTTCCACCAGCGGTCCCCGGACGTTGTGGTGGCTCTTGATGACGTGGGCCTTTTTGCCCACCCCCTTGCCGCTTTCGATCAGGTCGGTGTAGAGCGTGCCCTGGGCCAGAAAATAGGAATCCGGCAGGCCGAGCCGGGCGACTTCCCGTTCCTGGATGGTGATGAACAGGTTGCCGACGGCTTTGCGCTTGGCTTCCGGATCGGACAGCCCCCGCAGGGCAGCCAGGAATTCCGCCTCGCAGCGCACGATGTGCAGATGCCGGGCGCCCAGACGTTCCAGGTTGGCCGAGACGATGCGCGTTTCGTCCTTGCGCATCAGACCCGTATCCATGTACATCAGGTGGACCAGCTCGGGATCGAGGGTCTTGAGCAGCAGCGCCCCGGCGACGGTGGAATCCACGCCGCCGGAGATCAGGAGCAGCACCGGACTCGTGCCCACCCGGGCGGCCAGTTCGGCGCGCACCTGCTCGACGTATTTTTCCATCGTCCAGCCCACCTGGGCGGCGCAGACGTCCCGGGCAAAGGCGCGCAGGATGTCGCCCCCCCGCTGGCAGTGGGTGACTTCCGGGTGGAACTGGATGCCCAGCCAGGGTTTTTCCGTATGCGCCACCACCGCCGGATGGCCGTGGGCGCTGGTTCCGACCTGCACAAACCCCGGCGCCAGGGCGGACAGGGAATCGCCGTGGCTCATCCAGCTGGCGATGGTGCCGTCGCCGAAGGCGGCCAGAAAGGCGTCCGCCTTGCCCGCGGACAGGCCGGACCGCCGGGGCGCGTCCAGGTTGACCGTGACCGCCCCGTATTCCCGTTCCGGTAGGGCTTCGACCCGGCCGCCGTGGTCGGCGGTCATGCGCTGCAGTCCGTAGCAGATGCCCAGCAGGGGCAGACCCGTGGCATATACGGCGGCGTCCGGAACCGGCGCGTCCGGTTCGTAGACCGAAGACGGGGACCCGGACAGGATGATGCCCTTGACGTCCGCCAGGGCCGTGCCGGTCAGGGGGGCGTCGCCGGGAATGATTTCCGTATATATCCCGAACTCGCGGATGCGCCGGCCGATCAGCTGGGTGGTCTGGCTGCCGAAATCCAGGATCAGGATTTTGTCCACGGGTTCTTCCTGATGAAGGTCTCCTTGCGGTCATAGCCCACGGACACGATGCCGACCTCGGTCTCGCAGTAGCGCTCGATGAATTCCACGTATTCCCGGGCTTCCTTGGGCAGGGCTCCGTAGGAGCGCGCTTCCTTCAGCGACTTCTTCCAGCCCGGGAACGAACGCAGCACCGGCGTCGCCGCGTTCAGCGCCTCGATGGAGGCGGGAAAATCTTCCACTACCCGGTCGCCGATGCGGTAGGCGACGCAGGCCTTGACCTCGTCCAGGGTATCGTAGACGTCCAGGTGGGTCAGCACCAGGTCGTCGATGGAATTGGTGCGGCAGGCGTAGCGCAGCGCCGGCAGATCCAGGTAGCCCACCCGCCGGGGACGGCCGGTGGTTACCCCGTACTCCCGCCCGGTTTCGCGGATGAAGGTTTCCAGGGCGCCTTCGGCGTGCTTGTCGAACTCGCTGGGGAAGGGCCCGTTGCCGACCCGGCTGGAATAGGCTTTGAACACGCCCAGGATGCGGTCCAGATTCCGGGGACCGACGCAGCCGCCGATGGCGGCGCCGGCGGCGCAGGACATGCCGCTGGAAACGTAGGGGTAGGTGCCCAGGTCCAGGTCCAGCAGCGTGCCCTGGGCGCCCTCGAACAGGATATGCGCGTTCTTGTGGCCCGCCAGAAAAGAGACCATATCGATGGCCAGGTTCTGCAGCAGCGGGATGTAGGGCGCCAGAAAGTCCCGGTCGTCGACCTGCAGCTCTTCCATCTTTTCCTGCCAGGCCAGGTCGGCCAGGCGGATGCCGTCCCGGTCGCTCTTCATGGAATAGGTGATGCCGATGCCCCGTCCGGTGGTGCCGATCGGCTTTTTCCGCGCCGCGTCCCGCTTCTTGTCGATGTCGATGTACGAGGGCAGCACGACGTGCGCCCGGTCGGAGATGAAGACCCGGCCGGTGGTGTCGATGCCCCGGTCCCGGAGCATGTCCAGTTCGGTTACCAGCGCCTGGGGATCGATGACCATGCCCGCCCCCAGAATGACGATCTTGTCGGGGTACAGGATCCCCGACGGGATCAGGTGCAGGGCGAACTGCTCGTTGTCCCGCACGATGGTGTGTCCCGCGTTGGCGCCGCCGGAGAACCGGACGATGATCTGCGCTTCGTTGGCCAGATAATCGACGATCTTGCCCTTTCCTTCGTCGCCCCACTGGGCGCCGATAACGACTACGTTCATGCGTTCTCCTTACGAGCGGGAATAATTGGGGGCTTCCTGGGTGATGGTCACGTCGTGGGGATGGCTTTCCCGGAGGCCCGCGGCGGTGATTCTAACGAAATTCCGGTACTTCTTCAACTCGTCCAGGCTCCGGCAGCCGCAGTAGCCCATGCCTTTCTTGAGGCCCGACACGAGCTGGTGCAGGTAATTGCGCAGTTCCCCCTTGTAGGGCACCCGGCCCTCGATGCCCTCGGGCACCGGCGACTCGTCCTTGCCGATCTGGTAGCGGTCCCCCGACCCGTCCTTGAGCGCCCCCAAGCTGCCCATGCCGCGGTATTCCTTGTAGTAGCGGCCGTCCAGGATGATTTCCCGGCCCGGCGCTTCCCTGAGGCCCGCGAAGAGGTTGCCGATCATCACCGTGCCGGCCCCGGCGGCCACCGCCTTGGTGATGTCCCCGGAAAACTTGATGCCCCCGTCGGCGATGACGGGAATACCGAATTTGGCGGCTTCTTCGGCGCAGTCCCAGACGGCGCTGAACTGGGGCACCCCCACCCCGGCCACGATGCGGGTGGTGCAGATGGAACCCGGACCGATGCCCACCTTGACCGCGTCGGCGCCGGCTTCGATCAGGCGCCGGGTGCCTTCCGCGGTAGCCACGTTGCCGCCGATGACGGGCACGGCAAAATCCCGCTTGATGCCCCGCACCGCGTCGGCCACGGACCGGGTGTCGCCGTGGGCGGTGTCCAGCACCACAAAGTCCACCTTGGCCGCCTTGAGCAGGGGCAAGCGCTGGGGGTAGTCCTGGGGGGACACGGCGGCGCCGACGATCAGCCGCCCCGACTTGTCCAGGGACGCCCGGGGAAAGCGTTCGTGCTTTTCCATATCCTTGACCGTGATCAGCCCGGTCAGGCGGTTTTCCGCGTCCACCACGGGCAGCTTTTCGATGCGGTGCTTGTCGAATTTTTCCCGGGCGCTGGCCGGGGACGGCTCGCCCTGCTCCACCACCACCTCCTGGGTCATCACGTCCTTGACCGACAGCGTCTCGTCCCGGCAAAAGCGCAGGTCCCGGCCGGTGATGATGCCCACCAGGCGCCGCTCGGCGTCCAGCACGGGCATTCCGGAAACGCGGAACTTGTCCATCATGGCCTTGACGTCCCGGATGGTGGCGTCCGCGCCGACCGTGACCGGGTCGTCGATGACCCAGTTCAGGTAGCGCTTGACCGCCGCCACCTGCTGGGCCTGGGCTTCGGGCCGCAGGTTGCGGTGGATGACCCCCGCCCCGCCTTCCAGGGCGATGGCGATGGCCAGCCGGTCTTCGGTCACCGTGTCCATGGCCGCCGAAACGACGGGCACGTTGAGCTTGATGTCCGCGCAGAGAGTGGCGCGCACGTCGCACTCCCGGGGGAGCACGTCCGAATACCCGGGCAGCAGCAAAACGTCGTCGTACGAAAAAGCTTCTTTGAACATGGCCGACTCCTCCACAAAGATCGGATTCCGGAAACCGTAAAAATGATGATTCCCACGGTCCGCTTAAATGAAAAGGCGCCCATAGGGGCGCCTTGAACTACAGGGTCGCGCGGTACTTGACCGCCAGGGCGCGGGCTTTCTCCGCCGCCAGGCCCCGGTACCGCTCGGGCCGCTCAAAAAACTCAAGCGCCTCCCCCTCGGCGCCGACCAACCCCAAAGCGACCATCTGGGCACCGATCCGGGCCAGGACCTGCGGCTCGGCTTGCAGGGCTTGGGCAAAGGACAAGCCCTGCCGCTCGGCGTGCAGCGTGATGCGGCGGATGACTTCGTGGGCGTCGGACTCGCCGCTTTCCGCCAGCAGGATGTACGCCGGCTCGGCCATGACGCCGCCGGCCACGCCGGACCCCTTGCCCGACGCCGGATCGGCCGCGCCGCCGCGCAGATTGTAGAGCAGCCGGTCCCGGTCCACGCCGAGGCCGGCGACCACGCCGCTCATCCGGGACAAGGCCTGGCAGAAGCCGGCGACGTATTCGGCCACGAAGCGCTGGCTGGCCGAATTGGTCAGGTCCCGCTGGTGTTCGCTGATCTGATCCATGAAGAAGGTCATGACCCGGGGGGCAAAAGCCTTCCAGAGGCTTTTGACGTGCTCCGAGTTCCAGGGGTTGCGTTTTTGGGGCATGGTGGAACTGCCCACCTGGTCGGCGCCGAAGCCTTCCTTCAGTTCGCCGATTTCGGTGCGCTGCAGGTTGCGCAGGTCGTCCGCCAGGTTGGCGACCACCCCGAAGGCCACGTTGAACTCCAGCAGCAGGCGCAGCAGGTATTCGGGCTCCACCAGCTGGGTGGAATGTTCCGAAGGCTCCAGCCCCAGCTCCGCCAGGTAGAGCCGTTCCAGCCGCTGGGGGTCCGCCACCAGCACGCTGGTGGCGTTGTAGGCGCCCACGGCGCCGGCCAGTTTTCCCTTGAGCTGGTCCGCCCGGGCTTCGATCTCCGGAATGCACTTGCCCAGGCGGGACACGTATTCCGCCAGCGCAAAGCCGACGGTGATGGGCACGGCGTGCTGGCCGTGGGTGCGGCCGACCTGGGGCGTCTCCGCTTCCCGCTCCGCCAGGTCGCAGAGCCGGCGCTCCAGGTCGCGGAGCAGCGGCAGCACGACGTTCCGGGTTACGCCCCGCATGCGGTAGGCCAGCGCGCTGTCCAGGATGTCCACGCTGGTGGCGCCCAGGTGCACCAGGGGCGCCAGCTCGGGGCTGAGGCGCTTCTTCATCACGTTGACCAGGGCGCGGATATTATGACGGGTTTTTTCTTCTTCCGCGTACACTTCCGCGACCTCGATCGACCGGGCAGCCTTTTCCAGCTCCGCCAGCCGTTCCGCCGTCCCCGTGCCGCGGATGGCCAGGTGGGCCTTGATCAGCGCGACTTCGGCTTTGACGCAGGAGGCCACCGCGGCTTCTTCCGAAAGCCAGGGGACCAGGTCGTCAAAAAGGCCGCGTTCGGAAAGGGAATAGCGGTGATCCAGGGGGGAAAGGTTGCGGAAAATGTCGCGGGCTTCCATACGGCACCATGGCACATTCCGCCGGGTTTGTCAAAGGTCGGCGGAGAACAGCAGACAGACCAGGCGCAGGTCCCCGCCGGAGGCGGCGACGTACAGCGAATCCGGCAGCTGCGTCCGGCAGACGTTCTGGCTCCGTCCCCGGGGCCAGGGCAGGGCCGGGCCGCGGTATAGGATGCGCAGGGCGGTCCAGTGGGGGGACAGGGCCAATTCCACCCGGTAGGCCTGCAGGTCGGGGAAGGAACCTGTTCCGGCCGCTGCGGTTTCCGAACCCAGGTCCTCCAGCGCCGTGGCTTCCGGATCCGCGGCGGACGCCGCCGCGTCGCTGTGGGATGCGACGGTTTCCTGCCGGCTCTCGGCCATCCGGGCGATGATCGCTTCCGCCGCCTCTGCGGCGGCCCCGGCGATCCGGTCCAGCCGGGCCGGAGCCTCATCCCCCAGCGTCGCGGTGATGAAGGAACGCAGGCCCGCCAGGCTGCCGGCTTCGCAGGAGAAATCCCGATAGAAACGCCGTGGTTCCGCCGCGCTGGTATCCATGGAAACGGCGACGCAGGTTACGTCGTCCTTGAAGCCCTCTTCGGAGGCAAAGAACATGGCCGTATTGAGGATGCGCCGCACCAGTTCCCGGGGTTCCAGCCCGGCGTTGGCGGTCATGATGCCCGCCAGCCGGTCTTCGCCGAACAGTTCGCCCCGTTCGTTGGGGGCTTCGCTGACGCCGTCGGAATAGAAGAGCAGCCGATCCCCCCGGGCCAACGGCAGGGTATAGCCGGTATATTTATTCTGCTCCGTAAACCCGATGGGCAGGTCCGTCCCTTTGACGGACCAGCAGACGCCCAGCACCGTGTCGTAGTGCAGCAGGGCGGTGTGGCCGCAGTCCACAAAATCCAGGCGCATGCCCGCAGCGTCGATCCGGGCGTACTGCAGGGTGGCAAAGCTGTCCAGGTCCATCAGTTCCTGCACCACCGCGTCGTGCACGGCGGAGACCAGCTCGTCCGGCCGGGGCAGCTTGTCCGGGTGGGCGACGATCAGGCGCAGGGACGAACGCAGAAAGGCGCTCTTGAGCGCCGCGCCGACCAGGGCGGCGGGTACGCCCTTGCCCATCACGTCGCCGATCAGGATGTCCACCTGGGAGGGGGAAAAAGGAATGAAGCCGTAAAAATCGCCGTCCACGGCGTTGGAGGCGACGGTGATGGCCTCCAGCGCGAGTTCCCGGGTGTGCTCCCCCGGCGCATCCAGCAACAGGGCGCGCTGGATGCGGGCGGCGATCTCCACTTCCGCGTCCCGGACGTTGGCCAGCGACCGCTCCCTTTCCGTTTGGGCAGCGTGGGCCCGGCGCAGCAGCAGCAGCCGCTTGCCGCCCATAAATCGGGCCGCCGCCGCCGCCGCCAGGGCCGCCCCCAGCAGCGCCCCGTCGGCAGCCTGCGGCACGCCGCCGGAAAAGGCGCCGCCCGCCTGGGCCACGCCGATGGCTGCGGGCACGGCGGCGGCGAAGAGCGAAAACGCCCCGGAAGAAGAACAGTCCAGGATGACCGGCAGCAGGACCAGGAGCGCCCAGGGGTTGAGCGCCGCAGCGCCCAGCGTCAGGGCATCGAGCAGAAATACCGCCGACAGGGCCGCCCAGGGCAGGGCGGCCCGGGCTGCCGCGACCGGACCGGCGACCCGGTACGCATCATCGCGGCTGCGGCGCAGCGCCGCCGGCAAACCGATGCCGGCAATGGCCGCCACCGCCAGCGCCGCCCAGGATGCGTACCGTTCGCCGTAGGAAAACAACAGCCCCAGCAGAAAACGGAGGCTCCCTATGGCGGCGACGAAGGCCGGACTCATCGTATCCCGATGCCCAGGGTCGGTTCGATCACGTAGACCTTGCCCGCTTCCAGGGACACGTTGGTCTCCACCGCCAGGCCGCCGGATACCAGGCGCAGACGGTGTTGTCCCGGCGCCAGCAGGACCTCTCCGGGGTTTTGCTTGTTCCCGTCCACGTAGAGATCCACCCTGGCTTGGGGATTGCCGGTTTCTTTATTGACAAACTGGTCCGGTACGGCCAGGCGCAGGGTCGCCATCATCGGGATCAGGCTGACCGCGATGGTCTGGGGACCGGAGACGACGAAGCCGGCGCTGTAGTCGTTGTAGCCCGGCGCGCTCACCCGCAGCGTGTAGCTGCCCGGGGCCAGCCGGGTCTCGAAGGGCGCGTTGCCCGCCTGGACGTTGTTGATGAAGACCAGCGCGCCGGAAACGTTGGCGGTGATCCTGATCTGGCTGACCTGCTGCCTGAGCGTCGCCGCATGGTTGGTGTCGCCGTTGACCGCCACGGTGGCGGAATAGGGTTCATACCCCGGGGCGCTGACGTCCACCCGATAGGAGCCCGCTTCCAGGCTGGCCCGGGCCGGGGCGCTGCCCAGGGATGACCCGTTGACCGACACCTGGGCGCCCGGGGCGTTGGCGCTGACCGTCAGGGTGAACAGGGGCTTGATCGTCTGCGGCGCCGGCAGGGTCTGGGGGGCGGCCACGGCACCGCCCAACGGGGCGTCGACGACCAGGTCGGCGCTCCCGATGGTGATGCGCTGGCGGAATTCCGGACGACCCGTCTTGCGGACCACCAGTTCATAGGTGCCCGGCGATACGCGGCCGACGAACTTGGGATTGGCGATGCCGACCAGCTTGCCCGACAGCATGACCTGGGCGGGTCCTTCGCTGGCGTTGACCGTCAGCAGGGGCTTGGCCTGGGCAAAGAGCCCGGCACCGACCAAAACGAAGACCAGCGCGACGATTCGGCGCTTCATATTTAACTTCATGATAACCTCCGTAGGATTGCTCCTATTCAGCATACAACGACGGGAACCTTCTTTCCAGCGGTTTGGCGGGATATGCGAAGCCAATTGAGGCTGTCTGATAACTCGGTTAGTTATCAGACAGCCTCAGTATTTT